>NZ_DAIQAT010000043.1:0-17928 GCF_036781545.1 Tabrizicola sp.
CTGATCACGCTGATCGGCCTGATCACCAAGCACGGCATCCTGATGGTCGAATTCGCCAACCAGCAGCGCGAGACCAAGGGGGCCACGCGCCGACAGGCCATTGTCGCGGCCGCCCGGACACGTTTGCGGCCGATCCTGATGACGACGGCAGCCATGGTGTTGGCGGTGGTGCCGTTGATCATCGCCGATGGCGCCGGTGCCGCGGCGCGTCAGGCCATGGGCATGGTGATCTTCACCGGCCTCCTGATCGGGACGCTTTTCACCCTGTTCGTGGTGCCGATGTTCTACACGCTCATCGCCCGCAGCGATGTCGAGGAGAAAAATCACCGCGAGGCTGTGGCCCGCACCTTCGGCGAGGCGCGGTAACCCGCCGCGCCGGGCCTACATCGCTCAGGCTTTGGTCGACGACGGGAGGCTGTTCGCCGGGAACCGGCGCGGCCCGGGCCGATACGGTTCCCATCGTCTTCGTTTCCTGCCGGAAGCGCTGTCAGGATGTCCGGCGCGATCCCTCGGGGCGGTGCGGCATCCGGCATATTATCTGCGGATTGGGGTAAAGCGACCCCGTCGATCTGCGCCGATACTGGTTGCATCTTCAATTCCAGATCAGGAGCTGCCGATGCCCCGCCTCATGCTGACCGACCGGCCCCTCCACCCGATGGCCGAGCCCGTTGCCGCGCAGTTCCGCGCGGGCAAGATGAACCGGCGCGAGTTCTTCGCCACCATGGCTGCGCTGGGGGTCTCGACCGCGGGCGCCGTCACGTTGGGCGGGCTGACGCTGGGCGCGACCCCCGCCATGGCCGAGACCCCGCGGAAGGGCGGCACGCTGCGCATCGCGATGAACGTCAAACCCTTCCGCGACCCGCGCATCTTCGACGGTCACCAGATTGCGCAGATCGCCCGCACGGTTAACGAATACCTTGTCCGCTGGACCAGCGACTTCACCTTCGAACCCTATCTGCTGCAGAGCTGGGAGACGAGCGACGATGCCAGAACGCTGACCCTCAACCTGCGCCCGGGCGTGACCTGGTCGAACGGCGACAGCTTTGCCGCCGAGGATGTCATCGCCAACATCACCCGCTGGTGCGACCAGAACATCGAGGGCAACTCGATGGCCTCGCGCTTTGGCGTGCTCGTCGATCCGGCGTCGAAGAAGATTCTGCCCGACGCGCTGGAAAAGGTCGACGACAGGACGGTGCGCATTCACATGCCGCGCGCCGACATCACGCTGGTCGCCGGGTTGACCGACTATCCGGCGCTGATCATGCACCGCAGCTATGACGGCGAGGACGATCCGATGAAAGCGCTGTCGATCTCGACCGGGCCTTGCGAGATGGTCACCTGGGACCCCTCGGTCGGCGCCGAGGTCAAGCGCAAGGAAGCGCCCTGGTGGAAGGGCGAGTTCTGGCTGGACGGCGTGAAATGGGTCGACCTCGGGCTTGATCCCTCGATCGCCGTCGCTGCGTTGCAATCGGACGAGATCGACGCCACCGACGAGACGCTGGCGGACAACCTGCCGCTTTTCACCGCCTCGGGTGCTGAAACGAGCGAGATCGCCACCGGATCGACCATCGTCTGCCGCTTTAACGTGCAGCAGGAACCCTATACCGATGCCCGCCTGCGCCGGGCCGCACAGATGGCGGTCGACAATGCCGAAATCTTGCGACTGGGGGTCAACGGGGCGGGCTCGGTCGCTGCAAACTGTCATGTCGGCCCGATGCACGAGGAGTTCTTCGACATCGGTCCGGCCGTGCACGATCCCGCTGGCGCGCGGGCGCTGCTGACCGAAGCGGGGGCAGGGGCGCATGAATACGAACTGATCTCGCTGGATGACGGATGGCAGGCCGCCACCTGCGACGCCGTGGCGGGGCAGATGCGCGATGCGGGGCTCAACGTGAAGCGTACGGTGCTGCCCGGATCGACCTTCTGGAACAACTGGACGAAATATCCGTTCTCCGCCACCGAATGGAACGGCCGTCCGCTGGGGGTGCAGGTGCTGGCGCTGGCCTATCGTTCGGGCGAGGCCTGGAACGAAAGCGGCTTTTCCGATCCGCGTTTCGACGAATTGCTGAACCAGGCGCTTGCCACCCCGGATGTCGAGGCGCGCCGCGCCCTGATGCAGGAGATCGAGACGATCCTGCGCGAGGCAGGGGTGATGATCCAGCCCTACTGGCGCTCGGTCTACCGGTCCTTCCGCAAGGGAGTGAACGGGTTGCGGATGCAGCAGGCTTTCGAGGCGCATCTGGACAACGTCTGGCTTTCGGAATGAAATTGCCGTGCCGAGCCCACGCCCGATCCGCGCCCGGACACTGCGGGGCGCGCTGTCGGTCGGGGCTCTCGATCAAAGGACCATCATGAAGATCGCCGCTTTCCGCGTCACCTCGCTGCGCCTGCCGCTCAAGGCGCCCTATATCTGGTCTCAAGGCGTGGAAGAGGCCTTCCACGTCAACCTGATAGAGATGGAGGCCGAAGACGGCACCATCGGCATCGGCGAGACCACCACCGCCCCGGATGCCACCGCGCAGGCCCGTATCCTGCAGAAGATCGGAAGGCGGCTGATCGGCACTTCGGTCTTCGACATTGCGCAAAGCTGGGCCGAAGCCTATCGGGCACTGTTCCTGACCTTCGGCGGCAACATGCCGCGCTATGCCAACCAGCTGCAATCCGGCGTCGAGATGGCCGCGCTGGACCTGCAGGGCAAGCTTATCGGTCGTCCTGTCTGGGATCTGCTGGGCGGGCAGCGTCGCAAGGACGTGGGCTATTTCTACTTCCTGCAAGGTGAAAGCCCCGAGGAGATCGCCGCCGACGCCCGTCACGCCGCCAGCATCGGCGAGCCGGTGATCTACCTCAAGGTCGGCGTCGGGGTCGACCATGACCGGCAGGCCGTAAGCCTGGTGCGCGAGGCGATCGGCGAGGCGCGGCTCAGGCTCGATGCCAACGAAGCATGGGATGTCTCGACCGCGATCCGACGCATGACGGAATTTGCGCCCTATGGCATCGAGTATATCGAGCAGCCGACCACCTCGCGGTCGCTCGAGGCGCTGCGCCGGGTGACGGAACGCGCGCAGATCGCCATCGGCGCCGACCAGGCGGTTTTCACGCTGGACGAGGTCTACCGGGCCTGCGCGACGGGCGCTGCCGACATGATCGCCGTCGGCCCGCGCGAGATCGGCGGGTTGCGCGGCACCATGAAGGCGGCCGCGGTTGCCGAAGCGGCGGGGCTGACGCTCTGCATCCATTCCTCGATGACGACCGGCATCACGACCTGCGCGGAACATCACGTCGGCCGCGCGATCCCCAACCTTGACGATGGCAACCAGATCATGTGGCAGCTCCTGAAGGAGGACATCGTCGAAAGCCCCGGTCTGACCCCGGTGAAGGGACGATTGGCACTGGAGGGCAAGCCCGGTCTCGGCTTTGTGCTGAATGAGGACGCCGTCGCCCGCGCCGCGGAACTTTTTCGCAAGCACGACTGGGTGTGACGATGCGCGACGCCGACGCCCCGGACTGGATCAACGGCGATCCAGAAGATCTTCGCCGCTGGCGTAACACCTGTCCCGAGGTCGTGAACCCTGTCCTGCCCGAGGACGTCTCGATCGCCCCGTTCGACCCCGAGGATGGCTGTCCGGGCGGGCTTCGCTTCATGCCGGCCAAGGCAACCGGCACGCCGGTCGTCTACTTCCATGGTGGCGGTTTCGTCGTCGGTTCACCCGAAACGCACCGCATCAACGCCGCCTGGATCGCAAGCCTGGCCCGGGCGCCGGTCTATTCGATCCGCTACCGTCTGGCACCGGAGAACCCGTTGCCCGCGCAGGCCGAAGATGCCGTCGCCGCTGTCCGCGCGCGGTTGTGCAGTTATCCCCGCGCGCGGCTGATGGGCGACAGTGCCGGGGGCCTTGTGGCGCTTTGGGCCTTCGCCGGCCTAGCGGGGGAGGAACGCGTTCGGATCGAGGATGCGATCCTGTTCTATCCGGGCGGCGGCACCTCCGTGCCGCGTCCGGCCACGCTGGGCGACGACGAAACCCAGGGACTGGGGCCGAAATCCCTTGCCGCCTATCAGCGCAGACTGGACCCGAAGGGCATCGCGAAAGGCAATCCGCTTTACGACCCTGCCGCCCCGGGCTTTGCCTTCCCGCCCCGGATGACGGTTGTGGGCGGCGGCAGCGACCCGATCCTCTACCAGTCCGAGGCCCTTTCGCAGCAAGCCGGTGCGGTGCTGGTGATCGCCCAAGGCCAACCGCACAGTTTTCTGGCTGCCCTGCCGACCGAGCCCGCCATCACCCATCTGCGCCGGGCGCTGGGACTCGCGCCATGCTGAGGCCGCCGCCGCCCGGCCCCCATATTCCTGCCGCGCATCCGCCTTCGCGTGACTCGCCGCCGATCCGCTATGCCCTGCTGGTTTTCCCCGGCTTCCCGCTCATGGCCTTCTCGGCAGTGATGGAGCCCTTGCGCGCCGCCAACCTTCTAGCGGACCGCAGGCTTTATGAATGGACTGTGGTGGCCAATGCGGCCGGGCCGCTCTGCGCCTCGAACGGGTTGCGGATCGAGCCCGACCACGGCGCAGATGCCGCGCCCGACGTGGACCGGATCGTCGTTTGCTCGGGCGGCGACGCCGATCATCTGACGGCCAACCGGGCGCTGTCTTGGATACGCCGCCAGCTGCGGGCCGGGGCGACGCTGGGTTCGGTTGCGGATGGTGCCTTCCTTCTTGCCCGCGCAGGCCTTCTGGACGGCTATGCCTGCACCCTGCACTGGACCAGCCAGCGCGCCTTCCGCGAGGCGTTCCCTGACATCGAGATGCGGCAGGATCTTTTCGTCATCGATCGCGGGCGCTTCACGTCGACCGGCGGAATCGGTGCGCTGGACATGATGCTGGAGATGATCTGCCGTGACCACGGCGCCGAGATCGCGGGCGAAGTCGCGGAGTGGTTCGTGCACAGCCCCCTGCGCGACGAGACCGACCGCCAGCGGATGCAGCTTCGCTTGCGCACTGGCATCCGCGACGACATGGTCCTGACGGCCGTCACGATGATGGAGCAGGCCCTGGACGAACCGATGGAGATTCGCGGATTGGCAGAGCGGATCGGCATATCGGCCGATCGTCTTGAACGGGCCTTCCGAAAGGAAACCGGGCTGCCGCCGGCGGCCTATCTGCGCCAAGTGCGCCTGAAGCATGCGGCGGATCTCCTGCTGCATTCCAAGGGTCCGATCGACACCATCGGGCTTTCCTGCGGTTTTGCCAGCGCGTCGAGCTTTTCACGCGCCTTCCGAAACGAGTTCGGCTGCACCCCGCGCGAGATGCGTACGCGCGCCGACCGTCACGCACATGCGCACCGGCCCGGAGACGTGGGACAACAATGCACGTGAACATGACCCTGCCGCGCGGCCGCACGGCGCTTTTGCTGATCGACATGCAGGAAGAGCATCGCACTGATACCCGTTATCTGGTCGAGGCCTACGATACCGTTGCCGCAAACTGTGCCCTGCTGCTTGTGGCGGCCCGGACGGCAGGGATGGCGGTTTTTCATACGGTCTATCTTGTCGATACTCAGGCTGACATCACGCGACCTTTCCACCCTCTGGGCGACGACGGGCGATCGGCCTTCAGCGACGCAGGGACGCCCGGCGCCGAGATTTCTCCGGAACTGACGCCCCTGCCGGGCGAGACCGTGATCGTCAAGCGCGACGCAAGCTGCTTCACCGCGCCCCAGCTGCCGCAGATGCTGGACAGGGCAGGGATCGACTGGCTGGTGATCGGCGGCTGCTGGTCCGAGGCCTGCGTGGCTGCCACGGTGAAAGACGCGGTGGAACGCGGCATCCATGTCCTGCTTGTCAAGGATGCCTGCGGATCGGGCAGCCAGGCGATGCACGAAACCGCTGTCCTCAACATCGCAAACCGTCTTTATGGCGGTGCCGTAGCGGATACCGCCCGGGCCTTGTCACTGATGGGCGGCGGCGTGGCACAGACTTGGCAGACGAACCTGCCCGTGCCGATGAAGTTCACCTATGAGACCGCATCGCGCGACTACGCCGCGCTCTGATTGGGCGCCTTTACGGCTATCACGTCGAAGCGTCGCTCGCGCTCGCCTACCTGCGCCCCGAGATCGCGCCGGGCTACTACGCTCGTGAGGCGGCCAGATCAAGGTTGGCTCTTTTCTGCCGGGCTCCTGGCTCGTAAACCTTGGGTGCACTGCCGCTCTCGAGTCTCCGATGGACAACAGCACGGGGCGGGAAAGCCACATGCACCGAAACGGGCGCCATCGATGACGCAGGTCAATTCCATGAGCTTCGCGCTGCAGCGGTCTGACCTGCTGCAGGCGCGCGGAACGGCGCGCCGGTTCGATCCTCATCTGCACAGCACCTATTCCATCGTCGCTCTCCGGCGGGGCGCGGCCGAGATCAGGTCGGCCCGGTGGAGCGGAACCGCCCGTGCGGGCGACGTCTTCTTCTTCAACCCCTACGAGGTCCATTCGGCCTGCTGTTCCGGCGAGGATGCCGAATATGCGACGCTCTATCCCTCCGGAGAGTTTCTCGCCGACTGTCTGGCCCTTGGGCACAGCGACGGGCCTCCCGGCATCCAGACCGCCATTCTGAGGCAGCAGCCGGTGACGGTGCAGCTTGTCGAGGCCCTGTTCGCGCCCGTCGCAGAGAGCGGTGCCGTCGAGGCTTTGCTGCGCAGGATGCTGGCGGCCTGTGATTTCTCGACAGACCCGGCAGTTCAAAGCCCCGGTGCCTTGGTTCGCAGGGCCTGCCTGCTGATCCACGCCAACGGCACCCGTGCGATGCGGACCGAAGACCTTGCGCGCGAAATGGGGGTGCACAAGAGCCACCTTGTCAGGGCCTTCAGCACCGCGGTGGGAATGGCGCCCCAGACCTATGTCCGTCAGGTACGGGTGGCGAAGGCCCGGGAACTGATCTGCGAGGGGGAGAACCTCAGCGAGGTTGCCCTCATGCTGGATTTCAGCGACCAAGCCCATCTCACCCGTGAGTTCAAGAAGGTGTTCGGGGTGCCTCCCGGCGCGCTTTCGCGGGACATCGGCGGAACGCGTCAAACGAAGGGCGGACCGCGCCGGCAATCAGGGCGCGCGCGCTAGGCAAACGGCGTTGCTTCCACGCGCGCTTGGCGCTGTCCGCAGAGGCATGCAAATCCTGTTCAATACGGCGCCGGATCGGTCGCTTACCCTCGGCATCGAAATTTCGAGGTTTCAGGATGACGCAGGACGGCCATACACATTCGACCAGGTTCCCCGATGCCAATGGGTATTACGGACAATTCGGCGGCAACCATTATCCGCCCGAGGTCTGGCCCGCACTGGAGGAACTGGCATCGACCTATCTCGCATTGCGGGACACGCCGGACTTCCAGAACGCTCTCGAAAAGGTTCGGACGGGTCTCCAGGGGCGGCCGACGCCGGTCCACTTCCTGGAGAACACCAGCAATCAGATCGGAGGCGCGCGCATCTACGTGAAGCGCGAGGACCTGAACCATACCGGCGCGCACAAGATCAACCATTGCGTGGGCTTCGCGCTGCTCGCGCGCAAGATGGGCAAGCGCAAGCTGATCGCCGAGACAGGGGCGGGCCAGCATGGGGTTGCGCTGTCCGCCGCGGCGGCCTGTTTCGGCCTCGAATGCGAGGTTCACATGGGTGAGGTCGACATCGCGAAGCAAAGCTCGAACGTCGGGCGCATGCGCCTTCTGGGCGCCCGCGTGGTCGCGGCGACCGCCGGGCAGTCGGCCCTGAAGGAGGCCAGCGATTCCGCCTTCCACGCCTATGTCGCGCAGCGGGACCACGCGCTTTACGCGATCGGCTCGGCGATCGGGCCGCACCCCTTCCCGATGATCGTAAGGGATTTCCAGTCGGTCGTCGGTCGGGAGGCCCGCCGTCAGTTCCTGGCGTTGAGCGGCGGTGCCTTGCCCGATCATGTCGTGGCTTGCCTGGCTGGCGGGTCGAATGCGATGGGCCTCTATGCGGGTTTTCTCGACGATCCCGGCGTCGCCCTTCATGCGGTGGAGCCTCTCGGCAAATCGGGTGAGCCGGGGCAACACGCGGCGACGCTGACCTTCGGAACGCCCGGCACACTGCACGGCGCGCAGTCCATCGTTCTGCAGCAAGAGGACGGCACGCCTGCGCGGGTGTCTTCGGTCGCATCGGGGTTGGTCTATCCGGGGGTCGGACCGGAGATCGCGATGCTGCATGGGGCAGGGCGGTTGTCCGTCGCGGCCATCCCGGACGGGGAGGTGATCGATACTTTCTTTCGCATCACGAAATCGGAGGGGATCATACCGGCGCTTGAAAGCGCACACGCGCTGGCCTTCGCGATCCGGCTGGCGGCGCAGCGGCCTTCCTCGGAAAGCGTCCTGGTCAACCTGTCCGGCCGGGGTGACAAGGATGTCGATTTCGTTCTGGAGAACCACGGAACCGGAGATGATAGCTAAGAACTAGGAGCGGCCATCACCCCAAAGCGGCAACTCTGACCGCGACATGGGCGGCTCCGAATGCTCGCATCGCCCTGAAAGCAAAAGGCGCCCCTCGGGGCGCCTTCTATGCTTTTGCAAGCACTGTCCGAACTGGAGCGGGCGATGAGATTCGAACTCACGACCCTAACCTTGGCAAGGTTATGCTCTACCCCTGAGCTACGCCCGCACCGTCTGGACGAGAGGGGATGTATAAAGACCAGCGGGGGGCCGCAAGAGGGAAAGTGCTTTCCGGCGCAAATTTCTTGCTCGGTCCGTGTCGCGTCCCGTGTGCGATGCAGGCCCGTCATGGGGATGGCTGCAGTCGCGGCGCGCGCCTGTCGCGGCGCAGTAAATTCGCCGTGAGGAGTTAGTAACCTGCCGCAGAATCAGCTTGGATTCGGAAATGTTTTGAATAGCTTGCGCGGCGAAGGCAATATCGCCTTCTTGTGTGGCCGCGCCTTCTGCGCTGCCGCAATGTGGAGAAACACGATGACCAAATTCGCCCTCGTTCTGGCCGCCTCGGCCCTGACCGCCACCGGCGTCTTCGCGCAAGACGCTGCTGCCCCGGTCGTGGCCGACGCCGATGCGAACGGCACCTTCTCGCTGGCCGAAGTGCAGGCCGCCTACACCACCGCCACCGAAGAAGCCTTCAAGGCCGCCGACACCGACGCTTCGGGCGAACTGTCGGCTGAAGAGCTGCAGGCCGCCGTCGACGCGGGCGCCTTCACCGCCGCCTGATCCTTCGGGGTATCCGAACGCGGGGCCGTCCTTCGGGGCGGCCCTTTTGTTTGCGCGATTCCGCGCCGATGCCGCTGCCTGTCGGGAACCAAATCCGGCCCTGCACGTCATCCTGGCATGAAGGCGGCGCCCCTTGCGCTGCCACACGAAGGAGAACGACGATGAACAACGACCAGATCGCCGGCAAGTGGAAGCAGATCAAGGGCGAAGCCAAGGTCATGTGGGGCAAGCTGACCGATGACGACCTCGACATTGCCGAAGGCCATGCGGACAAGCTGGCCGGCAAGGTGCAGGAACACTACGGAAAGACCCGCGAGGATGCCGAACGCGAAGTGAAAAGCTTCTTCGACCGTTACTGACGCAAAGGTCGGGGTGGGCGAGATCGCCCACCCTTTCCCCTACTCCAATTCGATCAGCAGGTCCTTCGCCTCGATCTGGCTGCCTGCATGGACATGGATCGCCTTGATCGTGGCTTCCCGGTCGCAATGCAGGCCCGTCTCCATCTTCATCGCCTCGATGTTCAGGAGAAGGTCGCCCGCCCGCACCTTCTGCCCCACCGTCACCGCGATAGAGGCGACCGCCCCCGGCATCGGTGCGCCGATATGGGCCGGATTGCCGTCCTGCGCCTTGGGCTTGGCGGCGGCCTTGGCAACCATCGCCCGGTTCGGCACCCGGATCACCCGGGGTTGGCCGTTGAGTTCAAAGAACACCTTGACCTCGCCGTCCTCGGTCGTCTCGCCCACCGCCTGCAGCCGGATTTCCAGCGTCTTGCCGGGGTCGATCTCGACCGCGATCTCGTCGCCGGGTTGCATCCCGTAGAAGAAGGTCTGCGTCGGCAGGGTGCGGACCGGCCCGTATTGCCGGTGGCGGCCCATGTAGTCGAGGAAGACCTTGGGATACATCAGGTAGCCGTTCAGGTCCTCGTCATCGACGGTGATCCCGTTCATCTCGGCCGAGACCTGCTTGCGCGTGGCCTCCAGATCGACCGCCGCCATCGACTTGCCAGGCCGTTCGGTCAGCGGCCTCTCGCCCTTCAGCACCTTCTTCAGGATGCCCTCCGGCCAGCCGCCATGCGGTTGCCCGAGGTTGCCTTTCAGCATGTCCACGACGCTGTCGGGGAAAGCCACGTCGACCTTCGGGTCCTCGACCTGCGCCCGGGTCAGCCCCTGCGCCACCATCATCAGCGCCATGTCGCCCACGACCTTGGAGGACGGCGTGACCTTCACGATATCGCCGAACATCCGGTTGGCATCGGCATAGGCCTGCGCCACCTCATGCCAGCGCTCCTCCAGCCCCAGCGACCGCGCCTGTGCCTTCAGGTTGGTGAACTGCCCTCCCGGCATCTCATGCAGGTAGACCTCGGAAGCCGGAGCCTGAAGTCCCGACTCGAAGGCCGCATATTGCTTGCGCACCGCCTCCCAATAGTCGGAAATCTGCCGGATCGCCGCGATATCCAGGCCCGTGTCCCGGTCGGTGTTGCGCAACGCCTCGACGATGGACCCCAGGCAGGGCTGCGAGGTCCCGCCCGAGAACGCATCCATCGCCGCATCCACCGCGTCCACCCCGGCGTCGCAGGCCGCCAGAACCGTCGCCGCCGCGGCGCCGCTGGTGTCGTGGGTGTGGAAATGGACCGGCAGCCCGATCTCCTGTTTCAGCGCCTTGACTAGCACGCGGGCCGCCGCGGGCTTCAGGAGGCCCGCCATGTCTTTCAGCCCCAGCACATGCGCGCCCGCCGCCTTCAGCTCCTTCGCGCGGTCCAGGTAGTATTTCAGGTCATACTTCGACCGCGCGGGGTCCAGGAGATCGCCGGTATAGCAGATCGTCCCCTCGCAGACCTTGTTGGCCTCCAGCACCGCGTCCATCGCGACGCGCATGTTCTCGACCCAGTTCAGGCTGTCGAAGACGCGGAACACGTCCACCCCGGTCTTCGCCGCCTGCAACACGAAGCTGCGCACCACATTGTCCGGGTAGTTGGTATAGCCCACCCCGTTCGAGGCGCGCAGCAGCATCTGCGTCATCAGGTTCGGCATCGCGGCCCGCAGGTCGCGCAGCCGCTGCCAGGGGCATTCCTGAAGGAAGCGGTAGGCCACGTCGAAGGTGGCTCCACCCCAGCACTCGACCGAGAAAAGCTCCGGCAGGTTGGCCGCATAGGCGGGCGCGACCTTGATCATGTCGATCGACCGCATCCGCGTCGCCAGCAGCGACTGGTGCCCGTCGCGCATCGTGGTGTCGGTCAGCAGGACCTTCTGCTGTTCCTTCATCCAGTCCGCCACCGCCTGTGGACCCTTCTGTTCCAGCAGGTTGCGCGTTCCCATCGCCGGGGCGGCCTTCGGGGCAGGGGGCTTCGGTGCCCGCGCCTCGGCCGGGGGCTTCGCGCGGCCCGCCGTCTCGGGATGGCCGTTCACGGTGATGTCGGCGATGTACAGGAGGATCTTCGTCGCCCGGTCGCGCCGCTTCTTGAAGGCGAAGAGGGCGGGCGTCGTGTCGATAAACTTGGTCGTATAGGTGTCGTCCAGGAAGGTCTTGTGCTTCAGCAGGTTGATCACGAACTCGATGTTCGTCGCCACCCCCCGGATGCGGAACTCGCGCAGGGCGCGGTCCATCCGGGCAATCGCCTTCTCGGGCGTCTGGGCATGGGCCGTGACCTTGACCAGAAGCGAGTCGTAGTACCGCGTGATGACCGACCCCGCATAGGCCGTGCCGCCATCCAGCCGGATGCCGTTCCCGGTGGCGCTGCGATAGGCCGTCAGCCGCCCGTAGTCCGGGATGAAGTTGTTCAGCGGATCTTCCGTCGTCACCCGGCACTGCAGCGCATGGCCGTTCAGCTTCACCTCGGCCTGCGACGCGACGCCCGTCGCCTCGGGCAGGCTCTTGCCCTCCTCGATCAGGATCTGCGCCTGGACGATGTCAATGCCCGTCACCTCTTCGGTGACAGTATGCTCGACCTGCACCCGGGGATTCACCTCGATGAAGTAGAACTTGCCGGAGTCCATATCCATCAGGAACTCGACCGTCCCCGCGCATTCATAGGCCACATGGCCGCAGATGCGCTTGGCCATCTCGCAGACGTCCTCGCGCTGCGCCTGCGTCAGGTAGGGGGCAGGGGCACGTTCGACGACCTTCTGGTTCCGCCGCTGCACCGTGCAGTCGCGCTCCCAGAGGTGCCAGACGTTGCCCTGCTTGTCGCCCAGGATCTGCACCTCGACGTGGCGGGCGCGCTGGATCATCTTCTCCAGATACCCTTCGCCGTTGCCGAAGGCCGCCTCCGCCTCGCGCCGCCCCTCGCGGACCTTGGCCTCCAGCTCGTCTTCGCCGAGGATCGGCCGCATCCCCCGCCCGCCGCCGCCCCACGAGGCTTTCAGCATCAGCGGATAGCCGACGTCCTTGGCCTGCTTCTTGATCAGCGCCATGTCATCGCCCAGGACTTCCGTCGCCGGGATGACCGGCACCCCCGCCTCCATCGCTACCCGCCGGGCGCTGGCCTTGTCGCCAAGCGCCCGCATCGTCTCGGCCCGCGGCCCGATGAAGGTGATCCCCGCCTTGTCGCAGGCATCTACGAAATCCGGGTTCTCGGACAGAAGCCCATAGCCCGGATGGATCGCATCCGCCCCCGCCATCCGCGCCACCCGGATGATCTCGGGGATCGACAGATAGGCGCCCACCGGCGACAGCCCCTCGCCGATCCGGTAGGCCTCGTCGGCCTTGAAGCGGTGGAGCGAAAGCTTGTCCTCCTCGGCATAGACCGCGACGGTCCTCTTGCCCATCTCGTTTGCCGCCCGCATCACGCGGATCGCGATCTCGCCACGGTTGGCGATCAGGATTTTCTTGAACTCGGGCATCGGCGGCTCTCCCCAGGCGCGGCAGGACGCCTGCACATTAGGGTCGCTGCATTGCAGCGCAAGAGGGAATGACGCCGTTTTCCGACAGATTTGCGACAGTGCACCGCCGCATACCGAAACCGCGCCGCAAGCCCGAACAATCAGGGAACGCAGGCCCTTTTCCCCCGCGCCGATCCGGCTATACTGCCGGGCATGACAGGATGGGACGAAGATCAGGCCTTCGAGGCCGCAGCCGCCCCCGTGCCCCTCTCGCAGCGCGCGATGGCGGCGCGGCCCGCGCCCTATCTCGATGACCTGAATCCCGCCCAACGCGCCGCGGTCGAGGCGCTGGATGGTCCCGTCCTAATGCTGGCCGGGGCAGGGACGGGAAAGACCAAGGCGCTGACCGCCCGCATCGTGCATCTCCTGAACCAGCGCCGCGCCCGGCCGAACGAGATCCTCGCCGTCACCTTCACCAACAAGGCCGCGCGCGAGATGAAGGAGCGGGTCGGTCGCCTGCTGGGCGAGGTTGCGGAAGGCATGCCCTGGATGGGTACCTTCCACTCGCTCAGCGTGAAGATCCTCCGCCGCCATGCCGAGCTTGTCGGCCTGAAGCCGAACTTCACCATCCTCGACACCGACGACCAGCTGCGGCTTCTGAAGCAGTTGGTCCTCGCCGCCAACATCGACGAAAAACGCTGGCCGGCCCGGATGCTCGCCGGGCTGATCGACGGCTGGAAGAACCGCGCCTGGACGCCGGAAAAGGTGCCGTCCTCCGAGGCTTCCGCCTACAATAACCGGGGAACCGAGCTTTACGCCGCCTATCAGGACCGGCTGAAAACCCTGAACGCCACCGATTTCGGTGACCTCCTCCTGCACTGCGTCACGATCTTTCAGACGCATCCCGACGTGCTGCAGCAATACCAGCGCTGGTTCCGCTACATCCTCGTCGACGAATACCAGGACACCAACGTCTGCCAGTATCTGTGGCTGCGGCTGCTGGCGCAGGCGCACAAGAACATCTGCTGCGTTGGCGACGACGACCAGTCGATCTACGGCTGGCGCGGGGCCGAGGTCGGCAACATCCTGCGGTTCGAGAAGGATTTCCCCGGCGCGCAGGTGATCCGGCTGGAGCAGAACTACCGCTCGACCGGGCATATCCTGGCAGCGGCGAGCGGGGTCATCGCCAAGAACGCCGGACGTCTGGGCAAGACGCTGTGGACCGCCGGGGAACTGGGCGAGAAGGTCCGCCTGATCGGCCACTGGGACGGCGAGGAAGAGGCGCGCTGGATCGGCGAGGAGATCGAGGCCATCCAGCGCGGCACCCGCGGCATGGAGCCGGTCGACCTGAACCGCCAGGCGATCCTCGTCCGCGCCAGCCACCAGATGCGCGCCTTCGAGGACCGCTTCCTGACCATCGGCCTGCCCTACCGGGTGATCGGTGGCCCCCGCTTCTACGAACGTCAGGAAATCCGTGATGCGATGGCCTATTTCCGGCTGGCGGTGTCCCCCGACGACGATCTCGCCTTCGAGCGGGTGGTCAACCTGCCGAAACGCGGCCTTGGCGATACGGCGCAGTCGAAGATCAACGTGCTGGCGCGGGGGGCGGGGGTCCCGCTTCTCGACGGCGCGCGGGAGGCGCTGGCCAAGGGGGTGATCCCGGGGAAGGGGGCGGCGCAGCTGCGGGCCTTCGTCGAGGGGGTCGACCGTTGGCACGCCGCGACCTTCCACCCCGAATACGACCACATCCGCCTGGCCGAGACGATCCTGGACGAGAGCGGCTACACCGAGATGTGGCAGAACGACAAGACGCCCGAGGCGCCGGGGCGGCTCGACAACCTCAAGGAACTGATCAAGGCGCTGGAGCAGTTCGACAACCTTCAGGGCTTCCTCGAACACGTCTCCCTCATCATGGACAACGACACCGAGGGGGCGGAGGAGAAGGTCACGATCATGACCCTCCACGCCGCCAAGGGGCTGGAGTTCCCGGTGGTCTTCCTGCCGGGATGGGAGGACGGCCTCTTCCCCAGCCAGCGCAGCATGGACGAGTCCGGGCTGAAGGGGCTGGAGGAGGAGCGGCGGCTGGCGTACGTGGGGATCACAAGGGCCGAGGAGCTGTGCACGATCAGCTTCGCCTCCAACCGGCGGGTCTATGGGCAGTGGCAGTCGCAGCTGCCCTCGCGCTTCATTGATGAGTTGCCGTCCGAGCATGTCGAGGTCCTCACCGCCCCCGGCCTTTACGGCGGCGGCTATGGGGCGGCGGCGCCGGTGGGGTTCGGTTCGGGGCTGGAGGAGCGGGTCTCAAAGGCCGACGTCTACAATTCCCCCGGCTGGCGGCGGCTGCAGGAGAACCAGACCCACCGCCCCATGCGGCAGCCGCAGGAGGCGCGGCATGTGGTGATCGACATGGAGGCGTCCTCGCCCTACGTCCTCGGCGACCGGGTGTTCCACCAGAAGTTCGGCTATGGCGAGGTCATGGGGATCGAGGGGGACAAGCTGGACGTGGAGTTCGACCATGCCGGGACGAAGAAGGTGGTCGCGCGCTGGGTGATCCCGGCGGATCAGGTGGATGACGTGCCGTTCTGAGCCGGGGTGCCCGCGCGCGGGCAGGTTTTCCGGGGCAAGGAATTCAAGGGCTTGGCTGTGGGCGTTAGGGGTTTGTTAACCTGAGGGCAGGGGATTGCGTTGCCCGGTCGGGGTACGTCGCACTCGCCTTTCTGGGGGTGGTTTGTCGAGGGAGTGGTGGGTTGGCACCCACCCTACGGCTCGCTAAACTGTTTCTTTGGCGACTAGATTCAGACCGATCAGGCCGGCCTCAACCGCTGCGTCATGGAACTTGTCCGACACCCAGATGAACCCGCGGACCATCCGCTTATCGATCCAGACATGATGGTTGCCGATCTTGCTGCGGCTGAAGACTGTGCGTGGCTCGTTTGCCAAACCAGTGTAAAAGCCCCGTTCCGTAAGCGGCGGGCGCAACAGATCGAGTTGCAGCGTGTCTAGGCGGTTGCACGGCACGAACCAGAACATGTCCGCAAGGTGGTCGCCATTCTTTCTCACCACCTCGACGGGCACGAACTGATGCACGCCTGGTTCCAGCGCCTCGACCACATCTCGGAACTTTGCTGAGCAAATCTGGGCAAGTCGCACAATCGCGAAGTCCGGCATCCGGCTTTGATTGGTGAGCGGGCGGATGCGCGTGGGCAGAAACTCGGTCTTCACCCGCCGACCGAACCGCATCACTTGCGAGAGTTCGGGCGGATTGATCCCGATATCGATGCTGCGGTCCTCATTCTCGACCTTCTTCATGTCGCCATCGACAAGGTCGAAATCAAGGCTCGTATGACCCAGTGGCTTCTCATAGAGCTGGTAAGTCATTTTACAGCCTTTCCTTTGCCAGATGCCCCATCTTCTCCAGCATCTCCGGCTCGACAAGCCCGGCGATCTGCGGATGCAGTCGCAGGTCACCTTCCTTCACCACCTGCCGGAAGTTCGCGGTCACCCGGCCCGTGGTCTTGCGGTCCGGTGCGATGACGCCGAGCAGCCAGCAAGCCGTAGGGTGCGTGATTTTTACGCACCGTCATGGCGGAAAGATGACTGTGTCGCCGGGGGCGGGGTTTGAACTGTCATGCGTGTGGTGATGGGGGATGGTGCGTGAAATCACGCACCCTACGATTGCTGTCATGACAGGGGCAGGGTGCTAAGTTCGGCAGTCCGGTGCAAGGGTGGCTGGTGTGCGCCGGGCTTGCCTCGGGGGCAGGCGGTGGCCATTCTGGCCCGGGGCGCTGGACGGGAGGCGGGCATGGGCGGGGCGGAGACGGCGCTGGGGGCGGTGGCGGAGGTGCTGGAGGCTCGCGCGGCGGGTGGGGGCCGGGTGATCGTGGCTTTGGCCGGGGCGCCGGGGTCGGGGAAATCGACGCTGGCCGACAAGCTGGCGGGCAAGCTCAACGCCCGGCAGCCGGGTCTGGCGGCGGTGTTGCCGATGGACGGCTATCACTATGATGACCTTCACCTCGTCCCGGCGGGGCTGCGTCCGCGGAAGGGCGCGCCGATGACCTTTGACGTGGGCGGGCTCTACCACACGCTGAAGCGGATGCGGGCGCGGGATGAGGACGAGGTCGCCGTCCCGGTCTTCGACCGCAAGATCGAGATCGCCCGGGCCGGGGCGCGGCTGATCCCGCGCGAGGTGCCGGTGATCGTGGTCGAGGGCAACTGGCTGCTGCTGAACCAGTCGCCCTGGGACCGGCTGCACCCGATGTTCGACCTGACGGTGATGGTCGAGGTGCCCGAGCATGTGCTGCGCGCCCGGTTGCGGGGGCGGTGGGAGCGGCTGGGGCTGACCGAGGCCGAAATCATCGCGAAGCTGGACGAGAACGACCTGCCGAACGGGCGCTGGGTGCGGGACGGGTCGGTCGCGGCGGATCATGTGATCCGGAACGGATAGGGCGCCATATCTCGTCCCGGGCTTGACCCGGGACCTCGGCTTGCCAAGCGGCACCGCGACTTTGGGTCGAGGTCCCGGGTCGAGCCCGGGACGGGGTTTTTGTTACGGTCAGTTCGGCCGGGCGATATAGCCGGATGCTCCCACCTCTCACCTCTCCCACGAGGGGGAGGGGTGGCGCTTTGGGCGGGCGAAGGGCCAGGGTGCGCAACAAGCTGCGGATGGGGCGCGGGTTGGTGGGGTGGAACCCCCAGCCTACGGGGTGGCCGGTGCACTGTAGCGCACTCTACGGGGGGCTGAAGCGCTGTTCCGTTGGAGGCTTCTCGAATCGCCTTGGGTAGCCCCGCATTCCCGCTGGCCTTGCGGATGGTTTGGCGCTACTCTGGCCCGCGAAGACCTGGGGGATACACCCGGGCTTCCAAAGGCAGAGCAGGCGTAACAGGCGGTTTTCCATGACTGAAATGGTCTATGGCTCC
>NZ_DAIQAT010000043.1:18028-22955 GCF_036781545.1 Tabrizicola sp.
AAGGCAGAGCAGGCGTAACAGGCGGTTTTCCATGACTGAAATGGTCTATGGCTCCAATCCCGTTCGGGTGTCCGAGCCGGTCATCCCGAGGTGGTGGCGCACGATCGACAAATGGACGCTGACCAGCGTCTTCATCCTGTTCGGCGTGGGTCTCCTGCTGGGTCTGGCGGCTTCGGTGCCGCTGGCGACGCGCAACGGCCTGGAGCCGTTCTACTATGTGCAGCGGCAGGCCTTCTTCGGCGGGGTGGCGCTGGTGGTGATGCTGGGCATCTCGATGATGCCGCCGGACATGGTGCGCAGGCTGGGGGTGATGGGGTTCGCGATCTCGATGTTCGCGCTGATGATGCTGCCCCTGTTCGGCACCGATTTCGGCAAGGGCGCGGTGCGCTGGTTCTCGTTCGGCTTCGCCAGCGTCCAGCCGTCGGAGTTCCTGAAGCCCGGCTTCGTGATCGTGGTGGCCTGGCTGATCGCTGCCAGCCAGGACCTGAACGGCCCGCCGGGCAAGACATTGTCCTTTGTGCTGACGCTGGTGGTGGTCGGGTTCCTGGCGATGCAGCCGGACTTCGGCCAGTCGGCGCTGGTGCTGTTCGCCTGGGGCGTGGTCTATTTCATCGGCGGCGCGCCGATGCTGCTGATCGGGATCGTGGGCGGTCTGGTGGGCGTGGGCGGGCTGGCCTTCTATGAAAGCAGCGAGCACTTCGCGCGGCGGATCGACGGGTTCCTGTCGCCCGATGTCGATCCGCGCACGCAGCTTGGCTATGCGGCGAACGCAATCCAGGAGGGCGGGTTCTTCGGCGTGGGCGTGGGCGAGGGGCAGGTGAAATGGTCGCTGCCGGACGCGCATACCGACTTCATCATCGCGGTGGCGGCCGAGGAATACGGGCTGCTGCTGGTGCTTGGAATCCTGGCGCTGTACGGGGTGATCGTGGTGCGGTCGCTGTGGCGTCTGCTGCCCGAGCGCGACCCGTTCGCGCGGCTGGCGGGGGCGGGGATGGCCTGCATCTTCGGGGTGCAGGCGATGATCAACATGGGGGTCGCGGTGCGGCTGCTGCCCGCCAAGGGGATGACCTTGCCCTTCGTGAGCTATGGCGGGTCGTCGGTGATTGCGGCGGGGATCACGCTGGGGATGCTGCTGGCGCTGACCCGTGAGCGCCCGCGCGGGCAGATGAGCGACGTGTTCCGGCGGGGTCGCTGATGGCGGGGAAGCTGCTTCTCATCGCGGCGGGGGGGACGGGCGGGCATATGTTCCCGGCGCAGGCCCTGGCCGAGGCGATGCTGGCGCGGGGCTGGCGGGTGAAGCTGTCGACCGACGAGCGGGGCGCGCGCTATGCGGGCGGCTTCCCGGCGGAGGTGGCGGTGGAACGGGTGGCTTCGGCGACCTTCGCGCGGGGCGGGGTGGCGGCGAAGCTTGGGGTGCCGTTCCGGATTCTGGGCGGGGTGCTGGGGGCCTTGGTGTCGCAGCTGCGCGACCGGCCTGTGGTTGTGGTGGGGTTCGGCGGCTATCCCTCGATCCCGGCGCTGTCGGCGGCCTGGGTGCTGCGGCGGCCGCGGATGATCCATGAACAGAACGGGGTTCTTGGCCGGGTGAACCAGATCTTCGCGCGGCGGGTGGACAAGGTGGCCTGCGGGACCTGGCCCACCGCGTTGCCCGCGGGCGTGACCGGGGAGCCTGTGGGCAACCCGGTGCGACAGGCGGTGCTGGACCGGGCCTCGGCGCCCTATATCCCGCCGGGAGATTATCCGATGGCGCTGGTGGTGATCGGCGGCAGCCAGGGCGCGCGCATCCTGTCGGATGTGGTGCCGGCGGCGGTGGCGCTGTTGCCGGAGGGCCTGCGCGCGAACCTGCGGGTGGCGCATCAGGCGCGGGACGAGGATGCGGCGCGGGCCGCGGCGGGCTATGAGGCGGCGGGGGTGCGGGCCGAGATCGCGCCGTTCTTCGCGGACATTCCGCGCAGGCTGTCGGAGGCGCAGCTGGTGATCAGCCGGTCGGGGGCGTCCTCGGTCGCGGATATCAGCGTGATCGGGCGCCCGGCGATCCTGATCCCCTATGCGGCGGCGACGGGCGACCACCAGACGGCGAATGCGAAAGGGCTTTCCGACGCAGCGGCAGCGGTCGTCGTGCAGGAGAAGGCGCTTGACGCCGCAGCCCTCGCGGGCCACATCGCCGCGATCCTGGAAGACCCGGCGCGGGCCGAGACGATGGCGCGGGCGGCCTTGGGCGAGGGCAAGCCGGACGCGACGGCGCGGCTGGTGGCATTGGTTGAAGAGTTGGGCGAGGGCCATTCATGAACGCAGCGACGAAGCTTCCGCTGGAGCTGGGGCCGATCCATTTCGTCGGGATCGGCGGCATCGGGATGTCCGGGATTGCCGAGGTCCTGATGACGCTGGGCTATCCGGTGCAGGGCTCGGACGCCAAGGCGTCGAAGATCACCGAGCGGCTGGTGAAGCTGGGGGCGACCTTCTTCGAGGGGCAGCGGGCCGAGAACATCGGCGACGGGGTCTCGGTCGTGGTGATCTCTTCCGCGATCAAGAAGGGCAACCCGGAGCTGGAAGAGGCGCGGCGGCGGAAGCTGCCGGTGGTGCGGCGGGCCGAGATGCTGGCAGAGCTGATGCGGCTGCGGTCGAACATCGCGGTGGCCGGGACCCATGGCAAGACGACGACCACGACGATGGTGGCGACCTTGCTCGACAAGGGCGGGTTCGATCCGACGGTGATCAACGGGGGAGTGATCCACGCCTATGGCTCGAATGCCCGCGCGGGCGCCGGGGAGTGGATGGTGGTGGAGGCGGACGAGTCGGACGGGTCGTTCAACCGGCTGCCCGCGACGATTGCCATCGTGACCAACATCGACCCGGAACACATGGAGCATTGGGGCACCTTCGACGCGCTGCGGAAGGGGTTCCTGGATTTCGTCTCGAACGTGCCGTTCTACGGGCTGGCGGTCTGCTGCACCGACCACGCCGAGGTGCAGGCGCTGGTCGGGCGGGTGACGGACCGCCGGGTCGTGACCTTCGGCTTCAACGCGCAGGCCGATGTGCGGGCGGTGAACCTGAGTTATGAGAACGGGGTGGCGCATTTCGACATCGCCTTGCAGGGCGAGGGCGGGATGATCGAGGGCTGCACCCTGCCGATGCCGGGCGACCACAACGTCAGCAATGCGCTGTCGGCGGTGGCGGTCGCGCGGCATCTGGGGATGAAGAAGGACGAGATCCGCGAAGCTCTGGCCGGGTTCGCAGGCGTCAACCGCCGCTTTACCCGGGTGGGTGAGGTGGGGGGCGTCACCATCATCGACGATTACGGCCACCACCCGGTGGAGATCGCGGCGGTCTTGAAGGCGGCGCGGCAGGCGACCAAGGGGCGGATCATCGCCGTGCACCAGCCGCACCGCTATACCCGGCTTTCCCACCTGTTCGAGGAATTCTGCACCTGCTTCAACGAGGCGGATGTTGTGGCCATCGCCGATGTCTATGCGGCGGGCGAGGACCCGATTCCGGGCGCGAGCCGCGACGATCTGGTGGCGGGGCTGATCGCCCACGGCCATCGCCATGCCCGCGCCTTGCAGGACGAGAGCGAACTTGCCCGGCTGGTGAAGGAACAGGCGCGGCCGGGGGATATGGTGGTCTGCCTGGGCGCGGGGACGATCAGCACCTGGGCCAATGCGCTGCCTGCCAAGCTTCTGGGCAAGGCCGCATGAGGGAGGGCAAGACTTTTCGAAAAGTCTTGCAAATTCCTTCGAAGGAATTTGGCCGCCTGACGCAGGGGGCGGGCCCGGCATGAGCACGCCGCTGATCCTGGGTTGTCTCTGGGTGCTGGCCGCCGCCGCCACCGCGATGCTGCCGATGCGGCGGCAGATGGTGCCGGGCCTTGCGCTTCTGGCCGCGGCCCCGGTGCTGCTGGTCTGGATCGGCTGGATGCATGGCTGGCTCTGGCTTGCCATCGGGCTTTTCGCCTTCCTGTCGATGTTCCGAAATCCGCTGCTCTATTTCCTCGGCCGCGCGACGGGGCGTCAGGCGCGGCTGCCGAAGGAGCTGGAGAAGTGATGCTGCCGCTTGCCCTGTGCTTCGTCTGGCTGATCGCGGCGAATGTGATCGGGATGTTCCCCTCGCGCGACCTGCATTGGCGCGCGGCCTATGTGATGATCGCCATCGGCGTGCCGCTTCTGGGCTGGGTGACCTGGGAGAGCGGGCCGGTGATCGGGCTGTTGCTGCTGGTGGCAGGGGCGTCGATCCTGCGCTGGCCGGTGGTGTTCTTCTGGCGCTGGCTGCGCCGTCAGGTGGGGTAGGGGATGGCCGGTCTCTGGGTCATGGCTGGGGCCATGGTGGTCTTCGCCGGGGTCATCGCCTATGCCATGACGCGGCGCTACGGCTGGGGCGCGGCTTTGGCGCTGCCGGTGCTGGCGCTGGTGGTGATGATCGCGATGCAGTGGCAGGACCGGGGGCTGGATGCCGCCGAGGGTCTGCGCATGGCCGGATCGACCCTGCTTTTCGCGCTGCCGATGCTGCTGGGTTTTTTCGCGGGCATGGCGGTGGCATGGTTCCGGCGCGCCTGAGGGCTTGCACGACGTGCAAAACCGCCGCAGAAACCGGGCCATGACGAAATTTCCTGAACCGCGCGGCGTGCTGACGCCGGACCGTTCGCTGGCCGAACTGACCTGGCTTCGGGTCGGGGGGCCGGCGGACTGGCTGTTCCAGCCGGCGGACGAGGCCGATCTGGCCGGTTTCCTGGGCGCCCTGGACCCTTCGGTGGCCGTGTTTCCGATGGGCGTCGGCTCGAACCTGATCGTGCGCGAGGGGGGCTTCGGGCAGTGGTGATCCGGCTGGGGCGGGGCTTCAACGGGATTGCCGTCGAGGGCGAGCGGGTGATCGCCGGGGCTGCCGCGCTGGATGCGCATGTGGCAAGGCGGGCGGCGGAGGCCGGGCTGGACCT
>NZ_DAIQAT010000044.1:0-22784 GCF_036781545.1 Tabrizicola sp.
GGCGCGCCGATGGGGCGCTGCTTCTGGCCGAGCCGAAGGCGCGCTGGTCCGACATCCCAGTCCCCGCCGAGCAGCGGGCGGTGCCGATCGTCACGATCTCCGAGGTCGGCAGCGATTTCGGGCCGTTGACGGTGTCCATCGACAATGCCGCTGCGGCCGAGGCGGCCGTGCAGCATCTGATCTCGCTTGGTCACCGCAGCATCGGCCATGTGACCGGACCCGAAAGCAACATCCTGACCGAACAGCGCCTGCAGGGCTATCGCCGAGCCCTGGACAAGGCCGGGCTGCGGCATCGGCCGGAGTTCGAGCTTCCGGGCAGTTTCGGCCTGGACAGCGGGCGCGCGGCCTTCGCACGGTTCGTCGCCCTGCCCGACCGCCCGACCGCGCTGTTCTTCGCCAATGACGAGATGGCGATGGGCTTCCTGTCCACGGCGTCCGGGGCTGGTATCCAGGTCCCGCGCGACCTGTCGATCATCGGCTTCGACGACATCCATTTCGCCCAGACCTGTATCCCGGCCCTGACGACGATCCGCCAGCCCCGGTCCGAGATGGGGGCGGCGGGAATGCGGGTGCTGCTCTCGATCCTTGCAGGCGAAGCGCCCGTGCCGGTCCGGCTGCCCTTCGAGCTTGTGGTCCGCGCCAGCACCGCCCGTGCCTGACGGCCGCAATGCCCGGGTGATGGGCGGCCCGCCCGACATGGCTATTTCACATAGGGGCGCAGGATGTCCCGCGCCAGGGCGAAGCCGCGCTTGATCTTGTCGTCGGTGCCTTCAAACGTGCGGTCCTCATGTTCGATGATGACCGGGCCGTCATAGCCCGCGCGGTAGAGGGTGGCGAAGAAATCCTGCCAGTCGACCTCTCCCAGGCCCGGCATCCGGGGGATCTGCCAGCCGATCCCGGCGGACATGATGCCGTTTTCATACAGCCCGTCGCGGTCGATCATCAGGTCCTTGGCGTGGACATGCACCATGCGGGCGCCGAATTCGCGGACAAACCGGTTTGCGTCGATCATCTGCCAGACGAGGTGCGAGGGGTCATAGTTCATTCCCACCGCATCGCCCCAGGTCTCGAAGATCCGCCGCCAGATGCGCGGGGCATAGGCGATGTTGTGCCCGCCCGGCCATTCGTCATGGCTGAAGATCATCGGGCAGTTCTCGAAGGCGAGCGTCACTCCGCTGGCTTGGGCATGGGCGACGATGGGGGCAAAGATTTCGGTGGCGCGGGACCAGTTCTGGTCGACGGTCAGCGTCCGGTCGCCGCCGACGAAGGTGTTGACGACCTTCACGCCCATCATCCCGGCAGCGGTGATGATCTTCTTCAGGTGCCCGGTCACCGCCTCACGATGGGCGGCGTCGGCGTGGAGCGGGTTCGGATAGTAGCCGAGGCCCGAGACGGTCAGCCCCTTGGCCCGCAGCATCCCCATGATCTCGGATCCCCGCGCTTGGGTCATCTCCTCGATGGGCAGGTGCGCGGTCCCGGCATAGCGACGCTTCTCGCCGCCCGTCTGCGGCCAGCAGGCGATTTCCAGCGCCTCGAAGCCTGCGCTGGCGGCATAGTCGGCGACAGCTTCCAGCGGTGTATCGGCGAAGGGGGCGGTGAGGATGCCAAGTTGCATGTGTGGTCTTCCTTATGCTTGTGCCACGTCGACCCAGGCCCCACGCGCGGCGCTGGCCAGGACGGCATCGCAGAACAGCATCTCGTAATGCCCGTCGTCGAAGCTGGCCCAGGTCGACTCAGGCCCGCGACCGCCCCGCGCCACGTCGCGGTAGACCTGGGTGAAGAAGGCGGCCCAGGTGTCGGCGAAGCCTTCCGGGTGGCCGCCGGGCATGAAGGCCGCCGCCGCCCCGGTCGGGTTCATCAAGGACGGGTCGCGGAGCAGGATCTGGTTCGGCGCCTCGCGGTGGCCGATCCACAGGTCCTCGGGATGTTCGGCGGACCAGGCGGCCGAGGCTTTCGCGCCGGAAATGTCCCAGCTGAGCAGCCCGCGCCGCCCGTGGCTGACCTGGCTGGTCGACATCATCCCCCGCCCGCCGTTGCCATAGCGCAGCAGGATCGTGGCCGCATCGTCCGTCTCGATCTTCCGCGTCTCCGTCGCGCCTTTCGATGCCGTGAACGTCTCCACCGGGCCGAGGGGCTTTTGCCGTTCGGGGATGAAGGTGGCGAGTTCCGCGATCACCGACACGGGCTTCTGTCCGGTGATGAAATTCGTCAGGTCCACCCAATGCGTGCCGATGTCGCTGACCGACCGCAGCGGGCCGCCCTCCTCCGCCTCAAGCCGCCAGTTCCAGTCGGTGTCCTTTGCCAACCAGTCCTGGTGGAAATGCCCGGTGATCAGGCGCAGCTCGCCCAGGTCGCCCGCCTTCATCATGCCATGGGCCTGCTGGTTCAGCGGGTAGAAGCGGGTGTTGTAGCAGACCGCCGCCACCTTGCCGGACGCCCGGGCCATGGCCAGCATTTCAGCGGACTGGGTTGAGGTCATGGCCAGGGGCTTCTCGCAGATCACATGCTTGCCTGCCTGAAGGATCGCCTTCACCTGCCCGTAATGCGCCACGTTGGGCGAGGTGACATGCACCACCTGCACCGCCGGATCGGCCAGCAGCTCGTCCAGCGAGCCATAGGCCTTCGCCACGCCAAGCGCCCGTGCCCGGTCGGCACCCCGCGCGGCGCTCGAGCCGAGGACCCCGACGACGGGAATCCCCAGCCGCCGCAGGGTGCCCAGGTGGACCGAGCCGATGAAGCCGGTGCCGATGACGGCAGCGCCGATGGTAGAGAGGTCAGGCAACGGAATATCCCCCGTCAATGGCAAGGCAGGTGCCGGTCATGAACCCGGCGGCCTCGGATGCAAGGAACAGGACCGGCCCGGCGATGTCCTCGGGCTGGCCCCAGCGGCCCATGGGTGTGCGAAGGTTCACTGCCGCGACATGCGCCGGATCGGTGCGGCTGCGGGCGGATTGCTGGGTGACGATGAAGCCGGGCGCGACCGCGTTCACCCTTATGCCGTCCCCCGCCCAGGCGATGGCCAGCGACTTGGTCAGCTGCACCACGGCGGCCTTCGAGGCCCCGTAGGCCGGGTTCCTCGGGCTGCCGAACATCGCATACATCGAGGCGATGTTGATCAGTGCGCCCTTCGCGGCCTTGAGCTGCCCGTGGAAAGCCTCGGCCATGCGGAAAGTGCCGTGCAGGTTCACGTTCACCACATGGGCGAAGAACTCGGGCGCCATCTCCTCGCCCCGCGCGGTGATCGCGGCGCAGTTGACCAGCACGTCCAGCCTGTCTCGCCGCGCGGCGAAATCCTTCACCGCCGCGCCGTCGGTCACGTCAAGCTGCGTATAGCCGAAGCGCGCCGCATCCTCCGGCGCGGGCTCCGGCTCGGCCCCGGTGATTTCCACCCGCGCGCCTGCCTCCTGGAAGGCGCGCGCAATAGCCGCCCCGATCCCGGCACGGCTGGCGCCGACCACTACGACCTCGGCCCCGGAAAAATCGAACCGGCTGTGCATCATGACGTCCTCCCCCGGCCATCCTTGGCCAAGATGCGAGTCGATGCAACGAAATTTTCATTTTTATGATTTTGATTGATATCAACCGTGCCGAGCCTGCGCCCCAGCCCGACGATCATCGCCTGCGCCACCACCATCGCGGGCACCTGACTGCGGAAATGGCCCAGCCGGGCCTCGTTGACGTAAAGCACATGGCTTGCCAGCCCGGCGACTGGGCTCAGCGCGTTGTCGGTGATCGCCAGCACCCGGTTGCCCTTCGCGGCGGCCAGCTTCACTACTTCCACCGTCTCGGGCGTGTAATCGTCGAAGGTCATCGCCAGCAGCGTGTCCCCCGGCCCCATTGCCCCGACCTGCATCCCCCGCATGGCGCCGAGGTTGTCGATCAGCTGCGCCCGCCGGCCGAGGCTGCCCAGCCCGTAGACCGTATAGGCGCCAAGGCCGAAGGCCCCCCGCGCGGCGGCGACATGGACGACCTCGGTCCCCGCCAGCACCTCGACGCAGGCCTCCAGCTGGTCGCGGTCCAAAGCCTCCTCGATCCGCAAGAGCGATTGCACCGCGGCCTGGACGAAACTTCCGAACACCACCCCCGGCTGGTCCAGATCGCGGTCTCCCGCGCCCGAGACGCGCTCGGCATAGGGCAGACGGGGGCCGAGCAGCCGTTCGCGGAACACCAGTTGCAGGTCGGAAAAGCCCTGGAACCCCAGCTCCTTGGC
The DNA here is from genome assembly GCF_036781545.1 of Tabrizicola sp. Lineage (GTDB taxonomy): Bacteria > Pseudomonadota > Alphaproteobacteria > Rhodobacterales > Rhodobacteraceae > Tabrizicola. Next base: position 4,211 of record NZ_DAIQAT010000044.1, read on the forward strand.
AAAGCGGGTGATGGTGGCAGGCGGCACGGCGGCAAGCTCTGCCAGATGCACAAGGGTCGAGACCGCCACTTCCTCGGGATGGTTCAGGAAGAACTGCGCCACTTGCGACAACCGCTTCGACAGCCGGTCCGACCGGGCCACCAGCGCTGCCCGCAGGGCCTCGAAATCGCGCGGGGCGGAAGGCTGCGGCATGGCTCAGATCGCCCCCGTCACTTTCTGCTCGAAGTCGATCACCGCCCCGCTCATCGGATCAGAGGCCTCCGACAGAAGGAAGGCCACCAGCCGGGCGCATTCCTCGGCCGTCACCAGCCGCCCCAGGGGCAGCGCGGCAGCGGCGTCCTGCTGCCAGTCCTCGCCCTTCCCCAGCGTTTCGGCCTGCATCCGCCGTTCGCCCTCGGTCGCGACCCAGCCGAGGTTGATGCCGTTCACCCGGATGCGGTCGGCCATATGGGCATGGGCCGCGTTCTTCGTCAGCGTCTGCATCGCGCCCTTGGTGCTGGCATAGATCGCCAGTTCGGGCACGCCGCAATGGGCGTTCATCGACAGGATGTTGACGATGGCGCCCCCCGTCGCGCGGCGCTTCATGTCGGCAATGGCCGCCTGCATCAGCAGGAACCCGGCCCGGGCGTTGATGGCGAAAAGCTGGTCCCAGAGCGCGGCGGTGCCGGTCTCGAACGATCCGCGCGTGGTCAGACCGGCCGCGTTCACCAGCCCGTCGATGCGACCGAACCGGTCGAGGGCGGCCCCCGCGATGGCGGAGGGCACCGCAAGATCGGCGAGATCCGCCACCACCGTCTCGACCGGGGTCGCGGGCGACAGCTCTGCGGAGATGCGCGCAAGGCCGGCTTCGTCGCGGTCGGTCAGCACCAGCCCGCCGGTGCCTTCCGCCGACAGGCAACGGGCTGCAGCGGCACCGATGCCGCTGGCCGCCCCCGTGACGATCACCACCCGACCCCCGAGTTGAAGATCCATTCCCACTCCCCCCGGGACTTCGCTTTGGCGCATCGTGACCTGTGGTTCGCATTCAGGGAAGCCCCCGCGTGCAACCCGGCAGGAACAATCGCGCGGTGCCCCCGGTTTGGAGGGAGACATCCGTCCCATGTGCAAAGGACGATCCCATGGACCAGTCCCGCCGGACCTATCTCGCCTGGCTGCGCGATGCCCATGCGATGGAGGGGGAGGGGCTGACAATGATGCAGGCGATGCTGCCGCATCTCGAGCATTACCCCCAACTGCGCGCCCGGATCGAAAGCCACCTCACCGAGACCAAGGAACAGCGTTCGGCGCTGGCAGGTCTGCTGGCCCGGCACGGGTCCGACGCTTCGGTCATGAAGGACACGCTGGGCAAGGCGATGGCCGTCGCGCAGTCTGTGTCGGGCATGTTCGCCAGCGACGAGGTGGTGAAGGGCATGCTGGCCAGCTACACATTCGAGCAGATGGAAATCGCCGCCTACCGGGTCCTGATCACGGTGGCAGAGCAGATGGGCGACCGCGCGGGGATCGAGGTCTTCACGCTCTGCCTGGAGCAGGAGGAGGCGATGGCCGGATGGCTGGCCGGGCATTCCGCCGAAATCACCCGCTTTTTCCTGAGCCGGGCGGAACTGGACGCAACGTCCGCCCGCTGAGGCCCCCGCGCCACCGAAAAAGGCCGCGCCCGTATGGCGCGGCCTTTCTTCTTTCAGACGGGAGAGGTCAAGGCGTGGTCGTGGTGCCGCCCGTTGCGGGAGCCGTCGTCGTCGGCTCGGTCGGGGCGGTTTCGTCCGTGGTGGTGCCGGTGCCCGTGCCGGTATCGGTGCCCGTCGTGGTGTCCGTCGTCGTCCCGCCGGTGCCGGTCGTGGTGCCGTCGGTGGCGGGGGCGGTGCCGGTGGTGGCCGGTGCGGTGGTCGTCGGTTGTGTCGGGGTCTGCTCGATCACGCTGGTCGACCTGTCCATGCTGAAGACGATGGCGGCGATGATCACCGCAGCGAGAACGAGGAGGACGATCCACATGCTCGACTGCGAGTAGCGTCTTTCTTCCAGCCTGCGGCCATCCGTGCGAGGAGGCGTTGTCCTTGGGGGTAGATCGGTCATGTCTCATTCCTTTCTGTCGCAAGGGACGTCTGGACCCTTCAACCGGCCAGCGCGCGGTTTGTTCCAGCGCGCTACAGCATCGGCGCCCCGCCGGTGACGGCGATGGTCGCGCCCGAGACATAGCTCGACATCGGCTCGGCCAGCATCACATAGGCCGAGGCGAGTTCCACCGGCTGGGCCGGGCGCTTCATCGGACTGTCCTGGCCGAATTTCGCGACCTTCTCGCCGGACATGCTGGAGGGGATCAGCGGCGTCCAGACCGGCCCCGGGGCGACGCAGTTCACCCGGATGCCGCGCTCGGCCAGAAGCTGCGCCAGGCCCGAGGTGAAGTTCTGGATCGCGCCCTTCGTCGTGGCATAGGCCAGAAGCGTGGGGTTTGGCTTGTCGGCGTTGATCGAAGCGGTGTTGATGATCGAACTGCCCGCTTCCATATGCGGCACGGCGGCCTGCGACAGGTGGAAGACCGCGTCGATGTTGACGGCGAAGGTCTTGTCCCATTCCTCGCCCGTCAGATCCTCGAAGCTTTCGCAGACCGTCTGGTGCGCGGCGTTGTTCACCAGGATATCGATCCGGCCCCAGGTCTTGACCACCTCCTGCACCACCCGGCGGCATTCGTCGGGGTCGGACAGGTCGGCCGGAATCTTCACGCAGCTCTGGCCCTCATCCTCGATCAGGTTTGCGGTGTCGGCGGCGTCGCCGGTCTCGTTCAGGAAGCACAGCGCGATATCGGCCCCCTCACGGGCGAAGGCGATGGCCACGGCACGGCCGATCCCGCTGTCAGCCCCGGTGATCAGCGCCACGCGGCCTTGCAACCGCCCTGCGCCGACCCAGGTCGTCTCGCCATGGTCGGGTCGCGGCTGCATCGGCACGAAGCTGCCGGGCGGGTCCTGCGTCTGTTCCGGGAAGGGGGGCTTCGGATAGTCGCTCATGGCCTGGGCTCCTTCTCGCGTTCCTCGGGACTGCCGCCCGGCTGCTTGCGGTTGCTGTCGGGGCGGGCGTCCGGGTCCTGCCGGTAATGCCCCGCAGGGTCGATCTGCTGCTGGCGCTGGTCGATGACGTTCGGGCCAGGCCGCCGCAGCCGTTCGTTTGAAGGGGGCGGGGTATCGGGTGTGTCGGGCATCGGGGTCCTCCTTCCGAAAACAGGCGGCCCCGCTGGGGGAGCGGGACCGCCCACCGACCGCGCCCGGTGAAAGGGCGTCCAGGCGCGGTCGGGGTTCAGGCCGCTTGCAGCGCGGTCTGATTGACCGAGCCGTCCGCGATCTGGGTCAGCGCCTCGTCGGTCATGCTTTCTTCCTTCAGCGTCTGTTCCAGAAGCTTCACGGCCTCCTTCAGGCCCATGACCTGCGCCCAGCGGCAGAGCGTGCCGTAGCGGGCGATCTCGTAATGCTCGACCGCCTGGGCCGCAGCGACCAGGCTCGCATCAAGCGCGGGGCTGCCCGCGAAGGCCTGCAGCGCCTCTTCGCCTTCCTCGATGATCCCGTCGATGGCCGGGCAGGTCTTGCCGCGTGTCGGCTTGCCGATCAGGTCGAACACCTGCTGCAGCCGCTCGACATGGCCCTGGGTCTCTTCCTCGTGCTTCTCGAAAGCCGCGCGCAGTTCCGAGGACTGCGCCCCGCGCGCCATCTTCGGCAGCGCCCGCAGAATCTTCCGCTCGGCGTAATAGATGTCCTTCAGCTGCTCATGGAACAGCACTTCAAGATTCTTGGTCTTCATCTTCGTCTCCTGATTTGCGGATGGGCCTCGCTGCCACCAACCTGCCGTGCGGGGGAAAAGTTCCAGGGCGTCAGACCTCTTCGCCAAGGGCGGTCTGCAGAAGCTTGCGGCCCCGGCTGATCCGGCTCTTGATCGTGCCAATGTCCACCTGCAGGATTTCCGATGCGGACTGGTAGCTTTCGCCCGTGACCAGCACCAGCACCACGGCTTCGCGGTAGGCTTGCGGCAGGCCCATCAGCGCCGCCTCGACCTCGCGGCCGCGCATGTGCCAGTACTGGCTGTCCGGCGTCGAGGGGGTGTCGGAGACGCAGTTCTCGGCCCCCGGCTGCTCGCGCACCAGCTTGACCCGGTTGTTGTAGAAGCAGTTGCGCATGATGGTGAAAAGCCAGGCCCGCATGTTGGTGCCCGCGGTGTAAGAGGCGGCGCTGGCGATCGCCCGGACCAGGGTGTCCTGCACCAGATCGTCCGCGTCGCCGTAGCGCCCCGTCAGCGACCGGGCGAACAGGCGCAGGGCGGGGATATGGCTCAGCACGTCGTCGGACATGACACCTCTCTCCATCGGACAGGGGTCAATGCCCGCCTGCGAAAGCGGTTCCGACGCAATTTCCCCATGTCGGCCCCTTGGCGGCATTCAGCCGAAATCCGGCCCGGCGCGGGGAACCGGGCGGCGCGGATCGGGGTTCCAGGGGGTAGCGCATCGACAGGAGGTCGGCGAATGGCGCCACGGGCAAGCTGGAAGGGCCGGATGCGCCTGGGCGAGATCGCCTTCGGGGTGAAGCTTTACACCGCCGCCACGACATCGGACCGGATCGCCCTGCACATGATCAACCGCCGCACCGGCAACCGGCTGCGCAACGAGCTGGTCGACGCCGGGACCGGCAAGCCGGTGGCCGACGGGGACGAGGTCATGGGCTATGAGATCGACAGCGGCGACTATGTGCTTCTGGAAGCCGAGGAGATCGCCGCCGCGGTGCCCGACTCGGACAAGACCCTGTCCATCGAAAGCTTTCTGCCCTGCGCCGATATCGACACGCTCTACTTCGACCGGCCCTACTACCTTGCCCCCGCCGACCCCGCCTCGGTCGAGGCCTTCGCGGTGCTGCGCGACGGGATGGAGCGCAAGAAGGTCGCGGCGCTGGCGCGGACGGTGCTCTTTCGCCGCCTGCGCACGCTTCTGATCCGGCCCGAAGGCGCCGGGTTCATCGCCAATACGCTGAATTTCGACTACGAGGTCCGCTCGGCCGAGAGGGCCTTCACCGATATCCCGAAGATCGAGATCAAGGGAGAGATGCTGGATCTCGCCGAGCATATCATCGACACCAAGCTGGGCGATTTCGACCCTCAGGCCTTCGACGACCGCTACGATGCCGCCCTGGCCGAACTGGTGAAGGCCAAGCTGGAAGGTCGCCCGCCGCCGCGCCGGAAAGAGGCACCGCGCGAAAAGGTGGTAGACCTGATGGCGGCGCTGCGGGAAAGCGCGAAGGCGGCGAAGGGGCGCAAGCCTGCGGCGAAGGTGCCGAAGCGGAAGGCGGGCTGAGATGGTTCTGGAAACCTACCAGTCGATGCGTGACTTCGACGCGACGCCCGAGCCCAAGGGCCGCAAGCGCAAGTCGGCGGGCGAGCCGGTCTTCGTCATCCAGAAGCACGATGCGACGCGGCTGCACTATGACTTGCGGCTGGAGATGGACGGGGTGTTGAAAAGCTGGGCGGTGACGCGCGGGCCCAGCCTGGTGCCGGGCGAAAAGCGGCTTGCGGTCCACGTCGAGGATCACCCGATGGACTACGGCAGCTTCGAGGGCACGATCCCCGCGGGCCAATATGGCGCGGGCACGGTGATCGTCTGGGACCGCGGCACCTGGGTGCCGGTCTTCGACGCCGCGAAGGGTTATGCCAAGGGCCATCTGGAATTCGAGCTGAAGGGCGAAAAGCTGACGGGCCGCTGGCATCTGATCCGGATGCGCGGCAAGCCCCGTGAAAAGCGCGAGAACTGGCTTTTGATCAAGGGCGAGGATGCCAGCGCGCGCGACGAAAGCGCTCCCGACATTCTGGTGGAACGCCCGGAGTCGGTGAAGACCGGACGGCTGATCGAGCAGGTCGCGGGCAAGCCCGCCCCCCGGCCCCGCGCCCGCAAGGCCTCGCCGAAACCCGCCGCCGACATGCCGGAATTCCTGCCGCCGATGCTGGCCACGCTGGTCAAGGCAACCCCCGGCGACGACCGCTGGCTGCACGAGATCAAGTTCGACGGCTACCGCATCCAGGCGCATCTGCAGGATGGCAAGGTCCGGCTCTTCACCCGCTCGGGCCGCGACTGGACCGAACGGTTCGGCGAAACGCTCGCCCAGGCGCTCGCCGCGCTCACCGCCGAACAGGCGATTCTGGACGGAGAAGTGGTGGTAGAGGTGGCGGGGCGATCCTCCGATTTCTCTGCGCTGCAGTACGACCTTTCCGAGGGGCGCAGCGACCGGATGCTCTATTATGTCTTCGACCTGCTCCACCTGAATGGCCGCGACCTGACCCCGCTGCCGCTGGTCGAACGCAAGCGCCTGCTCGCCACGCTGGTTGCCAAGGCCGCCGACCCGATCCGGCTCAGCGAGCATCTGGACGACCGGGGCGAGATCGTGTTGCGCCACGCCTGCCGGATGGGGCTGGAGGGGGTCGTCTCGAAACTGCGCGACAGCCCTTATCGGGCGGGGCGGGGGCAGGCTTGGGTCAAGTCGAAATGCTCGGCCCGGCAGGAGTTCGTGATCGGTGGCTTCGTGCCCTCGACCGTGTCGCCGCGCGCCATCGGCTCGCTGGTGATGAGCGTGTTCCGGGACGGCAAGCTGCATCCTGTCGGTCGGGTCGGCACCGGATTCTCCGCCGCTGTGGCGGAAGGGCTGATGACCCGGCTGACAGCTCTGGAAACCGTGGAGTCGCCGTTCGACCCTCCGCTCAAGGGCATCGAGAAACGCGGGGTCCGCTACGTCCGGCCCGAGCTGGTGGCCGAGGTGGATTTCCGGGCCTGGACCGCCGATGGCAACCTGCGCCACGCCGCTTTCCGGGGTCTGCGCGAAGACAAGGAGGCTGGTGAGGTGACAGGCGAAGGGCTGCCCTCACCTGCCGCGCCAGAGCCAGAGGGTGCGAAGCCTGCGCCGCCCCCCGCCGCCGCCCCGGTCCGCCGGATCAAGCTGACGCATCCGGATCGTGTCTACTGGCCCGAGGAGGGGATCACCAAGGCCGACCTCGCTGATTACTACACCGAGGTCTGGTCCTGGATCGCCCCGCATGTCACCGGCCGCCCGCTGGCGCTCTTGCGCTGCCCCGATGGCATCGGCGGGCAGCAGTTCTTCCAGAAGCACGAATGGAAGGGGATGAACGCCGCCATCCTGCGGGTGCAGGACCCCGCGGAACCGAAGGACGCACCGTCGCTGGCCATTGCGAACCTCGACGGCCTTGTCGCGCTGGCCCAGTCGGCGGCGCTGGAAATCCACCCCTGGGGCAGCACGCTGAAGGATTGGGAACGCCCGGATCGCATCGTGATCGACCTCGACCCCGGCGAGGGGTTGGACTGGGCGGACCTGGTGGCAGCGGCGCAGGACGTCCGGCAACGGCTGGAAGCGGTTGGGCTTGCGGCCTTTGCCAAGACCTCGGGCGGCAAGGGATTGCATGTCGTGGCGCCGCTGCAGCCCAAGGCTGACTGGCCCGCCGTCAAGACCTTCTGCCGCGATTTTGCCCAGACGATGGCCTCGGATGACCCATCCCGCTATGTCGCGACGATCACCAAATCGAAGCGGCAGGGGAAAATCCTGGTCGACTATCTGCGCAACCAGCGCGGGGCGACGGCGGTGGCGGCCTATTCCACCCGCGCCCGGCCCGGCGCGCAGGTCTCAGCGCCCCTGACCTGGGACGAGTTGGCCGCCGGGGCGCGACCCGCGGATTTCACGGTCAAGACCATGCCCGCCCGCCTTCAATCGCTGCGCCTCGACCCTTGGGAGGACTTCGCCGCATCCGCCCGCCCCCTGCCCGCCTAGCGCTTGCGGGACGGGGCCCTTTCGGCGGCGATGCTGCGTTTCAGGGCGTCGATGATGCTGACCACCTTGCCGCTGTCCTCCGTCTCCTCCGGCTTGGCCTTGGCCGCCCGCTTCTTGCCCTTCCGCTTGGATTCTATGATCTCCAGCAGCCGGTCCTGCACCGGGTCCTCGACAAGGCGGGGATCCCAGCCGGCGGTGCGGCTGTCGATCAGCCGGCTGACCAGCTTCAAGGCCTCGCCGTCGGGCTTCGACCCGTCCGCCCCGGCAAAATATTCCGCTTCGTCCCGCACCTCGTCGCCGTAGCGCAGGGTCCACAGGATGATCCCCTTGCCGCGCGGCAACAGCATCACCGCCCGCTCGCGCCGGTAGAGGACCAGCCGGGCGATGCCGACGGTGGAGGTCGCGCGCATCGCCTCGCGGATGACCGAGAAGGCCTCCTCGGCCACCTTGTCGTCGGGAACCAGGAAATGCGGGCGGTCGTACCAGATCCAGCCGATGCGGTCCGAGGGGACGAATTCCTGGATGTCGATGGTGCGGGTGCTTTCCAGGGCGACCGCATCCAGCTCCTCTTCCTCGAGGATCACATGATCCGCCTCACCCCGCGGATAGCCGCGCGCCTGGTCTTCGTCGGCCACCCGCTTTCCGGTCACGGCATCGACATATTGGCGGTGCACCCGGTTGCCGGTCCGGCGGTTCAGGGTGTGGAAGCGCAGCCGACCGCTGTCGCTGGTGGCGGGCTGCATCGCCACCGGGCAGGTGACGAGTGAAAGCTTCAGATAGCCCTTCCAGAACCCGCCTGCGGGCATCGCGTCCTCCATTCCAGTCCCGGTCAACCCGGGCGGGGGGTGGCGGTTCCCCGGGAACAATGCCGCGAAGTGCCGGTTGTCCCGGTCCAGCCAGCTGAAACGAGGAGAAGAGCGATGGCGAACCAGAACCAGCAGAATCCGCAGCAAGGGCAACAGGGCCAGAAGGGCCAGGATAACAATCAGGGCGGGCAAAAGCAGCAGGGCCAGGGCGGCCAGCAGGACCAGCACAAGGGCCAGCAGGACCGCGACCAGAAAGGCCAGCAGCAGCGCTGAAGCTTCGTGGTGCCCGCGCGCGGGCACCATGACGGTTGCAGGAAAATCAATGGGTTGACTGTGCGTGTTAGGACTTTGTCAACCACTTGATCCGCCAAAGAAATAGCGAAGCCCGGCCGTTTTGGCCGGGCTTTTTCATGGCCGCGCGGGTTCCCCTCGTTTAAGGGGCAGGGGTCGTCGGCGCAGGTGTCTCGGGCGGGTTGGTCGCGTCGATGGGCCGGGTGTCCGGCGCGTCGGCGCCGGGCGAGGCGCCCTGTGAGGCTTCCTCGAATTGCCAGTAGACGATCAGGCCGACGCCGAAGATCGCGACCAGCGCCATCCCGACCAGCGGCACAATATGCTGGCGCTTCTGGGTTTCGAGATTCGTCTTGGGGGCGGACATCGCATGTCTCCTGCACGGGGTACCCGGGACAACCACAGGGCGGGGAAAACGTTCCCGACCGGTCCACGGCTGCGCAGCAGTCTGACGGCGTTCCCCGCCATCCCTCCCCATGAAGGCGAGTCGAGAGGTCCAGTCCGAAGGCGGAGGGCAGTTGACCGACGTAAGACTGGTCGCCGCCCCCATTCCCATCACGCCCAGGGCGGTGGGCGCTTGTCCAGAAAGGCGCGGATACCCTGGATCGCCTCCGGCCCTTCCCAGGCATCGGCGAGGCGGCGGATGCTGTCGTCGATCACCGCGTCGTCGATCCGGGGGCCGAGCGCGCGCGCCAGCGCCTTGGCCTGCGCTACGGCGAGAGGCGCGCAGGAGAGGTAGGGGGCGACCTCGGCCTCGATGGCGGCGTCGAGCCCGGCGTCAGGCACGACGCGGGCGACGAGGCCCAGCGTCTCTGCCTCTCCGGCCTCGAAGACACGCGCGGACATGAAGACGCGGCGCGCCCGGCCCTCGCCCATCCGGGCCAGCACATAGGGGCCGATCGTGGCAGGGATGATCCCCAGCCGGGTTTCGGAAAAGCAGAAGCGGGTGCCCGGCGCGGCGACCGCCACATCGCAGACGCAGGCCAGGCCGATTCCGCCGCCGAAGGCCCCGCCGTGCAGCCGCCCGACCAGCGGCTTCGGCAGCTCGTTCAGCGCCCGCAGCATCTCGGCCAGCTTCCGCGCCTCGCGCAGGCGCTGGGGGCGGTCGGCGTCGATCTGCGCGGCCATCCAGTCGAGATCGCCCCCGGCACAGAAGACCGGCCCCGCCCCGGCAAGGACGACGACGCGGATGGACGGATTGCTGCCAAGCGCATGGGCCGCTTCGGTCAACTCGGAAATCATCTGCGGCGACAGGACATTGCGCCGGTCGGGCGCGTTAAGCGTCAGATAGGCCACCCCGCGCGGGTCGGTGCGGAGGCTGAGCGTATGCCAGGTCATTCTGGGCTCCTCAGGCTTTGCGCGAAGCGGGCGGCCTGGGCCAGCCGGTCGAGGTCCAGCCCGGTGGCGAAGCCCTTGGCGTGCAGGAAGGCGGCAACGGCTTCTGTCGCGACATTGCCTTTGGCACCCGGGGCGTAGGGGCAGCCGCCAAGGCCGCCAACCGAGCCGTCGAAGCAGCGCAGGCCCCGGTCGAGGCTGACCGCGATATTGTCCAGCGCCCTGCCGCCGGTGTCGTGGTAATGCCCGGCCAGCCGGTCGGCGGGAAGCACGGCGAGCACGGAGTCGAGCATCCTGCCGATGCTGTCCGGTGTCCCCGCGCCTATGGTGTCGCCAAGGCTGATCTGGTGGCAACCCATCCGACCGAGGGCTTGGGCGACCTTGGCAACCGCATCCGGTGCCACCGGACCTTCATAGGGGCAATCGGTGACGCAGGAGACATAGCCGCGCACGCTGATCCCCTCCGCTTTGGCGCGCTCCAGCACGGGGCGGAAGCGGTCCAGGCTTTCGGCGATGGAGCAGTTGATGTTCTTCTGCGAGAAGCTTTCCGAGGCGGAGGCGAAGACGGCGACCTCGTCGGCGCGGGCCTGAAGCGCGCGCTCGAACCCTTGCAGGTTCGGGGTGAGGGCGGCGTAGCTGGTGCCGGGGCGCCGGGTGATGCCATCCATCACCTTCTCGGCATCGGCCATCTGCGGCACCCATTTCGGGCTGACGAAGCTCGTCACCTCGATATGGGTGAAGCCGCAGGCGGAAAGCCGGTCGACAAGGCGGATCTTGTCGGCGGTAGGCACCTGCCGGGCCTCGTTCTGCAACCCGTCGCGGGGCGAGACCTCGAAAAGGGTCACGGTCTCAGCCATCGGCAGCCTCCAGCCGGATCAGGAGCACCCCGTCGCTGACCTGATCGCCCTCGGCCACCAGAACCTCGCCGATACAGCCGTCGCGCGGGGCGGTCAGGACATGCTCCATCTTCATCGCTTCGAGGACGACGAGAGGGTCGCCCTTGGCCACGGTCGCGCCCGCCTGCGTGCAAAGCTTGGCGACAAGGCCGGGCATCGGCGCCAGCACAGCGTCGCCGGTAGGCTCGGGTCCGGTTTCGCCCTGCGGCAGGACCGGGCGGAAGCCGTGCGATGCGCCGTCGAGGAAGACAGTGATCGTCCCGGCAGCCTGTGCGAGACCGGCGCTGCGGATCAGCCCGTCGCTCTCGAAGCGGATGTCGCGGTCGCGGGGATCGAGGAGCGTGAGGATGGTCGCCTTTGCCCCGTCCGCCACCCGGAACCGGCGCTGGCCGAGGAGTTCGACCCTCAGTGCATGGGGTTCGCCCCGGTGATCGAGGGTGATGAAACTCTCGGCGTTCGACCAGCCGCGCCAGCCGCTGAGTGCGTCCCACGGATCGGTGCCGGTGGGCGGGGCCAGAAGGTTCAGCGCGGCGAGGGCGGCCAGCGCCGGGGCCTCGGGCGTGAGCGGGGGACGGGCGGTCAGCTGCCCGAGGTCGCGGGCGATGAGGCCGGTGTCGACCTTGCCGGACCGCACATCGGGGTGGCGGGTCAGCGCGGCGAGGAAGGCGAGGTTTGTGGTCGAGCCCGCTATGCGGGTGGCGTCGAGGCTTTGGCCAAGGAGCGCCAGCGCGGCGCTGCGGTCGGGGGCGTGGGCGATGAGCTTGGCGATCATCGGGTCATACCAGGGGGTGATCTCGTCGCCCGCGCGGACCCCGGCGTCCACCCGCACCGGGCCACGCTGGAAGGCGGTCGCTGGGGGAAAGGCGAGATGGGTCAGGGTGCCCGTCGCGGGCAGGAAGCTGCGCTCGGCATCCTCGGCATAAAGCCGGGCCTCGATGGCGTGGCCGTCGATGCGCAGGTCATCCTGCGCGAAGGGCAGGGGCTCGCCCGCCGCGACCCGCAGTTGCAATTCCACGAAATCGAGGCCGGTGATCGCCTCGGAGACCGGATGTTCGACCTGCAGGCGGGTGTTCATCTCCATGAACCAGAAGCCGTCCTCGCGGAGGGGGCCGGAGCCGTCGGCGATGAATTCCACGGTCCCCGCGCCCCGGTAGCCGATGCTGCGGGCGGCCTGGATCGCGGCGGCGGTCATCGCAGCGCGGACGGGCTCTGTCATGCCGGGGGCGGGGGCCTCTTCGATGACCTTCTGGTGGCGGCGTTGCAGTGAGCAGTCGCGTTCGTAGAGATGGAGGGTGGTGCCATGCGCGTCGGCGAAGACCTGCACCTCGATATGGCGGGGCGAGGCGATGTATTTCTCGACCAGGCAGGCGGGGTCGCCGAAACTGGCCTGCGCCTCACGCGCGGCACTGTCCAGCGCGGCGGGGAAGGCGGCGGGATCCTCGACCAGGCGCATCCCCTTGCCGCCGCCACCCGCGCGGGCCTTGATCAGGACGGGGTAGCCGATTGTTTGTGCTTCGCTGGCGAGACGGGCGGGGTCCTGGTCCTCCCCGTGGTAGCCGGGGACGACGGGGACGCCCGCGCCCTCCATCAGCCGCTTGGCCGCGTCCTTCAGGCCCATGGCGCGGATGGCGCTGGCGGGGGGACCGATGAAGACAAGACCAGCGGCTTCGACGGCTTCGACGAACCCGGGGTTTTCTGACAGGAAGCCGTAGCCGGGATGGATCGCCTGCGCGCCGGTGCGGAGGGCGGCTGCGATGATCGCCGGACCGTTGAGGTAGCTTTCGGCCACCGGGGCGGGGCCGATGCGGACGGCTTCGTCGGCGAGGGTGACATGCAGCGCCTGCGCATCGGCGTCGGAATGAACGGCGACGGTGGCGATGCCCATCCGGCGGGCGGTGGCGATGACGCGGGCGGCGATTTCCCCACGGTTGGCGATCAGGATCTTGGCGAACATCGGGTCACATCCGGAAGAGGCCGAAGCGGGTGGGCGGGATCGGGGCGTTCAGCGTGGCGGACAGCGACAGCGCCAGCACCTCGCGGCTTTTCCGGGGGTCGATGATCCCGTCGTCCCACAGCCGGGCGGAGGCGTAGAGCGGGTGCGACTGGCGGTCGAACATCTCGATCGTGGGGCGCTTGAACGCGGCCTCCTCCTCGGGCGACCAGCTGCCGCCCTTGCGCTCCAGCGCCTCGCGGCGAACGGTGGCAAGGACACCCGCAGCCTGCTCGCCGCCCATGACCGAGATGCGGCTCATCGGCCAGGTCCACAGGAACCGGGGGCCGTAGGCGCGGCCGGCCATCCCGTAATTGCCTGCGCCGAAGGAGCCGCCGACGATCAGGGTGATCTTGGGCACCTGCGTCGTGGCGACGGCGGTCACCAGCTTGGCGCCGTCCTTGGCGATGCCCCGGTTCTCGGCGGTCTTGCCCACCATGAAGCCCGAGATGTTCTGCAGGAACACCAGCGGGATGCCGCGTTGCGAACACAGCTCGACGAAATGCGCGGCCTTCAGTGCGCTTTCCGAGAAGATGACTCCGTTGTTGCCGATGATCCCGACGGGGATGCCCATCACATGCGCAAAGCCGCAGGCGATGGTCGCGCCGTAGCGCGGCTTGAACTCGTCGAAGCGCGAGCCGTCGACAAGGCGGGCGATGACCTCGCGGATGTCGTAGGGGGTCTTCGTCTCGGGTGGGACGATGCCGAGCAGCTCTTCGGGGTCATATGCCGGGGGTTCGGGCGATTGCAGCACGACAGGCGCGGACTTGCGGCAGTTCAGACTTGCCACCGCCCGGCGGGCCAGCAGCAGGGCATGGGCATCATCCTCGGCCAGAAGGTCCGCCACGCCCGAAAGCCGGGTGTGCACGTCGCCACCCCCCAGCTCCTCGGCGCTGACCACCTCTCCCGTCGCGGCGCGGACCAGCGGCGGACCGGCGAGGAAGATCGTGCCCTGGTCCTTCACGATGATGGTCACGTCCGACATTGCGGGCACATAGGCCCCCCCGGCGGTGCAGGAGCCCATGACAATGGCGATCTGGGCGATGCCCGCGGCGGACATGTTGGCCTGGTTGAAGAAGATGCGCCCGAAATGGTCGCGGTCGGGGAAGACCTCATCCTGGTTCGGCAGGTTCGCCCCGCCGGAATCGACCAGATAGACGCAGGGCAGCCGGTTCTCGGCGGCGATCTCCTGCGCGCGGAGGTGCTTCTTGACCGTCATCGGGAAATAGGTGCCGCCCTTCACCGTGGCGTCGTTGCAGACGACCATAACCTCCTGCCCCTCGACCCGCCCGATCCCGGCGATCAGCCCGGCCGAGGGGCTGGCCCCGTCGTACATGCCTTCAGCGGCAAAAAGGCCGATCTCCAGGAAGGGCGATCCGGGGTCAAGCAGCCGGTCGATCCGCTCGCGAGGGAGAAGCTTGCCCCGGCTCTGGTGCAACGCCTGCGCCTTGTCCCCGCCGCCGGACAAGGCGAGGCCCGCCGCGGCCCGGACGGCGTCCAGCGCGGCAAGGTTGGCGGCACGGTTGGCGCGGAAGCCGTCGCTGCGGGGGGAAACGGCGGAGGTCAGTTGCATCGCTCAGTACCCTTGACGGTATCACTTTCTGATACTATTTTTGAACTATGCATGCAGAAGAAGCTGCAAGGTCCGCGACCGCCCTCGGAAAGACCTATGTTGTCGTCGAAAAATGCCCGCGTTCTGGAAGCGATCTTTGCCAACCCGGTTCGCGCCGACATTCGCCGGGCCGACATCGAAGCCCTGCTCCGCGCGCTCGGCGCGGAGATCACCCAGGGGTCCGGTTCCCGGGTACAAATATCGCTGAATGGCCGCCGGATGGTGTTCCACGAACCCCATCCGCAGCCAACCATCGTGAAGGATGCGGTGCGCTCGGTGCGCCGGTTCCTTCTGGAGGCAGGAATAAGCCCATGAAACCCTACAAAGGCTATAGCGCGACAGTCTCTTTCGACGAAGATGCCCTGCTGTTTCACGGCGAGGTTCTGGGTATCCGGGACGTGATCACCTTTCAGGCCCGCACCGCCGAAGAGTTGCCGAAGGCGTTCCATGAAAGCGTTGACGACTATCTCGAATGGTGCGCGCAGGACGGAGCCGAACCTGAAAGGCCCTTTTCCGGCAGCCTTTCGCTGCGTGCCACACCCGAGCTTCATCGGCGCATGACGGACGCTGCGGCGCGCAACGCCAAATCGCTGAATCAATGGATGGTCGAGGCCTTGATGGAACGCGCAAACGAGGACCTGGGCGGCGTTCTGCGGATCGGCTGACATCACCCCATCGCCCCCATCATCTCGCGTCCGATCAGCATCCGGCGGATTTCGCTGGTGCCGGCGCCGATCTCCATCAGCTTGGCGTCGCGGAAAAGGCGGCTGACCGCGCTGTCGTTCAGGAACCCGGCGCCGCCCATCGCCTGCACCGACTGGTGCGCCACCTCCATCGCCATCTCCGAGGCATAGAGCACGCAGGCCGCCGCATCTGCCCTTGTGACCTGCCCCCGGTCACAGGCGCGGGCGACGGCGTAGACATAGGCGCGGGCGGAGTTCAGCTTGGTATACATGTCGGCGATCTTGCCCTGCATCAGCTGGAATTGCCCGATCGACTGCCCGAACTGCTTGCGCGAGACCATGTAGGGCATGATCTCGTCCAGGCAGGCGGCCATGATGCCGGTGCCGATGCCCGACAGCACGACCCGTTCATAGTCGAGACCGGACATCAGGACGCGGACACCCTTGCCCTCGGCGCCCAGCACGTTTTCGGCGGGGACGGCGACGTTCTCGAAGATCAACTCGCCGGTGTTCGACCCGCGCATCCCCAGCTTGTCGAAATGCGGCGAGGTGCGGAAGCCGGGCATGGTCCGTTCGATCAGGAAGGCGGTGATGCCCTTCGACCCCGCGCCCGGGTCGGTCTTGGCGTAGACAACCAGCACATCGACGTCGGGGCCGTTGGTGATCCAGTATTTCGTGCCGTTCAGGATGTAGTGGTCGCCGCGCTTCTCGGCGCGCAGCGTCATCGACACCACATCCGA
The DNA here is from genome assembly GCF_036781545.1 of Tabrizicola sp. GTDB lineage: Bacteria > Pseudomonadota > Alphaproteobacteria > Rhodobacterales > Rhodobacteraceae > Tabrizicola. Next base: position 20,354 of record NZ_DAIQAT010000044.1, read on the forward strand.
CCCGGCCCCGGCCTCGGACATCGCTAGCGCGCCGACCTGCGTCCCGGCGACGAGGCCGGGGAGGTATTTCCGCTTCTGGTCGGGGGTGCCGTTCAGCGCGATCTGGTTGACGCAAAGATTGGAATGCGCGCCGTAGGAGAGCGAGACCGAGGCCGAGGCACGGGCGACCTCCTCCACCGCTACGGTATGGGCAAGGTAGCCGAGGCCGGTGCCGCCGAACTCCTCCGGCACGGTGATGCCGAGAAGGCCGAGGTCGCCCAGTTCCTTCCACAACTCGGGCGGGAAGGCGTTGGTCCGGTCGATGGCGGCGGCCATGGGCTTGACCCGATCTTGCGCCCAGCGGTGGACCATCTCGCGCAGGGCCTCGACGTCCGGGCCAAGATCGAAGCTCATGGATGCGAGAAACATGCCGGGTCCTATTCCGCCGCGAGGGCCATGGGGGTGGGATCCAGCGCGCCGAGGATTTCGTCGCGCCGCGCAATCTGTTTCGCGAAAGCCGCCTCCTTCACCGGACCATAGCCGCGAATCTGCGTCGGCAGGGACAGAAGTTCGCGGATCAGCGGCAGGGTTTCGGGGGTGAGGGTCTGCTCAGCCAGCGTGAGGTCGGCTTCGTAAAGCGCGATCAACTCGCGTTCCAGCTTGCGGTCGGCGCTGTGGCGGAACGGATCGGCCCAGGTGTTGCGCAGGGGTTTGAGGCTGGCGAGCAGGCGAAGGGCAGGGAAGATCCACGGGCCGAAGCTGCGCTTGCGGGGGCGGCCGTCCGGGGCTTTGCCGGGCAGGAAGGGCGGGGCGAGGTTGAGGGAAAGACGGTAGTCGCCCGCAAACTCCGTCTCCAGCCCCTCGCGGAAGGCGGGAAGGCTGTAGAGCCGGGCGACCTCGTATTCGTCCTTGGGGGCGAGGACGCGGGCATAGGCCTCGGCAACGGCGCGGAGGAGGGATTCGTCGGTGGACAGCCGGGCGATCCGGTCCAGCGCGACGCGGTAGCGGGCGGCGAGCGACTGGTTCTGGTAGGCCCGCAGATGGGCGGCGCGGGCCACGATCAGCGCGTCCAGGGTCAGCGGTTCGGGGGCTTGCGGCGGGTTGGCCAGCGCGGTGACAGCGGCGGGGTCGTGGGCGAGGCGGCGGCCCCAGTCGAAGGCCTCGGTATTGGCCGCGACCGCCACGCCGTTCAGGCGGATTGCTTCCAGGATGGAGGTTTTCGCCAGCGGCACCAGCCCGCTTTGCCAGGCATGGCCCAGCATCATCAGGTTCGCCCCGATCTCGTCTCCGGTCAGCGCCTTGGCCAGCGCCGAGAAGTCGTGGACATGCCGCGCGCGGGTGGCGGCGGTGACGCTGGCCGTGACCTGCGGCTGGCGGAAGTCGAAGTCGCGCTGGCGGATGAAGTCCGAGACCGGGGCGAGGTGGGTGTTCAGGACCACCGAGGTCCGGTCGGGGCTGCACAGGAGGATCGCCTCCTTCGACGCGGCCACCACCGGGTCGGCGGCGATTAGCAGGTCGGCGGAGCCAGCAGCGATGCGGGGAGCGGCGACGGGGCGGTCGGCGCGCGAGATGCGGACATGGCTCATCACCGCGCCGCCTTTCTGGGCGAGGCCTGCCATGTCCAGCACCATCGGGACCTTGCCCTCGACATGGGCCGCCATGCCGAGGATCGCGCTGATGGTCAGGACGCCGGTGCCGCCCACCCCGGCCAGCGCCAGGTTCCAGGCGCGATCAATTGGCGGCAGCGCGGGATCTGGGAGGGTGGCGATGTCCGCGCCCCTTTGCGCCTTGGCCTTGCGCAGGGTGGCGCCGTGGACGGAAACGAAGGAGGGGCAGAAGCCCTTGAGGCAGGAATAATCCTTGTTGCAGGCCGACTGGTTGATGCGCCGCTTGCGGCCGAGGTCGGTCTCCAGCGGCTCGACCGCGATGCAGTTCGACTGGACGGAACAGTCGCCGCAGCCCTCGCAGACGGCGGGGTTGATCCAGAGCCGCAGGTCGGGGTCCGCCGCCTCACCCCGCTTGCGGCGGCGGCGAAGTTCGGCGGCGCAGGTCTGCTCATAGACGATGACGGTGACGCCGGGCATCTGACGCAGGTCCAGCATCACCGCGTCGATCTCGTCGCGATGGCGGATTTCGGTGCCGGGGGCGAGGTCGGCGGGACGGTAGACCTCGGGCCGGTCGGACATCAGCACGATGCGGGCGACGCGCTCGTCATGGACCATATGGGTGATCTGCTCGGGCGTCAGTTCCCCGTCGATCGGCTGGCCGCCGGTCATCGCCACCGCATCGTTGACGAGGATCTTGTAGGTGATGCTGGCCCCCGCCGCGACCGACTGGCGGATGGCAAGGTGGCCGGAGTGGAAGAAGGTCCCGTCGCCAAGGTTGACGAAACGATGCGTCTCGTCGGTGAAATGGCGGATCGCGGTCCAGGGCACGCCCTCGGCGCCCATAT
>NZ_DAIQAT010000045.1:0-22342 GCF_036781545.1 Tabrizicola sp.
GCGCCCGGCTTTCCACCTGGAACACCCCCACCGCATCGGCGCGGCACAGCATGTCGTAGACCTGTTCGCGCCCGACAGCCTCGGACCCGTCCTCGGACGGGACGGGATCGGGCCGCAGCGTGGCCAGGTCCATGGCGATGCCGCGATGGTCCTTGAGCAGGCCGAACGCCTTGCGGATGCAGGTCAGCATGCCGAGCCCCAGCACATCGACCTTCAGAAGACGCAGCGCGTCGATGTCGTCCTTGTCCCATTCGATGATGGTGCGGTCCTCCATCGCCGCGTTCTCGATCGGGCACAGCTCGTCCAACCTGCCTTGCGTGATGACGAAGCCGCCGACATGCTGCGACAGGTGCCGCGGGAAGCCGATGATCTGCGCGATGAGTTCGATCGCCAGCCGCATCCGACCGTCTGCCGGGTCGAGGCCCGCGTCCCGCAGACGATCCTCGTTCGGCGCGGAAGACGACCAGCCCCAGATCTGCCCCGAGAGCCGGGCCAGCACATCCTGGCTGAGACCCATGACCTTGCCGACCTCGCGGATCGCGGCCCGGCTGCGGAAATGGATCACGGTCGCGGTAAGTCCCGCGCGGTCGCGGCCGTATCGCCTGTAGATCCACTGGATCACCTCTTCCCGGCGCTCGTGCTCGAAATCCACGTCGATGTCGGGCGGCTCGCCGCGTTCCTTGCTGATGAAGCGCTCGAAGATCAGGGTGATCGACTCGGGGGGCACCTCGGTGATGCCCAGAAGGTAGCAGACCACAGAGTTCGCCGCCGAGCCCCGGCCCTGGCAGAGGATGCCTTTGGAGCGGGCGAAGACCACGATGTCATGCACGGTCAGGAAGTAGGAGGGGTATTCGACCTCGCGGATCAGGGCCAGTTCCTTCTCCATCCGGTGGATGAGCTTTGGCGGCGGGCCTTCGGGATAGCGCCAGTGCAGGCCTTCGCGGGTCAGCCGTTCCAGCCGGTCCTGCGCGGGTTCTCCATTCTTCTCCTCGTCCGGATACTGATAGCGCAACTCGTCCAGCCGGAAGGTGCAGACATTGGCGATCTCGATGCTGCGCCGGAGGGCTGCGGGATAGCGGTGGAAAAGCCGCGCCATCTCGGCCCCGGACTTCAACCGCCGTTCGCCATTGGCAAGACGGTGCGTGCCGATATCGTCGATGGTGCAGCCGATCCGCAGGCAGGTGAGCACGTCCGCCAGGGGGCGACGCGCGGCGCGGTGCATCAGCACGTCCCCGACTGCGACCAGCGGAAGGCCGCTGGCCTGTGCCAGGGCGGAATGCCGGTCCAGCCGGGCCTGATCGCGCCCGTCGTATCGGGGCGCCACGCCGAGAAAGCAGTCCCCGGGGAACCGGCGGGCGATTTCTGTCAGCTCGGGCTGGGAAGAGGAGGTCTGTTCCATCGGATCGGGCACCAGCGCGATCAGCACCATGCCGGCCCCCCATTCCAGGAGATCGGCGCGCGAAAGATGGCAGTCGCCCTTGGGTGCGCGCCGCTTGCCGATGGACAGAAGCCTGGTCAGCCGCGACCAAGCCGCAAGATCGCGCGGCAACGCCAGCCATTCGACCGGGCTGTCGGTCAGCACCAGCCTTGCGCCGGGGATCAGGCGGGGCAGGGCGGCCGTGCCGAGTGCCGGCGCTTCGGTCGCCCCCGAGAAATGCGGCACGGTCTGGCGGCTGGAATGGTCGGTCACGCGCTGCGACCGGATGACCGGGCCGTCCGGCACGGCCGTTTCGCTGGCCAGCGCCTCATCGCGCAGGCGGGTCAGTTCCTTCAGGGCAGAGAAGGCCCGCACGACACCCGCCACCGAGTTCCGGTCGGTGATGGCCAAAGCTGCGAGTCCCAGTTCGGCGGCACGGGTGAGAAGTTCCTCGGGATGCGAGGCCCCGGTCAGGAAGGTGAAGTTCGAGGTGACGCAAAGTTCGGCATAGGGAGTCATGGAAACTCTCCCTGCGCATACCAGTGCGGTCTGCCCCTGCTCTGCGGAGTGTGGAACAGCCAGAGCCGCGGGCCTTCCCGGGTCTCGATCCGCCAGTAATCCCGCAGGCCCGTGCGCCAAGCCGGATCGTCGAACCACCATTCCGGGGTGATCCGTTCCGGCCCGGTGGCGCGCAGGGTCGAAAGCGGCATCCGGCGCCAGCGGAACCGGGCGGGGGGATGCCCGGGACGGGGCGGGGCGGCGGGGTTCACCGGCTCGGGAGGAAACAGGATCGCGGGTCGTGGCGCACCCCGGCGGATCGGGCCTGGAACCGGTGCGCTGTGGGCCACCGGCACCATCAGGAAGCTGCGCTCCGGGATCAGGCTGTCGGCGGGTTGCAGCCGGAGCACCCGGTCGAAGCCGATCCGGTTGCCAAGGCGGGACACCAGATCCGCCAGCGCATCCTCGGTGCGCAGGGCCGGTCCCGTGCCGACCTGCTCCGGCGCCATCGGCTCGGTGACGGGGGCGGTCAGGCGCAGGGCGTCGATCCCGAAACCTGCGTCGACCTCTTCGACGCCTTTGCGGAAGAGCGCCGCGATCCGGGCCGGGTCCCGCATCGGACGGGCCAGGCCGATGGCGACCTGCGCCGTCTCGCCATCCACCCGCCGCAGTTCCAGCTTCATCCGTCTTGCGCCCTGATGATGTTGCGCCAGATGGGCGCAGAGCCGGGCGAGCAGCCGGTCAAGGCCGGCCATCACGTCGGACTGGAGCCCGATGGCCTCGGGCAGGGTCATCCGGACCCCGAAATGGGGCGGCTCGGCCGCGGCCGAGACGGGTTCCGGCTGCATCCCCAGCGCCTGATCCAGCCGCAGGATCAGCCCCGCTCCGAAGCGCCGGGACAGGGGCGCGCGGGGCAGGGCCAGGATATCCGAGATGTGCGAGAGGCCGACCCGGGCCAGCCCCTCGGCCGTCTCGGGGTCGATGCGCAGGGCAGAGACCGGCAATCGTCCGATTCCCTGCGCCAGCGCGCCTTCTGCAATGATCCCGCCGCGGTGCCGGGCCAGGGCATGGGCGGCCCCCCGGGTGCCGGCAATGGCGCTTTCGGCGGCCAGTCCCATCCGGTCGAGCCTTGCCTGCAGATCGGCGCGCAGGGCCTCCTCGCCGCCGAAGAGATGCGCCACACCGGAGACATCGGCGATCAGGCCGTCCGACCCGTCACAGGCAACCATCGGGGCATAGCGCCCGGCCCACCGCCGCAGGGCCGACAGGGCCGCCGCCTCTCCCGCAAGATCGGCCGGTCGGGTGCTGATGTCGGGGCAGAGGGCCCTTGCATCGGCCAGGGCCATCCCCCGGTGCAGCCCGCGGGCAAGAGCCGCTTCGTTGAGACAATGCAGATGGTCGGTGTTGCGTAACCGCGAGACGAGGGCAAATGCCCCTTCAACCGGGCGCCGTCGGAGGGACGCGTCGCTCGCCAGTCGCGGAAACCAGATCGAAAGCAGTCGACGCGCCATTCCAGTCTATCACCCAATCGCCAAATGTTCCCTTTTTGTTCTTAATAAGGGACCAGTGGTGCAGTGTCGAGTCAGAGGGGCTGGCGGCGGGTTCACAATTCCAGCGGGTCTCGCTGGCCGGGCAGCCTTTGCCATCACCGATCAGCATCAGCCCGGTGGTCTGGCCCGCCTCGGCCGCAAGCTGCAGCCGACGCCCTTCGGTCAGGGTCAGGGCCGACTGGAGTTCGGCAATGACGAGGTCCACGGCATCGGCCCGAAGCGCCTCTTCGACCGACCAGAGGAGGTCTGCGCCCTTGGGCGTCAACAGGATCAGCCGCTCGCTCAAACCTTCGGGCAGACCGGCGGGAAGAGGACGTTCGGCAATGTGATCCGGCACGATCCAGACCACGGCCCCGGCATGGCGCAACGCCTGGAAGAGCGCAAAGGCCCGGCGCCCGCGTCCACCCGCTTCGTGGACCCGGTGAGATGCGAGGGGCGGCAGCGGGCCTGGGGCAGACCTTGCGTCAGGGCGCATCAGGGTATCGGGCATGAAGGGCTGTCCGGTGTTGGAGTCGCTGTTCCATTCCCTGAAGTAGCGCAGGCGCCCGGCAATTTCACCCTCGTTCTGGCATCGGCTCCGGCGCCGGATGGGGCTGAGATTGGCCGCGCCTTATCCCCAGTGCGTGGAAGACCATTGCAGATGGTGATCATCCCGGGGCTTGCGCATCCGGTAGCCGGCAGGGCAGAGACCTCTGCGACGAATTTCGGGCCGCGCTTGTCCTTCGTCCGCAGGAGCCGGCTAATCCGGAGGCGACGCAAGTCCGTCGAGCCGCGCTGGCGGAAGCAGTAAGACCCCACGCGGAGATGCTTGCAGGGACGCGCCATCTGCAGAGCTACGGAGAGCACTTCGGTGTAGAACCGAAGTCAATCTAAGCCCCTGATAGGACCTATCTTCCTGACCTGAAAGGGAGAAAGATGGTGCTGCAAGAGAGGATTGAACTCTCGACCTCTCCCTTACCAAGGGAGTGCTCTACCACTGAGCTACTGCAGCGCCGTTGGTGGCGGGTGATTAGACGCAATCGAAACGGGGCGCAAGGGGGTAAGGGCGGGAATTCCGGGCCGCTCTGGACCCATCCGCGGGCTTGCGGTAGAAGGCATCCTCATGCGCAGCCCCTCGGACCCGCCCCGCAGCGAAACGTCCCAGAAGCCTGAACGCTCCGCCAGTCGGGAAGACCGGCTCAAGGCAGCGCTCAAGGCGAACATGGCGCGCCGGAAGGCACAGGCAAGGGCCCGCAACGCCGAAGACGGCCCGGGCACGGATATTGGCGAAAGCGAAAGGGACTAGGGCAGATGGATTCGATTCTGGTGCGTGGCAACGGGGCCCTGTCGGGGGCGATCCCGATCGCGGGGGCGAAGAATGCCTGCCTGACCCTGATGCCCGCGACGCTTCTGTCCGACGAGCCGCTGACGCTGACCAATGCACCCCGCCTCAGCGACATCCGCACCATGACCCAGCTCCTGCAATCGCTGGGTGCCGAGGTTGCCAGCCTTCAGGATGGGTTGGTGCTCGCGCTCTCCTCGCATTCGATCACCAGTTTCAAGGCCGACTACGACATCGTCCGCAAGATGCGCGCCTCGATCCTCGTGCTCGGCCCGATGCTCGCCCGCTACGGCCAGGCCACCGTCTCGCTGCCCGGCGGCTGCGCCATCGGGGCGCGGCCGGTCGACCTGCACCTGAAGGCGCTGGAGGCGATGGGCGCCGATCTCGACCTGCGCGACGGCTATGTCCACGCCAAGGCCCCCGGCGGGCGGCTGAAGGGCGCGGTGGTGGAATTTCCCTTCGTCTCGGTCGGCGCCACCGAAAACGCGCTGATGGCGGCGACGCTGGCCAGGGGCACCACCGTCCTGAAGAACGCGGCGCGTGAGCCCGAGATCGTCGACCTTGCCCGTTGCCTGAAGAAGATGGGCGCGAAGATCGAGGGGGAGGGGACCTCTACCATCACCATCGAGGGCACCGACCGGCTGGGTGGGGCGACGCATCAGGTCGTCACCGACCGGATCGAGCTTGGCACCTACATGCTGGTCCCCGCGATCTGCGGCGGCGAGGTGGAATGCATCGGCGGCACGCTGGACCTGGTGGAGAGCTTCGCCGAAAAGCTGGATGCCGCCGGGGTTTCGGTGACGCAGACCAACCGCGGCCTCAAGGTCGCCCGCAAAAACGGGCGGGTGCGGGCGGTGGATGTCACGACCGAACCTTTCCCCGGTTTCCCGACCGACCTTCAGGCGCAGATGATGGCGCTGCTCTGCACCGCCGAGGGCACCAGCGTTCTGGAGGAGAAGATCTTCGAGAACCGCTTCATGCACGCCCCCGAACTGATCCGGATGGGCGCGCGGATCGAGGTGCATGGCGGCACCGCCACCGTGACCGGGGTGGAAAAGCTGAAAGGCGCGCCCGTGATGGCGACCGACCTGCGCGCCTCCGTCTCGCTGATCCTCGCGGGCCTCGCGGCCGAGGGCGAGACCGTCGTCTCCCGTGTCTACCACCTCGACCGCGGCTATGAGCGGGTGGAAGAAAAGCTCCGCGCCTGCGGGGCGCATATCGAGCGCATCCAGGCATGACCGACGCGCGGTTCGAAGACGGCGGCGAGGGCCCGCTGCGGCTGGTGGCCCAGGATGCCGAGGACCTGAAGGTCGTCTCGACCCTGGTGCAGGATGCCGTCCTGCCGGTGACCGAGCTGAAGCATGATGCCCGCCATCGCCGCTTCGCCCTTCTCCTCAACCGTTTCCGCTGGGAGGATCGCGAGGAGGCCGACCGGGTGGGTCGAGCCTATGAGCGGGTGCGGTCGCTGTTGGTGGTCGAGGATGTGTGCAAGGTGCAATCCTTCGGCTTCGATCGCGCCGACAAGGATCTGGTGCTGTCGATCCTCTCGCTGGATTTCGCGGCGGGGGAAGACGGCACCGGCCGCCTGACCCTGACGCTGGCCGGCGACGGGGCCATCGCGCTGGAGGTCGAGGCGCTTGAGGTGCGTCTGGACGATGTGACCCGGCCCTACCGCGCACCCTCGGGCAAGGCGCCGCGCCACGACTGACTGGCCTCAGACCGTGTGCAGGTAGAGGTCGAAGTCCACCTCGCTGACGGTGCGCATCACCCGGCCATATTCGGCGGCCATGATCGCGGTGAAGGTGCGGTGCATGTCCTCGCCGAGCGCGTCCTTCAGGAAGGCCGAGCGTTTCGCCGCCTCGATGGCCGACTTCCAGTCCGCCGGAATCTCGGCCCCGCTCTGGTCCTCATAGCCGTTGCCGGTGGTTTCCGGGCCGGGATCGATCGCTTCCTTCATTCCCTTGCGCACGCCTGCAAGCACCGTGGCGGCTACCAGATAGGGGTTCGCGTCCACGCCAGCCGGGCGATGTTCGATGCGCCGGGCCTTGATGTCCCCCGCCGGGATGCGCAGCGCGACCGAACGGTTGTTGACCCCCCAGCTCGGGCTGACCGGCGCGTAGGACTGGCTGGCGAAGCGGCGCCAGCTGTTCGCATGGGGGGCGAAGACCAGCATGCTCTCGCCCATCGTCTGCTTGAGGCCGCCGAGCGCGTGCAGGATGGAGGGGTTCCATCTGCCCTCTTCGGCCTCGACGAAGACATTCTTCCCCGCATCGTCCAGCATGGAGACGTGGAAGTGCATCCCCGACCCGGCATAGTTCTCGTTGGGCTTGGCCATGAAACAGGCGACCACGCCATGCGCACGGGCCTGGGCCCGGACGATGCGCTTCAGCCGCATCAGGTCGTCGGCGGCCTGCATCACGTTTTCCCGGTAGTGCAGCGTCAGTTCATACTGGCCGGGGGCGTATTCGCTGATCAGGGTTTCGGCCTTGATCCCCGCCTTTTCCGCCCCGGCGTAGATGTCGGAGAACAAGGGCAGCATCCCGTGCAGGTGGTCGACGGAATAGACCTCGGTCTTGTGGCTGGCGCGGCGGTCCAGCACGTCGCGGGCGGGTTGCATCTTGCCGTCGGGGCCGCGTTCGAGGTCGAGGAGGAAGAATTCCAGCTCGAAGGCCCCGGCGGGATGCAGGCCGTCCTGGGCCAGCAGGTCCACCTGCCGTTGCAGGGCGTGGCGGGGGTCCGAGGTCATCGGCGCGCCGTCGAGGGTATACATCGACATGAACACCTCGCCGCGCGGCGGGGTCGTGTTGTGCAGGGGTTTCAGCGTGCCGGGGATCGGCCAGGCGCGAAGGTCGCCATCGCCCTGATCCCAGATCAGGCCGGTCTCATGCACATCCTCGCCGCAGATGTCGAGGCCAAGGATGGAAATCGGCAGATGGCGGCCATTGTTGTAAAAGGACAAAAGCTCATGCCGCCGGATGATCTTTCCCCGGCCGATCCCGTTGGCATCGTGCAGGATAATGTCAAAAGCCTCGATCTCGGGATGGGCTTCGAGGAAGGCTTCCGCCTCGGCGGGGGTAGAGCCGGAGGGGCTGGTCTGGGTCATTTTCAGGCTGCCTGGAAAAGGTCGGTAAGGAGGATGTCGAAACTGGCGATCAGGCGGTCGACTTGGGCCTTCTTCGTCGCGGGGCTTATCAGCATCATGTTGTGGAAGGGCGCGATCAGCGTGCCGCGGTTGATGAGCGCGGTGTGGATCGCAGCTTCCAGCCGGGGTTGGTGGGCGAAGCCGGCTTCAGTTCCGTTCTTCAGCGGGCCGGGGGCGCAGATGAACTCCACCCGCGCGCCGACGCGGACGACATGCCAGGGCGCGCGGTGGCGGTCGATGACACGCGCCAGCCCGTGCGACAGGCGCTCGGCCAGTTTTTCCATATGGGCGTAGCTGTCCGGGGTCATCACTTCGGAGAGGGTCGCGACGAGGCAGGCGAACTGCATCGGGTTGGCGCTGAGCGTGGTGCCCATGCCGGTACGGCCCGGCTCGCGTTGCGCATCGGCCTGATGGTAGCGCTTCGCCGTCTCCTCGCTCAGCCCCCAGACCGCGGTCGGCATTCCGCCCGCGACGCATTTGCCGACGACGAAGATGTCGGGCCGCAGCGAATGCACGCTGGTATAGCCGCCGAGGCCGGAGGAAATGGTGTGCGTTTCGTCCATGATGAGAAGCGCGCCGTATTTCATCGACAGCTGGCGGAGGCCGTCGTGGAACCCCGCCTCGGGCAGGACCATGCAGGAGTTGGTCATCACCGGTTCGGTCAGGATCGCGGCGACATCGCCCTGCGCCAGTGCCGCCTCGACGCCGGCGAGGTCGTTGAATTCGCAACAGACGGCGGTCTGCGTCAGGTCGGCCACCTGGCCAAGAAGGCCGGGGGAATTGACCGTCCTGCCGTTTTCCAGCGAGACGAAAGTATCGTCCACGGTGCCGTGGTAGCAGCCGTTGAAGACCAGCACCTTGGGCTTGCCGGTGATGGCACGGGCAACGCGGAGGGCGAAGCGGTTGGCATCGGTCGCGGTCGTGGCGATCTGCCAGCGGAAAGGGCCGAAACGCTCGGTCAGCAGGCGGCCGGCCTCCAGCGCGGCCTCGGTCGGCAGCATGTAGGTCAGGCCACGGCGGGCCTGCTGGCGGATGGCCTTCGCCACCGGGGCAGGAGAATGGCCGAACATCGAACCGGTATCGCCGAGGCAGAAATCGTCGAGCTTCTGGCCGTCGATATCCCAAAGCCGCGCGCCATGGGCCTTGGCCACCAGCGGCAGGTGCGGCATCGGCCAGTCGGCCATCCAGTGCATCGGCACGCCGCCCAGAAAGCTGCCCGCGCCTTCCGCCAGCGCCTTCGCGGCCTTCGGGCGGGCCTTGGCATAGATGTCCGCCTCGCGCGCGGCGAAGGCGGCGAGGTGGTCACGGCGGATACCGGCGATCAGATCAACGGACATGGCAAGCCCAGAAACGACGACGCAGCGGTTATGCGCCTGAATTTGATCAAAAGGCAAGCGGCACGGAGCCGCAGTACCGGCGAGCTTTGCGATCCCGGTCCCCCTTGGCCCCCGATGCGCGCGCCCCATATTGCCTACCAATGAGGGGGACGCCATGGAACAGGCCGTCAGACAGCTTTTCGAACGCTATGCGGATTTCTTCGCCAAATCCCTGGCAGCAGAGCCGGACGCCAGGGAAGCCGCGGCGCTCTATGCGTCCGCCTTCATCGGCGCCACCCCGGCAGGCATCGTTACCGGCAGGAACGATGCGGAGTTCCTGCAGGCGATGCGGGTAGGCTATGCCCACTATCGCAGCATCGGCACCCGCCAGATGCGCATCCGCCATCTGCACATCCAGCGGCTGGACGACTGGCATTGCATTGCAAGCGTCGCCTGGAGGGCGGTCTATGCCCGCGACGATCTGCCGGAAACGGAAATCGACTTCGAGGTCCACTATCTTGTTCAGGTGCTGGACGGGGTGGCCAAGGTCTTTGGCTGGATGTCTGGCGACGAGGAGGCGCTGTTGAAGGCGCGCGGGGTGGTCTGAGGGGCGGGCCCATAGCCGCCGGTCAGAAGTAGGGTTAAGCTTGCCGAAGCGGGCAGTCGCAGAGAGCCGTCATGACAGGTGTTGTTAATAGTGGTGAAATCGTCGTGCGTCCGGCTTCCCCGGGCGACGGTCAAGCCCTTTATGATGTGACTGCGCGCTCGATCCAGGGGCTGGGGAAGCAGCACTACAGCGATGAACAGCTTGCGGGGTGGATGGGCGAACGGACCGCCGATTATTACGAGGCAATGATCGAGAAGGGGAAGGCGTTCATAGCCGAGGAACGTGGCGAAATACTGGGCTTTGTCGATGCCGATCCCGGTGAGGTCACCCGTCTGTTTCTGTTGCCGGAAGCTGCCGGGCGTGGACTGGGAGCACGGCTGCTGAAACTCGGCTTGGCAGCCGCTACGAAAGGCCATTCAGGACCAGTCAGGGTAGAAGCGACACTCAATGCACAGGGATTCTACGAGCGATATGGTTTCAAGCCGATCAGGACTGGGCATTTTTCTCACGGGGTAGGCGGCAATCCGATCAAGATCGTTGTAATGGAAATGGATCAAGGGCCGACTGAGCCGGTTTAACGGTTCATCCATCCACGAACCTGCGGGCGCGTATCGGCAAGCGGCGAAAGGGTCACGTCGGGGCCGAACGTCGGCTTGTTCCGCAAGGCAGCCAGCGGGCTCTCCCCTCCCTCAGACCCAGTCGCCCTCGAAATCCCTCGGCACCAGCAGGTTGTGCCGCCCAAGGTTCTTGACGTCGCGCTCGCCGCACAGCGCCATGGTGATGTCCATCTCCTTGCGGATCACCTCCAGCGCCGCCGTCACCCCGGCCTCGCCCATCGCGCCGAGGCCGTGGATATAGGCGCGGCCGATCATCGTGCCCTTCGCCCCCAGGGCCAGCGCCTTCACCACGTCCTGGCCCGAGCGGATGCCCGAATCCAGCCAGACCTCGGTCCGGTCGCCGATGGCGCGGACGATGGAGGGCAGCATGCGGATCGAACTCAGCGCCCCATCCAGCTGCCGCCCGCCGTGGTTCGACACGATCACCGCATCCGCGCCCAGGTCGGCGGCCAGCTTCGCGTCTTCGGCGTCGAGCACGCCTTTCAGGATGAACTTGCCCTTCCACTGGTCGCGGATGCGGGCGACCTTGCCCCAGTCCAGCTTGGGGTCGAACTGTTCGTTGGCCCAGGCGGTGAGGTCGGAAAGCTTCTTCACCCCCTTCACATGGCCGACGATATTGCGGAACTGGCGGCGCGGGGTGCGTAGCATCCCCAGCGACCAGCGCGGCTTGGTCATCATGTTGAGGATGTTCGGGATCGTCAGCTTCGGCGGGCTGGTCAGCCCGTTCTTCAGGTCCTTGTGCCGCTGGCCGAGGATCTGCAAATCCAGCGTCAGCACCAGCGCCGAGCATTTCGCGGCCCGGGCGCGTTCGATGATCGCATCGACGAAATCCTCGTCGGTCATCACGTAAAGCTGGAACCAGAACGGATCGGGGCTCGCGGCCGCCACATCCTCGATGGAGCAGATCGACATGGTGGACAGCGTGAAGGGCACCCCGGCCTTGGCTGCGGCGCGGGCGGCGAGGATCTCACCGTCGGGATGCTGCATCCCCGTAGAGCCGACGGGAGAGAGCGCCACGGGCATGGAGACCTTCTGCCCGGCCATCGTGCTTTCAAGGACCCGGCCCGACAGGTCGCGCGCGACCCGCTGGCGCAGGCGCAGTTTCGCGAAGTCCGAACTGTTCTCGCGGAAGGTCTGTTCGGTGTAGCTGCCGGATTCGCAGTAGTCCCAAAACATCTTCGGCGTGCGCTTCCGGTGCAGGCGCTTCAGGTCCTCGATGCAGGTGATGACGGGCATTCGCAGCTCCTTCGTCAAACTGGTAAGAACGCCTTACCAATGAACCGCCGTGCGCACAATCGGTCCGTCGGGGCGGTCCGTCGGGCCGGTCATTTCCGCCGGCCCGACATCTGCGCGCCCGCGTCCTCGGGCAACCTGCGGAACACCAGAAGCGACAAGGCCGAGACGGCGGCCACGATCAGGAAGGCGGCGGGGAAGTCGGCGGCGGTCAGCACGTCGCCGCCGCGCCAGGCCATGCTGGCGGCAACCGCGGTCGCGCCCAGCGTGACGCCCAGGCCCAGCGACACCTGCTGCGCCGCGCTGGACAGCGAGGTCGCGCGGCTCATCTGTTCCTGGCTCAGATCGGCGAAGGCGATGGAATTGAGGCTGGTGAACTGGATCGACCGCAGGCAGCCGCCAAGGAACAGCACCGCGTAGATCACCGCATGGGGCGTCGAGGCGTGGAAGAGCCCGATCGCGGCCAGCGAGACGATGGCCAGCATGCCGTTGACCAGCAGCACCTGGCGAAAGCCGAAGCGGCGCAGGATCCGGGCGTTCACCGGTTTCATGAACAGCGCCCCCAGCGCCGAGACGAAGGTCAGAGCGCCGGATTCGATGGCCGAGAGACCGAAGCCCAGTTGCAGCATCAGGGGCAAGAGGAAGGGGATGGCGCCGATCCCGGTGCGGAACAGCGTTCCGCCCAGGACCGAGCCGCGAAATGTCGCGATGCGCAGAAGCGAGAAGTCGAGGATCGGCTCCGCCACCCGATTGCAGTGCCAGACCAGCGCGACCGACATGACCATGCCAAAGGCCAGAAGACCCAGCATCTGCGAGGAGGGGCCCGTCATCTCGGTCAGCTCCATCGAGCCGAGCATCAGCGCCGAAAGCGCAAGCCCCGACAGCACGAAGCCCGCCCCGTCAAAGCGCCCGACCGCGCGCGGCGCCTCGCGCGGCAGAAGCAGGAGCGCCAGCGTCAGGCAGAGAAGGCCGATGGGCAGGTTGATCAGGAAGATCCAGTGCCAGGGGTAATGGGTGACGATCACCCCGCCGACAAGCGGGCCAAGGACGGGGCCCAGCAGGGCCGGCATGGTCAGCCAGGTCATGGCCGCGACGAAGCCTTCCTTCGGCGTGTTGCGGGCGACGATCAGCCGTCCGACCGGCACCATCATCGCCCCGCCCATGCCTTGCAGGAAGCGCGCGACGACGAAGCCGGGCAGGGTGGACACCGTGGTGCAGGCGACCGATCCGGCCATGAAGACCAGGACGGCAGCCGCGAACACCCGCCGCGCGCCGAAGCGGTCGGCGATCCAGCCGGAGGGCGGGATGAAGATCGCGAGGCTGACCAGATAGGAGGTCAGTGCCAGCTTCAGCGCCAGCGGGTTGACCTGCAGGTCCGCGGCGATGGTCGGCAGGGCGGTCGACAGGATGGTGCTGTCGATGTTCTCCATGAACAGCGCCGAGGCGACGACCAGCGCTATCGTGCGCGCGGCAACCCGTCCGGCAGGCGCGGTGTCTGTGGTCATCGCAGCCTCAGGCCGAATGTGCCCCATCCGCCAGCGCCTTCACCCGTGCCAGAACCTCGGCCACCGGCACGCCAGCGCCGATATCCTTGACGATGGCCGAACCCACCACGGCGCCGTCGGCCACACCGGCGATGGCCTTCGCCTGCTCGGGCGTGTTGATCCCGAAGCCCACGATCACCGGCAGGTCGGTCGACCGCTTGATCCGCGCGACCTCGGGGGCGACATCGCCCGCCTGCGCCGCAGCCGCGCCGGTGATCCCGGTGATCGAGACGTAATAGACGAAGCCGGAGGTGTTCTGCAGCACCTTCGGCAGGCGCTTGTCGTCGGTGGTGGGGGTGGCCAGGCGGATGAAGTTCAGCCCCGCCTTCTGCGCCGGGATGCACAACTCGTCATCCTCCTCGGGCGGCAGGTCGACGACGATCAGCCCGTCGATCCCGGCCTCCAGCGCCTCTTTCAGAAAGCGGTCCACCCCGCGCGAATAGATCGGGTTGTAATAGCCCATGAGCACGATGGGGGTCCTGTCATCCCCGGCCCGGAAGGCGCGGACCATGGCCAGCACCTTGTCCATCGTCATGCCGCCTTCCAGCGCGCGCTGGCCTGCGGCCTGGATGGTCGGGCCATCCGCCATGGGATCGGTGAAGGGCATCCCCAGTTCGATCACGTCCACCCCAGCGCCGGGCAGGCCCTGCATCACCGCGAGGCTGGTCGCCTCGTCTGGGTCGCCGCCCATGATATAGGCGACGAAGGCCTTCTTCCCTGCCGCCTTCAGCCGCGCGAAGGTGTCGTCGATCCGTGTCATGGCGGTCCCTTGCCTCTTGATCCATGCCCCGTACACGATGTGCCGAAGCTGCGGCGGAAATGCAATCGGCCATGTTCCCGGGCGCTGTGTCTCTGGCAGAGGATGTTGTTGTTGCCAGTTTGCCGCGATGGTGCGCCAGCCAGACCTGCCATGGCAGAAAACATTGGAGGCACGGCACACGATAAGTCTATTGATGCACCAAGTGCATCGTCATTCAAGTGTATAGAATAATGCAGATATTGGGCAGGCAAACGCGGGATCGTCTGGCTCTTCTGCTGCTTGTATCGGGCGCCGGGCTTGCGGTGATGGTTCTGGTGGCGCCATGGCTGGTGGTGACCCGGCCTGTTCTGGTCTTTTCCGGACTTCTGCTTTTGGCAGTCATGCTTCTGGGTCGCAAGGCGCTGCGCCCGCCCCCGATCTCGCTGATCTTTGTCGTGATCGCTGCGATCATGGCCCTCCCGTTCGTGGTCGTCTACCGGGCCTTCGGCGAGGTCGACATGATCTCGTTCCTGTTCCACGTCAACGCCGGGATAACTGGTGTCAGCCCATGGATGCTGTGGAACGAAATCCAGATTACTCTCTGCGCCCTGATCAGCATCATCCTGATTTCCTACCTGTTGAGTTCTTTGCCCCGGTTGCGTCATCTCCCCGTGCTGGTGGCTGCCGTGCTTGTTCTGAGCAATCCGTTCATCACCTTCCAGGCCAAGCGCCTGCTGCAGCCGGTTCCCGATGTCGATCTGGCCGCCAAGGTTGTGACGCCGCAGATCGCTGCAAACCCGCTGCCCCCCGATATCGTCTACATCTATCTGGAGGGCCTTGATCGCCGCTTCCTCGACCCGGAACTTGGGTCAGAGACAGCGAAAGTCCTGCGCACGCTCGAGGGGCAGGGGTTAAGCTTCACCAATGTCCGCCAAGTTGCGGGAACCGGCTGGAGCATTGCGGGCATGGTCGCCTCGCAATGCGGTGTGCCGCTCCTTCCGCGCGGGTACCTGAGCAACGACATCATCGAATCCGTTGACGATCGCTTCTTGCCGGGCGTCACCTGCCTGGGCGATTTGCTGGTCGGCCAGGGCTACCGCCAGACCTTCGTGATGGGGGCAGAGGCGAAGTTTGCCGGAACGGTGGCCTTCTATCAGACGCATCACTATCAGAAGACAATCGCGCAGAAGGACATGATGGCGATCTTCCCGGCTGCGGAAATCGCAAAGGCCAGTGTTGTCTGGTTTTCCGACGACCAGATGGTTTATGATGTCGCGCGCATGGAGTTTGCCGATGCATTGGGCGGGGAACGCCCTCTCCTGCTGACCATCGCCACGATTGGCCCGCACGGGGTGGTGCCGAACTATCTGTCGCGGCAATGCACCAGCGATGGGCAAGCCGTTCAGACCGATGATGTCTTCGAGGCGGCCCGTTGTCTCATGACTTTGACCGAACAACTAGTGGCTGATCTTCAGGAAAGCCACCGTCGGTCCGGGCGCCCCAACGATTTGCGGATCATCCTGCAGTCCGACCACCTCAATCACGGGCGCAAGGCTTTGCCGGATGATCCCAAGCTCGCCGTGAATACGTTGATCCTCATCGGTGGGCCGGAGAAGGGTGCGGTGAACGATCGACCCGGCTCCATGCTGGATGTGTATCCAACCATTCTGGATTGGCTGGGCTTCACGGTGGCCGGCGGCAAGGCGGGGCTTGGCGTTTCGCTGCTGTCGCCCGAGGCGGGCGATGCCTTGGCCGCGAACTGGGACCTGCCTGTTCTCGACCGGATCGTGATGCACAACATGGCGATGTTCGAAGGGCTGTGGGAAGGATCGCGCTGAGCTTTGCCCGGAAGTGCTGCGTGCAGGCCCGGGATCGAAGCTCATCTCTGCCTCCATGCTTTGCCCGAAGGCTGCCCGGCGCCCCGAGTCGGGGAAGCTTGATCCTTTCTCCTCCCGCCCGTAGAAGCGGCCCGTCGCCAACGGAGGGCATGATGGGTTTCAGGATGGGCATCGTCGGACTGCCGAATGTGGGCAAGTCCACCCTCTTCAACGCGCTGACCCGGACGGCGGCGGCGCAGGCGGCGAATTTTCCGTTCTGCACCATCGAGCCGAACGTGGGCGAGGTTTCGGTGCCGGACGCCCGGCTGGAGAAGCTGGCGGCGATTGCCGGGTCGAAGCAGATCATCCCGACGCGGATGACCTTCGTCGACATCGCGGGGCTGGTGCGCGGGGCCTCGAAGGGGGAGGGGCTGGGCAACCAGTTCCTTGCCAACATCCGGGAATGTGACGCCATCGCCCATGTGCTGCGCTGCTTCGAGGACGGGGACATCACCCATGTCGAAGGCCGGATCGACCCGGTGGCGGATGCCGAGACCATCGAGACCGAACTGATGCTGGCCGATCTGGAATCGGTTGAGCGGCGGCTGGTGGCGCTGGGCAAGAAGCTGCGCGGCGGGGATCAGGAGGTGCAGGATCAGGACCGGCTTCTCCGCGCGGCGCAGGCGGCACTGGCGGAGGGCGGGCCCGCGCGGTCGCTGAAAATTGCCGAGGACGACCGCAAGCAGTGGCGGATGCTGCAGCTTCTGACCGCGAAGCCGGTGCTTTATGTCTGCAACGTCGAGGAGGCTTGCGCGGCCGAGGGCAATTCCCAGTCGGCGCGGGTTGCGGAGATGGCCGCGAAGCAGGGCGCGGCGTCGGTGGTGATCTCGGCCCGGATCGAGGAGGAACTGGCGCAGCTGCCCGAGGACGAGGCGGCGATGTTCCTGGAAGAGATGGGGCTGCATGAGGCGGGGCTCGACCGGCTGATCAAGGCTGGCTACGCGCTTCTGGGCCTGCAGACCTATTTCACCGTCGGGCCGAAGGAGGCGCGGGCCTGGACGATCACGAAGGGCACCCTTGCCCCGCAGGCGGCGGGGGTGATCCACGGCGATTTCGAGAAGGGGTTCATCCGGGCGGAAACCGTGGCCTATGACGACTATATCGCCGGAAAGGGCGAGGCGGGGGCCAAGGAGGCGGGCAAGTTCCGGGTCGAGGGCAAGACTTACGAAGTCAAGGACGGGGACGTGCTGCACTTCCTGTTCAACGGCTGACTGCCCGCGCGCGGGCAGGGTTTCGCGGCCAGAGATTTCAAGGGGTTGTCTGCGGGCGTTAGGGATCTGGTAACATCTGCCCCCGGTCGCAAAGCAAAGAAAAAGGCGGAGGGACTTCGGTCCCTCCGCCTTTCAAATTCCGGTCCGTAGACCCCGCAGGCTTACGCCAGGGCGAGATTCACAGCGGATTCGCGACCGTTGCGGTCGGCTTCCACGTCATAGGTGACGGCCTGGCCGTCATTCAGTTGGCGGATGCCGGCGCGTTCCAGCGCGCTCACATGGACGAAAACGTCCTTGGAGCCGCCCGCCGGAGCGATGAAACCGAAACCCTTGGTGGCGTTGAACCATTTCACGGTGCCATTGGCCATCGTGATGTCTCCTCTACTTGGTTGCCATCCGCATGGTGCGATGGCCTGGCTCAGTGTCGTCAGAGTCGCAACTGAACCGTAAGGAAACAGGAGGTCGAAAGATGAAGCTTCGCGGGATGCACATAGGCCTTTGATCACGAGATTACAAGGACTTCCCGCAGCCGTCGGCAGAAAGCAGGCCCCGGGGCTTACACCCCGCCGGGATGTCGACCTCTCCGCCCATCTTCTTCAGGTCCTGATAGTGGTCGCCGATGCGGTGGTGAAGGCGGCCACTCAACGACGCGCCGAGGGCGAAGATCGTCTCGCCGCGACGGATGCGGTCATCAAGCGGTCGGGCAGTGATGGAAGCCCGTTCGAGGCGGGGATTCCTAGGGCAAGGAAAGCCTAAAGCCCCAGCCGGTCGCGCAGGGCGAACCAGGTCATCGCTGTGACGAGGAGCGGCCAGCGCAAGGCGACGCCGCCGGGGAAGCGGTGCTGCGGCAGGCTTGCCATGAGGTCGAAGCGTTCCTGCTGGCCCGCGGTCGCCTCGGCCATCAGCTTGCCCGCCAGGGTCGCCATCGCAACGCCGTGGCCGGAGTAGCCCGAGGCGGAAAGGACATTCTGGCCGGGCCTCGTGAAGCAGGGCATCCGGTTGATGGTGATCGCCAGCGTGCCGCCCCAGGCATAGTCGATCCGGGTCTTCGCAAGCTGCGGGTAGACCTGAAGCATCGGTTTCGAGACGGTCCTGATGATGTCGGGGAAGCGGTAGCCGTAGCTTTCGCCGCCCCCGAAGAGCAGGCGGTTGTCTTCGGAAAGCCGCCAGTAGTTCACGACGAAACGGGTGTCGGCGACGGCGACGGGTTCGGAGAGAAGGTCCTTCGCCGCATCCCCCAAGGGCTCGGTCGCGACGATGAAGTTGTTGATCGGCATGACCTTTGCCGCAACCTTCTCGTTCAGCTGGCCGAGATAGCCGTTCCCGGCAAGGATCACCGTGGCGCAGTCGACATGGCCCGAGGGGGTGCGGACAACGGGCCTCGGCCCCGGTTCGACGCGATGGACTTCGCTGAGTTCGTGGAGGCGGACGCCCGCCTTCGCCGCAGCCTGAGCGAGGCCGATGGCATAATTCAGCGGGTGCAGATGGCCCGCGTCGCGGTCGATCTCGCCGCCGACATAGTCGGTGGACCCGATCAGTCGCCGGATGCCGCTGCGGTCGAGCGGTTCAAGATGGGTGTAGCCATAGTCGCGGTGCAGCTTCTCGGCATAGGCGTGGGTCTCGCGGACCTCTCCTTCCGTCCGGCAGGCATGGGCGATGCCGGGGTGGAAGGTCACGGGCATGGCGTGGTCTTTCACCAGCGTCTTGACCAGCGTCTTGGCCTCTTCGGCGAGGTCCCAGAACCGATGGGCGTTTTCGCGGCCGGCGACCTTCTCGATCCAGACCTGATCCTGCCTTTGGCCGCTGCCGACCTGCCCGCCGTTCCGCCCGCTGGCGCCGAAGCCCACCCTATGCGCTTCCAGAAGCACCACGTCATAGCCCTTCTGGGCCAGATGCAGCGCGGCGGACAGGCCGGTGTAGCCGCCGCCGACGACGCAGACATCGGCCTTCACGGCACCTTTCAGGATCGGGAAGCGGTCGAGCGGCGCCGCGGTCGCGGCATAGTAGCTGGCGGGGTATTCGCCCCGCCGGTCATTCGCGTGAAGCAGGTTGACCATCAGACGTTGAGGAGCAGGTGCTCCCTCTCCCACGGGCTGATGACTTGCAGGAATTCCTTGTATTCGTTGCGCTTCACCGAATCGTAGACCTTGCAGAAATCGACGCCCATCACCTCTTGCAGGGCGGTGTCCTCTTCCAGCAGGTCCAGCGCATCGCCAAGGTTCACCGGGATGTCCTCGTTATCGATATAGGCCGAGCCGGAGAATTCCGGACGGGACGGGGTCTTGTTCACCAGGCCGAGATAGCCGCAGGCCAGCGTCGCGGCGATGCCGAGATAGGGGTTGCAATCCATGCCGGGCAGGCGGTTTTCCACCCGGCGGGCGGCGGAACCCGAGATCGGGATGCGCAGGCCCGTGGTCCGGTTGTCGCGACCCCATTCCAGGTTGATCGGGGCGGCGAAGTCGGGGACGTAGCGGCGATAGCTGTTGACGTAGGGCGCGAAGAGCGCGACGGCGGCGCCGAGGTGCTTCTGCAGGCCCCCGATGAAATTGAGGAAGGCTTCCGTCTCGACGCCCTTCGGACCGGCAAAGATGTTCTTGCCGGTTTTCGTGTCCACCACCGAGGTGTGGATGTGCATCGCCGACCCCGGCTCGCCTGCGATGGGCTTGGCCATGAAGGTGGCAAAGCAGTCGTGCCGCAGCGCGGCCTCGCGGATCATGCGCTTGAAGAAGAAGACCTCGTCGGCCAGCTGGATCGGGTCGCCGTGGGCGAGGTTCAACTCGATCTGGCCGGCGCCACCCTCTTGCAGGATGCCGTCGATCTCAAGACCCTGCGCCTCGGCAAAGTCGTAGATGTCGTCGATGACCTTGCCGTATTCATCGACCGCCGACATGGAATAGGCCTGCTTGCCCGCCGCGCGGCGCCCGGAGCGGCCCATCGGCGGGATCACCGGCATGTTGGGGTCGATGTTGCGGGCGGTCAGGAAGAATTCCATTTCGGGCGCCACGACCGGCTTCCAGCCCCGGGCGGCGTAGAGGTCCATGATCCGTCGCAGCACGTTGCGGGGCGAGAAGGGAACCGGGTTGCCCTGCTGGTCCTTGGCGTCGTGGATGACCTGAAGCGTGATGTCGGCCGTCCAGGGCGCGGCGGTGGCGGTGGACCAGTCGGGTTCCAGGATCATGTCGGGTTCGGTGAAGGCGTCGAACGGGTTGTCGGCCCATTCGCCGGTGATCGTTTGCAGGAAGATGGAATTCGGCAGGAAGTAGTTGGTCTGCTTGGCGAATTTCGCGGCGGGCATCGCCTTGCCGCGCGCCACCCCGGCGATGTCGCCGATGATGCATTCCACTTCGTCTACCCGGCGGTTGCCGATGTAGTCGCGCGCTGCCTCGGGCAGCTGGTCGGTCCATTTGGACATATGTCACACGTGTGTTGGGGGGTGGCCCCCGCGCGGTCAGGCGCGGAGCTTCTCGGCCCCGGTTTGGTGGGTCAGGAAGAAATCCGCGATCCGGTCGGCCATCGACGGGCTGTCGAGGGGCGTGTCGATGCGGGCCTTGGCATCGGCGAGGATCGCGTCGGGGACCAGACCCGGCCCCCGGTACTTGATCAGCCCCTCCATGAACTCCTTGCGGAATTCGGGGTGGGGCTGGACGGAAAACATGCGGTCGTCATAGAGCAGCGCCGCGTTCTGGCAGAAGGCGGTCGAGGACAGGACCTTCGCCATCTCGGGCTTTGTCACCACCTGGTCCTGATGCCAGGCGTTGAGCGTATAGCTCTGGTCGCCGAAATCGTATTCGGTGGGGCCGACGGACCAGCCGCCCGCGTATTTCTCGACCTTGCCGCCCATGGCCTGGGCGATGATCTGATGGCCGAAGCAGATGCCGACGACGGGGACATGCGCGGCATAGGCGGCACGGATGAAATCCTCCAGCGGCGGGATCCAGTCGTGCGGTTCATAGGCGCCGAAGCGCGAGCCGGTGATCAGCCAGCCGTCGCAGTCATGCACGGAAGCGGGGAAGTCGTTCCGCAGCACGGCCCAGCGGCGGAAGGTCAGCCCCTTGCCCGCCAGCAGGGTCTCGAAGAAATCCGGGTAGTCGCCCATGTCGGCGCGAAGGGCGTCGGGGCTTTCGCCGGTCTGGAGGATGCCGATCTGCATCTTGGTCCCTCTGGTTTTCCTCAAGGTGGGCGTTTCGGGGGGGCTTGGTCAAGGGGGGCTCGTTATGCGCCTTCGGCTTCTCCTCGCGGGACAGCGACAAGAGCCGAAGGCAACCGGGGAGCGGTCAGACGGTGTCGAGGTAAAGCTCCACCCGTTCCTCCGGCGAGAGCTCGGCGATGTAGTGCAATTCCTGCCGCTTGGTCTGCACCAGGTTGCGGATGATCTCCTTGGGCAGGAAGCGGTAGAGGATGTCCGAGTGCTCGAAGGCGTCGATGGCGGCTTCCCAGGTCGCGGGGATCTGCGGCAGGTCCATCGCATAGGCGTTGCCGGTGACCGGCGGCGGCGGTTCGACCGCATCTTCCAGCCCGGTCAGCGCGGCGCCCAGGATGGCGGCCAGCATCAGATAGGGGTTCACGTCGCCCCCGGCCACGCGATGCTCGATCCGCCGCGCCGCCGGGTTGCCGGCGGGGATGCGGATCGCCGAGGTGCGGTTCTCGTAGCCCCAGCTGATGGCGGTGGGGGCGTGCTTGTCGGGCACCAGCCGTTCGTAGCTGTTGAAATGCGGCGCGAAGAGCAGGGTGGAATCGTGCATCGCCGCCAGGCATCCGGCGATGGCGTGGCGCAGCTGGGCGGTGCCCTTGGGGCCGCCGGAATCGAAGATGTTGTCGCCCTTTTCATCGAGGATCGAGAAATGGGTGTGCAGGCCCGAGCCGGAGTAATCGGCATAGGGTTTCGCCATGAAGCTGGCGGCGAAGCCGTGCCGCCGCGCCAGCCCCTTGACCAGCATCTTGAAGAGCCAGGCATCGTCGGCGGCGCGCAGCGCGTCGTCGCAATGCATCAGGTTGACCTCGAACTGGCCGAGCCCGGTTTCCGAGGTGGTGGTGTCGGCCGGGATGTCCATCGCCTCGCAGGCGTCGTAGAGGTCGGTGAAGAAGGTGTCGAAAGCGTCCAGCGCCCGGATCGACAGGGTCTCGGCGGCCTTGCGGCGCTTGCCGGACCGGGGCGAAGCCGGAACCTGCATGGTCTTGCCGCTGTCGTCGATCAGGAAGAACTCCAGCTCCATCGCGCAGACCGGGGTCAGGCCGCGGGCCTTGTAGCGGTCGACCACGGCGCGCAGCGC
>NZ_DAIQAT010000046.1:0-22246 GCF_036781545.1 Tabrizicola sp.
GCTGCCCCCCGCTCATGTTGCGGATCGGATTGTCGACATTGGGGATCTTCACCGCCGTCGTCTTCAAGGCTTCCATCGTCCGCTCGCGCATCGTCTTGCGGTCCAGCCAGGAGAACGGCCCCAGCCTGAACTTGAACAGCTCGCGCCCCAGGAACAGGTTCGACGGCACATCCAGGTCGTCGGCCAGCGCCAGCGTCTGGAACACGGTCTCGATCCCGGCCTGCCGTGCTTCCAGCGGGCCGGAGAAATGCACCGGCTGGCCGTCGAAGATGACCTCGCCGCTCGACCGCTGCTCCACCGCCGTCACCTGACGCACGAAGGTGGACTTGCCCGCCCCGTTGTCGCCCACCACGGCGACATGCTCGCCCTCGTGCAGGATGAAGTTCGCGTCTTCCAGCGCGTGGACGCCGCCGTAATGCTTGGTCAGGCCACGGGTTTCCAGAATGATCTTCGACATGGCCTACCCCCGTGCCCGCTTGCGTTGCCGCCATTGGTCCAGCACCACGGCCCCGACGATGATCGCGCCCTTGACCATCTCCTGGTAATAGGCGTCCAGCTTGATCGAGGTGAAACCCGAGATGATCACCGAGAAGATCGCTGCGCCGAGCACCGTCCCGAGGATGGACCCGCGGCCCCCGGCCAGCGAGACGCCGCCGATCACCGCCATGGCGATGGCGTCAAGCTCGTACATCACCCCCATCCCCGCCTGCGCGGTGAGGTTCTTCGAGGTCAGCAGCACCGCCGCGATCGCCGCCAGAATGCCCGCGATGGCGTAGACCAGCACCTTGTGCCGGTCGACGTTGATCCCCGACATCCGCGCTGCCGCCTCGTTCGAGCCGATGGCATAGCTGCGCTTGCCGTACAGCGTGTAGGTCATGATGACGTGGAACAGCACCGCCAGCAGCACGAAAACCACGGCGGGGTTCTGGCCGGGCCAGTGCACCAGGCCGAAGGTCAGATTGCCCAGCAGGTCGCCATTCGCCAGCTTGCCATAGCTTTCGGTCGGAAAGCTGATCGGCTGGCCGTTCGACCACCAGCGCGCCGCGCCGCGCGCCGAAACCATCATGCCCAGCGTGGCGATGAAGGGCGGAATCTTGGTATAGGCGACAAGCAGACCGTTGATCAGTCCGGCCAGCAATCCGCAGGCAAGGCCCACGAGAATGGGCACAATCACCGGCAGGTCCATGGCCCAGTCGCCGAAGATCGCCTTGGGGTTGGGGTTGCCGTTCACCAGCGCGGTCTGGGCGAAGCTCATCACGATCATTGCCGTCGCGCCGACGACCGAGCCGGAAGAGAGGTCGATCCCGCCAATGATGATGACCTGCGTCACCCCCAGCGCGATGATGCCGATGATCGCGACCTGCAGGATCATGATATCCAGCCGCTGCTGGTTGAAGATCGCATCGACGTTGTCGCGCATGTTGAACAGGAACGAGGTGCCGTTCACACGGTTCAGCACTTCGAAGATCAGGACGATCAGCACCAGCGCGCCGAAGACGTTCCATTCCGGTGCGCGGGTGCGCTTTGCCGGGTCGTATTTCAGGCCGCCAAGGCCATGGGTCGCTTCAGCCACGTCGCTTCCTCCTCCCCCAAAGATGCGATCTCGGAAAACCCTGGCCGATGTTGCCCCATCCTGACCAGCAAGAAACGGGGCGGCCGTTGCCCGCCGCCCCGCAATGCCCGGAAGGGGCTCAGTTCTTGGCCACGTAGTCCGCGACGTTCGCCGGGGTCACCAGTTCGAACGGGACATAGACCTTCTGGTCCACCGCCTCGCCCTTCGACAGCTTGACCGCCGCATCCAGCGCGCCGCCGCCCTGGGCCGCGGCGTTCTGGAACACGGTCACGTCCAGATCGCCCGCCTGCATCGCCGCCAGCGCGTCCTGCGTCGCATCGACACCGCCGACCTGCACGGTCGCCATGTCGATCCCCGCCGCCTTCATCGCCTGGATCGCGCCGATCGCCATCTCATCGTTGTTCGAGATGACGCCGTCGAAAGCCGCGCCGGTCGAAAGCCAGTTGGTCATCAGGTTCTGCGCCTGGTCACGCGACCAGTTGGCGGTTTGCTGGTCGATCACGTTGATCTTGACCTTGCACTTCCCGGCTTCGATCACGTCGTAGATGTCCTGGGTGCGTTGCACCGCGGCCTGGTTCGACAGCTCGCCCTGCAGGACATAGACGTTGACCTCGGTCTTGCCCTCGCCCGCCCAGTTGTCGCACAGCGCGATGGTTTCCAGCGTGCCGGAATCCACTTCGTTCGAGGCGACGAAGGCCTGGTTGTCGGGCAGGGTGTCGACGTTGATCGGCTCGCGGTTCACATAGACCAGCGGGATGTTCGCGGCAGCGGCGGCATCCGACATGGCCTGCGTGGCCGAGGTGTCGACCGGGTTCACGATGATCGCGTCAACACCGCTGGCGATGAAGTTGTTGATCTGGTCCAGCTGCTTGGCGACATCGTTCTGCGCATCCTCGATCTGCACCTTCAGGCCAGCAGAGTCGGCCTGGGACTGGATGCCGTTGCGCAGCACGGTCAGGAAGTTGTCGTCGAACAGCGCCATCGACACGCCGATCCCGTCCGCCATCGCGGTGGTGCCCATCAGCGCGGTGAGGCCCGCAGCAAGAAGCGTCTTTTTCATCTCTCTCTCCCTTGGTGGATGTCCGGCAGCATCCTGAATTGAACCGGAAGACCCGTTCTCCCCGGGTCTGAAATCAGGCAGCGCGCGCGGCAAGGCCGTGGCGGATGAACTCGAAGGACTTCGCCAGCTCGCCCGCCGAGTCGGCAAAAGCGTGAACCTCGGGCGAGAAGGCCTCATAGCTGACGGGGCCGTTCCATCCGGCGGCCTGCAGCGCAGCGATCTGCTCGATATTCCCCAGCCGGTCGCCGGGCGTGACCAGCACACGGTGCGGATCGCGCATGTCGTTGATGCCCACCTGCTGGTCCACGACGCCCGAGACATGGACGATGCCGGTGTGGTCCGGGAACAGCGGCCCGCCATGGGCCAGCGTGTGGTGGAAGGTGTCATGCACCAGTTTGAAGCGGCCCCTGCCGCCGACGGCTTCGATCCCCTCCACCGCTTCCGACTTGTGGCGCAGCGGGCAGATCTCGAAGCCCAGCGGTTCGACCATGCCGATCAGGCCATGGTCCTCCAGCATCGGCTTCAGCGCCTTCAGCGCGACGCGCAGGTTGGCCTGGCGTTCGCCGTTCCCCATGCCAAGGTTGTCGTTGCGTGGGATCAGGCTGACGGCTTCGGCCCCGGCGGCGCGGGCGATCTGCATCAGGGCCAGCGCCTCGGCTTCCTTGTCCGACGACCAGTCGTTGAAGCGCTTGACCTCGGCCACCGCCAGCAGTCGCAGCCCGTTGTCGCACAGGAAGGTCCCCGCTTCGGCAGGGTCCATCCCGTCGAACAGCGGCTGGGGCAGGTCGTTGCGAACCTCGATGCCCACGCAACCAAGGTCCTTCGACAACGCCACCAGTTCGCGGAAGGACAGCCGGGCGACCGTCATATGGTTCAAGGCGAAGTGGATCATTCCCGGTCCTCCCCAACCGCGGCAATTTCTTTGGCGGGACCATCCCGAACCAGTGTCCTCGCGTCAATCGGTCGCGGGGAGAAACCATCATTCCTGACGAAACGCTGTCCGAAACGGTGATTGTTTTTCGTCAGACGCTTTCCGGAAGATGCAGGTCGGGCTGCAGGAAGTGCTGGCCCTGCACCGGGAGCATCCCGCCGCTGACCGCCTCGGTAGCCAGGCGGACGAGATCGTCGCACAGCCTGGGCAGCGGCGTGCCGATCACCATGGTCACATGCCGCCCGATCAGGGCTGCGCGGCTCTCGGGCGTCAGTTCGTTGACGACCAGCGCCACCTCGCCCGGTGCCCGCACCTCGCGCACGGCGGCGATGGCCCCCTCCATCCCGCCGCCCGCGCAGTAGATGCCGCGCAGGTCGCGATGGCGGCCCAGAAGGTCCAGCGTCGCCTCATAGGTCAGCTGCCGGGTCTCCAGGTTGATCAGGGTGTCCAGAATCTGGAACTGCGGGGCATGTTCGCGGAAATAGCTGCGCACTCCGGTTTCACGCAGCTCATGCCCGTGCCAGCGGTAGCCGCCAACGAAGACCGCGATCTTTCCGGCATGGTGCGAGGCGGTCGCGATCATGTGCGCGGCGATGCGACCCACCTTCAAGTTGTTTAGACCAAGGTAATTTTGCCGCACGCCCTGCCCGAAATCGTTCAGCAGGGAAAAGCAGGGAATCCCCTTGGCGTTCAGCCGCATCACCGCTTCGGTGACTTCCGGATGGGTGACGGCGGTTGCGGCAATCGCATCGACGCGGCCGGCCATGCCTTCCATCAGCTCGGTGAAATCCTTCGGCGATTGCGAGGAGGCGAAGGCCACCTGCAACGTGGCGCGCACCCCGGTGGCCTGGGTCACGGCCCGCTCGGCCTCGGCCTTGAAATTCTGGTAGAACGCCTGCCGTTCCTTGTGCAGGACCAGCCCCAGCCGCAGCCTCGGCAGGTCTGCCTGCACCCGCTGCCCGATCAGCGCCGCCGCGTGATAGCCGACCAGCCGCGCCGCCTCATAGACCTTGCGCGCGGTTTCCTCGCGCACCCTCTCGCGGCCGTTCAACACCCGGTCGACCGTGGCGCTGGACACCCCGGCCTCGCGGGCGACATCATGGATGGTCGGGCGGTTTGCCATGCTGCTTGACGAAATCCCATCAGGGTGATGCCGGATCATGATGGATCATGACGAAACCTGCAAGCGCGGCTCTTGGCGATCGGGACAACCCCGACTTATCCACGCTGAGACGAGGCGCTCCCGCCCGGGCGCCGGGGAATGCAGCGGAGGTCAGACATGAGCAAGCGGGACTATAGCCCCTTTGGCACCGATGCCAGGCGCGCGGTGGAAAGCGGCCTGACGGCGGCGGAATGGTATCACACCGAAGTGCCGCGCAAGGTGATGAAGGACCTGATGGCGCGCAGCGACCAGCCCGCCATTCGCGACACGATCATTCTCTACGGCAGCATGATCGTTCTGGCGGGCATCGGCATTGCGCTCTGGCCCTCGTGGTGGTCGGCGCCCTTCTGGCTGGCCTATGGCGTCCTTTACGGCTCGGCCTCCGATTCGCGCTGGCACGAATGCAGCCACGGCACGGCGTTCAGGATGCCCTGGATGAACAACGCGGTCTACCAGATCGCCAGCTTCATGATCATGCGCAACTCGGCCACCTGGCGCTGGAGCCACGCGCGCCACCATTCCGAAACCTATTTCGTCGGCCGCGACCCGGAAATCGCCGTGATGCGCCCGCCAGAGCTGGCCAAGCTGATCCTGAACTTCTTCGGCGTCATCGACGTGATCAGGTTCTTTCCGAATCTGATCCGCAACGCGGTCTTCGGGCCGACACCCGAGGAAAGGACCTTCGTGCCGCAAAGCGAATGGGGCAGGGTGCAGAAAGTGGCGATCGTCCATCTGTCGATCTATGCGGTCACGATCGCGCTGGCGGTCTGGATGCGCTCGATCCTGCCCCTGATGGTGATCGGCCTGCCGCGGATGTATGGCGCCTGGCACCACATCATGACCGGCCTCTTGCAGCACGGCGGGCTTGCCGACAATGTCATCGACCACCGGCTGAACAGCCGTACAGTCTATATGAATCCCATCAGCCGCTTCATCTACTGGAACATGAACTATCACGTCGAACACCACATGTTCCCGATGGTGCCCTACCACGCTCTTCCGCGCCTCCATGCGACGATCAAGGACGACCTGCCGCCGCCCAACCGGTCCATCGCCGAGGCCTTCCGCGAGATGTGGCCGGCGATCAAGCGCCAGATCCTGAATGAGGAATATTTCCTCAAACGCGACCTGCCGCCGACCGCGAAGCCCTACCGCGAGGATTTCCATCAATACGTCCCGGGGATGATGCCCCCCGCCGCCGCAGAATAAGGAACCGACATGCCCTGGATTGACGCCTGTGCCACCGACGACATCGACGAGGAAGACCTGATCCGCTGGGATCACGCCGGGAAGACCTTCGCGATCTACCACTCGCCGGAGGGGGAGTTCTTCGCGACCGCCGGTCTCTGCACCCATGAAAACGTGCATCTCTGCGACGGGCTGGTGATGGGCCATCTGATCGAATGTCCGAAGCACAACGGCCAGTTCGACTATCGCACCGGCGAGGCGATGCGGGCCCCGGTTTGCATCAACCTCAGGACCTTTCCGGTGAAGGTCGAGGGCGACCGGGTCTTCGTCGAGGTCGCGTGATGGCGCACGCTATACAGCGGCGAGAACCGCGTCGATCAGGCGCTGGGCCGAGGGCGTCATCTGCGCACCGGCCCGCGTCACCAGGCTGAACGGGGCGACCGACAGCCCCAGGTCGACCGGCAGCGAGATGAAGGGCACCGAGGGGTTCCCGGCGAAACTGTCCACCACCGAAGTTGCCAGAGGCGCGATGGCGTCGGTCTGGTTCAAAAGCGCCAGGGTGAATAGGAAGGACGAGGTCGAAATCCGCCGTCGCGGCAGCGGCATTCCCAGTTCAGACAGCCGCGCCAGGACTGTCTGGGTCAAGAGCGTCTCGTCGTCGCCGACAACCCAGTCATAGCGCAAGAGATCGTCGGCGGAAATCCGGGGCCTCACCAGCAGCGGATGGCCCCGCCGCACCACCAGCGACAGCGGCTCCCCCGCGATCATCCGCGCCTCCAGCTGAGCCTCGCCTGGGGCAAGCCGGGCCAGTGCGAAATCCAGCCGCCCTTCGCGCAGAAGCTCGCAGAGCGTGATCGAGGTCGCGACCGTCACCTCGGCCCGGAAGTCGGGCAGGGCGTCCTGCAGCTGGATCAGCACCGGCAGCACCAGGCTGAGCGCCGGGCCTGTGACCGACCCCACCCGCACCACGCCCGCCCGCCCGGTCGCCGCCTCGGCCAGATCGCGGGCGGCGTCGGTCAGCTCGATCTCGATCCGGGCCGCGCGCCGGGCCAGCGCCTTGCCGACCGGCGTCAGCCGCAGACCCCGGCCCTGCCGCTCATGCAGCGCAAGGCCCAGTAAAGCCTCCATCTCGGTCAACAGCCGCGAGGCGGCAGGTTGCGCCACCCCGATCCGCGTTGCCGCCAGCCCAAGCGCGCCGGTGTGGTCCATCTCGGCCAGCAGGCGCAGCTGGATCGGCTTCAACCGGCGCAGCTGGCTTGCCAGGACGGCGGAGGTCAGACCCATATCAATTCTGATATCATTTGGCACATAAGGCCTATTTGACAGGTATGGGTCATCTGCGCAATGTCCGCCCTGTCCGTTAGCAAAGGCCGCGCTGGCGTGCCCAAAGCGGATGCAAACGAAGAATCATCGGGAGGAAACAGATGATCTTGACCCGCCGCGGCCTGATGGCCCTGACCGGCGCCACCGCCGCACTTTCGGCCATGCCGCTTTTCGCCCAGGACAAGGGCGCCGTCGGCATCGCCATGCCGACAAAATCCTCCTCGCGCTGGATTTCGGACGGCGAGTCGATGGTGAAGGCGTTCCAGGAAGCCGGCTACACCGCCGACCTGCAATATGCCGAGGATGACATCCCGACCCAGCTGAGCCAGATCGAGAACATGATCACCTCGGGCGTCAAGGCGCTGGTGATCGCGGCCATCGACGGCACCACGCTGTCGAACGCGCTGGACAACGCCGCCGCGCAAGGGATCAAGGTCATCGCCTATGACCGGCTGATCCGTGACAGCGCCTCGGTCGACTATTACGCCACCTTCGACAACTTCAAGGTCGGCGTGCAGCAGGCGGAATCGCTGGTCGCTGGCCTCAAGGAGCGCTTCCCGGACGTGAAGCCGTGGAATGTCGAACTCTTCGGCGGCAGCCCGGACGACAACAACGCCTTCTTCTTCTACAACGGTGCGATGTCGGTCCTGCAACCGATGATCGACTCGGGCGAGATCGCCATCCCTTCGGGCCAGATGGGCATGGACGTGGTCGGCACCCTGCGCTGGGACGGCGCGGTGGCGCAGGCCCGGATGGACAACCTCCTGTCCTCGAACTACGGCGACAAGCAGCTGCACGGCGCGCTGTCGCCCTATGACGGGCTCTCCATCGGGATCATCTCGTCGCTCAAGGGCGTGGGCTACGGCTCGGGCGACATGAAGATGCCCATCGTCACCGGCCAGGATGCCGAAATCCCCTCGGTCAAGTCGATGATCGCCGGGGAGCAGTATTCGACAATCTTCAAGGACACCCGCGAACTGGCGAAAGTCACCGTGAAGATGGTCGATGCCGTGCTGGCGGGCGGTGAGCCCGAAATCAATGACACTTCGACCTATGACAACGGCGTCAAGGTCGTTCCGTCCTACCTCCTGGAACCCGTCTCGGTGAACCTGTCGAACTACGAGGAGATCCTCGTCGGTTCGGGCTACTACACTGCGGACCAGCTGAAGTAAGCTGATCCCACGGGCCCGCCTGCGCAGCTCCCGCGCGGGCGGGTTCCCTTGGGGGAGGGGACATGACCACACTTCTGGAAATGCGGGAGATCACCAAGGTCTTCCCGGGCGTGAAGGCGCTTGACCGGGTCAGCCTGACCGTCGAGGCCGGAGAGATCCACGCCATCTGCGGCGAGAACGGCGCCGGGAAATCCACGCTGATGAAGGTGCTGTCCGGCGTCTATCCGCATGGCACCTATGACGGCGAAATCCTCTACGATGGCCAGCCCCTCCGCAACCGCGGCATCCGCGACAGTGAGGAGAAGGGGATCATCATCATCCACCAGGAACTCGCGCTGATCCCGCTGTTGTCGATCGCCGAGAACCTGTTCATGGGCAACGAGGTCGCGACCAACGGGGTCATCTCCTGGCCCATGGCCTTCAAGAAGACCGAGGCGCTTCTGCGCCAGGTCGGCCTGAACGAACCCCCCGGTGCGGTCGTGGGCAAGCTGGGTGTCGGCAAGCAGCAACTGATCGAGATCGCCAAGGCCCTGTCGAAGAACGTCCGCCTTCTGATCCTGGACGAACCCACCGCGGCCTTGCAAGAGGCCGATGCCGACCGTCTCTTGGACCTGATGCTGGAGCTGAAGGCGCAAGGCGTGACCCAGATCATCATCAGCCACAAGCTGAACGAAATCTCCCGCGTCGCCGACCGCATCACCGTGATCCGCGACGGCACTTCGGTCTCCACCCTCGCGAAAGAGGACATCTCGGAAGACCGCATCATCCGCGACATGGTCGGCCGCGACATGGCGCATCGCTACCCGGAACGCAGCCCGAACCCCGGCGACATGCTGTTCGAGGTGGAAAACTGGTCCTGCTGGCATCCCGAACAGGGCGGCCGGCAGATGATCAAGGGCGTCTCGCTGAACGTCCGCAAGGGCGAGATCGTCGGCATCGCCGGGCTGATGGGCGCGGGCCGCACCGAGCTTGCCATGTCGATCTTCGGTCGCAGCTACGGCAAGGGCCATGCGGGCGCGGTCAAGATGCACGGGAAGCCCGTCGACGTCTCGACCGTCACCAGGGCCATCGACGCCGGAATCTCCTATGTCACCGAAGACCGCAAGGCGCTGGGCCTGATCCTGGAAGAGCCGATCCTGAAGAACATCAGCTTGGCCAACCTCTTCGGCATTGCCACGCGCTCGGTCCTCGACAAGCGGCGCGAGGCGCAGGTGGCCGAGGGCTACCGCAAGCAACTGGCCATCCGCACCCCCGGCGTGCAGCAGAAGGTGGTGAACCTTTCCGGCGGCAACCAGCAGAAGGTGGTGCTGTCGAAATGGCTTTTCACCGACCCCGAGCTTCTGATCCTTGACGAGCCCACCCGCGGCATCGACGTGGGCGCCAAGTTCGAGATCTACACGATCATGAAGGACCTCGCCGACCAGGGCCGGGGCATCCTGATGATCAGCAGCGAAATGCCCGAGCTTCTGGGCATGTGCGACCGCATCTACGTGATGAACGAAGGCCGCATTGTCGGCGAACTGACCCGCGATGAGGCCAGCCAGGAGAAGATCATGGCGCTGATCGTAAAGGACAATGGCAAGACCGCAGGGAAGGTAGCGTGATGGCTGGCAAACAAAGCTCTCTGGGCGGACATCTGCGCGAAAACGGAATGCTTCTGGCGCTGGTAGCCATCGTTGCGCTGTTCTCGGTGCTGGTGTCGATGCAGGGCAAGCCGATGTTCCTGCAAGCGCCGAACATCACCAACATCTTCCTGCAGAACGGCCATGTGATCATCCTTGCATTGGGGATGCTGCTGATCATCGTCTCGGGCCATATCGACCTTTCCGTCGGTTCGGTCGCCGCTTTCACCGGCGCGGTGGCGGCCTATCTCACGGTCAATCTCGGCCTGCCCTTCTGGCTGGTCATTCCGCTGACCCTGATCGTCGGCGGGATGATTGGTGCCGCCCAAGGCTACTGGGTCGCCTTCTGGCGCATTCCCTCGTTCATCGTGACGCTGGCGGGAATGATGGTGTTCCGCGGCGCGACGCTGCTGCTTCTGGGCGGGCAGAACATCGGCCCGTTCCCAAAGGCCTTCCAGGCCATGTCCTCGGGCTTCATCCCCGACCTTACCGGCATGATGAAGCCGCACGGCCTGACGCTGATCATCACGGCGCTGGCCATAGGGATCATCACCTGGATCGGGATGCGCGCCCGCACCCGCGACGCCGAATTCGGCATCACTCCGGAACCGGCAGGCCTTTTCTGGGGCCGGACCGTGATCATCGCGGCGGCGACAGCCTTTGTCGGCTATCAGCTGGCCTCGTTCCGAGGGCTGCCGAACGTGCTGATCGTGCTGATCATCCTGACCGTGATCTACGCCTTCTTCACCGAAAACACGGTGCAGGGCCGCCGCATCTATGCCGTCGGCGGCAATGAAAAGGCCGCCAAGCTTTCCGGTATCCGCACCGACCGGCTGGTGTTCTTCTGCTTCGTCAACATGGGTGTCCTTGCCGCCCTCGCGGGCATGATGGTGACCGCCCGGCTGAACTCCGCCACCCCCAAGGCGGGCACCGGGTTCGAGCTGGACGCCATCGCCGCCGTCTTCATCGGCGGGGCCTCGATGGCGGGCGGATCGGGCAAGATCATCGGCGTCGTCATCGGCGCGCTGATCATGGGCGTGATGAACATGGGGATGTCCATCCTCGGGATCGGCATCGACTACCAGCAGATGATCAAGGGCCTGGTGCTCCTCGCCGCCGTGATCTTCGACGTCTACAACAAGAACAAGTGAGCCCAGCCATGCATCTGTCCACCGTCAGGGGCGCCGGCGTCGTCGTCCGCGAAGGCGCCGAGGCGCGCGTCCTGCGCAACACCGCCTCGGTCTATGAACTCGCCACGGCGGCGATCACCGGAGGGGGCTTCGCTGCCGAGATCGCCCGCCGGGGTCTTGGCGAAACAGTCGACCTGACCCGCGCGACCTTCGACCTGCCGGTCAGCCACCCCGACCCGGCCCATCTGCATCTGACCGGGACGGGCCTCACCCATCTCGGCTCGGCCTCGGCGCGCGATGCGATGCACGCCAAGCTGGAAGGCGCGGAAAACCTGACCGACAGCATGAAAATGTTCCGCATGGGCCTCGAAGGCGGCCGCCCCACCGCCGGAGAGGTCGGCGCCCAGCCCGAATGGTTCTACAAGGGCAACGGTCATGCCGCCATCGCCCCCGGCGCCGCGCTTGAAGCCCCCGGTTTCGCTGAAGACGGCGGCGAGGAACCCGAGATCGCGGGCATCTACCTGATCGGCCCGGACGGCACCCCGCACCGGATCGGCTGGGCCTTGGGCAACGAATTCTCCGACCATGTCACCGAACGGGTCAACTACCTCTGGCTTGCCCATTCCAAGCTGCGCGTCGCCTCCTACGGGCCAGAGATCCTTGTGGGCGACCTGCCCGCCGACATCCGGGGCAGCAGCCGCATCCTTCGCAAGGACAAGGTCCTGTGGGAAAAGCCCTTCCTCAGCGGAGAGGCGAACATGTCCCATACCTTCGCCAACCTCGAACACCACCATTTCAAATATCCGATCTTCCGCCAGCCTGGCGACCTGCATGTCCACTATTTCGGCACCGCCACCCTGTCCTTCGCCGACGGCATCAGGACCGAACCCGGAGACACCTTCGAGATCGAGGTCGCCGACTTCGGCCAACCCCTGCGCAATACCCTGGCCTTTGCACCGAAGACCCCGGGCGCAACCAAAGTCCGCCCGCTGTAAGGAGCCCGCGCCATGACCTTCAAACCCGCCAAATGGCCCCGGAAGCTCCGCTCGCAGGAATGGTTCGCCGGCACCTCGAAGGACGCCATCTATCACCGCAGCTGGATGAAGAACCAAGGCCTGCCCGCCGACCTTTTCGACGGCCGCCCGGTGATCGGCATCCTGAACACCTTCTCGGAACTCAACCCCTGCAACGCCCATCTGAACGACCTGGCCGAACGGGTGAAGCACGGCGTCTACGAGGCGGGCGGGTTGCCGGTCATCGTCCCCGTCTTCTCCGTTTCTGAAAGCGGCTTCCGTCCCACCGCGATGATGTTCCGCAACCTCGCCGCCATGGCGGTCGAGGAAACCATCCGTGGCCAGCAGATGGACGGCGTCGTCTGTCTCGTCGGCTGCGACAAGACCACCCCGTCGCTCCTGATGGGCGCGGCGTCGGTAGACCTGCCCACCATCATGGTCTCCGGCGGGCCGATGCTGAACGGCTATTTCCGCGGGGAGCGTGTCGGCTCCGGCACGCATCTCTGGAAATTCTCCGAGGCGGTGAAGGCCGGGGAAATGACGGCTGCCGAATTTGTCGAGGCCGAGGCGTCGATGTCCCGCTCCCCCGGCTCCTGCAACACGATGGGCACCGCCTCCACCATGGCCTCCATGGTCGAGGCGCTGGGCATGACCCTCTCCGGCAACGCCGCGATCCCGGCGGTGGACAGCCGCCGCCGCGTCATGGCGCACCTCACCGGCCGCCGGATCGTGCAGATGGTCAAGGACGACCTGAAACCCTCCGACATCCTGACCCGCGCGGCCTTCCAGAACGCAATCCGCACCAACGCCGCCATCGGCGGGTCCACCAACGCCGTGATCCACCTTCTTGCCATCGCGGGGCGCTGCGGCATCGACCTGACGCTGAACGATTGGGACGACTGGGGCCGCGACATCCCGACCATCGTCAATCTGATGCCATCGGGCAAATACCTGATGGAGGAATTCTTCTACGCCGGCGGCCTGCCCGCCGTGATCAAGCGGCTGGGCGAGGCGGGCCTTCTGAACAGGGACGCGCTGACCGTCTCGGGCGGCGGCATCTGGGATGAGGTCAAGGATGCCCGCATCGACAATGACGACGTGATCCTGCCGGCGGAAAAGGCCCTCACTCAGTCCGGCGGGATCGTCGTGGTCA
This sequence comes from Tabrizicola sp., assembly GCF_036781545.1. GTDB lineage: Bacteria > Pseudomonadota > Alphaproteobacteria > Rhodobacterales > Rhodobacteraceae > Tabrizicola. Next base: position 13,328 of record NZ_DAIQAT010000046.1, read on the forward strand.
AGGGCAACCTCGCCCCTGACGGCGCCGTCCTGAAACCCTCCGCCGCCACGCCCGCCCTGATGCAGCACCGGGGCCGCGCCGTCGTGTTCGAAGACATCGATGACTACAAGGCCCGGATCGAGGACGAAGCCCTCGATATCGACGAGACCTGCGTCATGGTGATGAAGAACTGCGGTCCCCGCGGCTATCCCGGCATGGCCGAGGTCGGCAACATGGGCCTGCCGCCCAAGGTCCTGCGCAAGGGCATCACCGACATGGTCCGCATCTCGGACGCCCGCATGTCCGGTACCGCCTATGGCACCGTCGTCCTCCACACCTCGCCCGAGGCCGCGCGGGGCGGCCCGCTGGCCGTGGTCCGCAGCGGCGACATGATCGAGCTGGACGTCGCCAACCGCCGCCTGCATCTCGACATCTCCGACGAGGAACTGAAAGCCCGGCTCGCCGCTTGGAAACCCGCCGTCGAACCCCCGACCGGAGGCTATGCCAAGCTGTACCACGACCATGTGCAAGGCGCCGACAAAGGTGCCGACCTAGACTTCCTCACCGGCTGTCGCGGCAACGCCGTCGCGCGGGAGAGCCACTGATGACCACGAAGATCGCCCTTGTCGGCATCGGCAAGATCGCGCTGGACCAGCACGTCCCGGCCCTCGCCGCCTCGCCCGACTGGGACCTCGCGGCGACCATCAGCCGCCACGGCCAGGTGCCCGGTATCCCGGCCTTCGCCGACTTCGCGACCTTCCTCGCTGACCGCCCCGACATTCCCGTGGTCTCGCTCTGCCTGCCTCCCGTCCCCCGCTTCGACTATGCCGACGCCGCGCTGAAGGCCGGTCGTCATGTCATGCTGGAAAAGCCCCCCGGCGCGACGCTGGCTGAAGTCCACACGCTTGAAGCAATGGCACGCGAAAGGGGCCTGACCCTCTTCGCCACCTGGCACAGCCGCATGGCCCATGCCGTCGCCCCGGCGAAAGCCTGGCTCAAGGACAAGACCGTCCGACAAGCCCATATCACCTGGCGCGAGGATGTGCGCAAATGGCATCCCGGCCAGGACTGGGTCTTCCAGCCCGGCGGCATGGGCGTCTTCGACCCCGGCATCAACGCCCTCTCGATCCTGACCGAGATCCTGCCCACCCCGGTCCACCTGACCCGCGCCATGCTGGAGTTCCCCGCAAACCGCCAGACCCCCATCGCCGCGCAACTCACCTTCTCCAACAACGTCTCCGCCGATTTCGACTGGCGCCAGCAAGGCCCGCAGACCTGGGACATCATCGTCCAGACCGACCGCGGCCAGCTCGCCCTCCGCATGGGCGGCAACGTGCTGGAGATCGACGGCCAGCCCACGGCGGGCGAGAACACCATCATGGGCGAATATCCCGCCCTCTACGCCCGCATGGCCGACCTCCTCCGCACTGGCGCCTCCGACGTCGACCTCGCCCCGATGGTCCATGTCGCCGATGCCCTGACCCTGGGCGAGCGCATCACGACCGACGCCTTCGACTTCTGAAAGGACCGACCATGCTGACCGGAAAACACCTGATCGCAGGCGACTGGATCGCAAACGAGCAGACCTTCGCCTCCTCCCCCGCGCATGGTCCGTCGCACCCCTTCTCCATCGGCACCCCAGCCCATGTCGCTGCCGCCTGCGACGCTGCCGAGGCCATCTTCCCCGTCTATGCCGCCAAGACCCGCGCCGACCGTGCCGCCTTCCTCAACCGCATCGCTGATGAGATCGAGGCCCGCGCAGCCGAGATCACCGAGATCGGCACCCAGGAAACCGGCCTCCCCGCCGCCCGGCTGGAGGGCGAGCGTGGCCGCACCACGATGCAGCTCCGCCTCTTCGCCAGCCACATCCTCAAGGACGACTGGCTCGACCGCCGCCACGACGCGGCCCTGCCCGACCGCCAACCGCTCCCCCGCCCCGATCTCAAGCTCATCCAGCGCCCCATCGGCCCGGTCGCGGTCTTCGGCGCCTCCAACTTCCCGCTCGCCTTCTCCACCGCCGGGGGCGACACCGCCTCTGCGCTGGCCGCCGGCTGCCCCGTCGTGGTCAAGGGCCACTCCGCCCACCCCGGCACGGGCGAGATCGTCGCGCAAGCCATCGACGCCGCCATCCGCGCCTGCGAGATGCCCCCGGGCGTCTTCTCCCTCGTCCAAGGCGGCAAGCGCGACGTGGGCGAAGCCCTTGTCCAGCACCCTTTCATCAAGGCCGTCGGCTTCACCGGCTCGCTCGCCGGGGGCCGCGCGCTCTTCAACCTCTGCGCCGCAAGGCCCGAGCCCATCCCCTTCTTCGGCGAGCTTGGCTCGGTCAACCCGATGTTCCTCCTCCCCGCCGCGCTCGCCGCGCGCGGTGAGGCCATCGCCAAAGGCTGGGCCGGATCGCTGACCCAAGGCGCAGGCCAGTTCTGCACCAACCCCGGCATCGCCGTGGTGATCGACGGCAAGGATGCCGACACCTTCGTCGAAGCCGCCAAAACTGCCGTCGGCGCCGTAGGCCCGCAGACCATGCTGACCGACGGTATCGCCGAAGCCTACCGCCAAGGCCGAGACCGGGTGGCCGCAGGGTCTGGCGTCCGCTCCGTTCTCACCACCACCTGCGACCTGAGGAACGCCACGCCCTACCTCTACGAGGTCTCCGGCCAGGACTGGCTTTCCGACCATGCCCTCGCGGAAGAGGTCTTCGGCCCCCTCGGCCTCATCGTCCGCGTCCGCCACGCCGCCGAGATGCAGGAGATCGCCCGCAGCCTGCAGGGCCAGCTGACCTGTACGCTCCACCTCGACGATGCTGACACCGACCTCGCCCGCGCCCTGATGCCGGTGCTGGAACGCAAGGCGGGCCGTGTGCTTGCCAATGGCTTTCCGACCGGCGTCGAGGTGGTGGATGCCCAAGTCCATGGCGGGCCCTATCCCGCCTCGACCAACTTCGGCGCGACCTCGGTGGGCACGATGTCGATCCGCCGCTGGCTGAGGCCCGTCGCCTACCAGAACATGCCCGACGCCCTTCTCCCGCAGGACTGGGCCTGAGAATGGCCCGGATCGCCCCCATCGGACAGATCGACGACGCCGAGGTCCGGCAGGCCACCCTCACCGGCCCCGGCGGGATGCAGGTCGTCCTTCTGACCTGGGGTGCAAGGCTGGCCGAGCTTTGGGTCCCCGACCGCAGCGGTGCATTGGCCGACATCGTCCTAGGGCAGGACTCCCTCGACGCCTGGCAAACCCACGGCACCTATCTCGGCGCCACCTGCGGCCGCTACGCCAACCGGATCGCGGGGGGCCGCTTCAGCCTTGACGGGCGCCCCATCCAGCTCGACCGGAACGAGGGTGCAAACTCGCTTCACGGCGGCTCCGGCGGCTTCGACCTCAAGCATTGGCAGATCGCCGACCACTCCGACAGCCACGTCACCTTCACCGCCACCTCGCCCAATGGCGAGATGGGCTACCCCGGCACTCTGCAAGCCCGCACGACCTATCGGATCGACGGAACCGGCCTTGTGATCGAGATGGAGGCCACCACCGACGCCCCGACCATCGTCAACCTGGTGAACCACGCCTATTTCAACCTCGCAGGACAGGGCGCGGGCGACATCATGGGCCACCAGCTTCAGGTCGATGCCAGCCATTACCTGCCCGTCGATCCTGAGCTTATCCCCACCGGCGAAATCCTCTCCGTCGCGGGCTCCGCCTTCGACTTCCGTCAGCCCCGCGCCATCGGCGCCGAGCTTCCCGGCCCCAACGCCTTCGATCACAATCTCTGCCTCTCCGCCCCCACCGGCGCCGAGGGTCTCCGCCCCTGCCTCACCGCCACCGATCCGGCCTCGGGACGCCGGATGCAGCTCTCCACCACCGAGCCCGGCGTGCAGTTCTACACCGGCGCGCATTTCGGTGGCGGACCGGGCAAGCGCGGCACCCACTATCCCCGCTTCGCCGGTTTTGCCGCCGAGACCCAGCGCTTCCCTGATTCGCCGAACCGCCCGCAATTCCCCTCGGCGCGGCTCGATCCCGGCCAGAGCTACCGCCATGTCATGCGCTTCGATTTCACCCCGGCCCGGGGCTGACACCTTCTGCCGCGATGCAGCAGCGTTGGGACCCTCCGAAGGCTTTGAGCCGGAACGACTTCCTGCAAACCCCGCGCAAGCGCAGCATCGCAAAAGCCGGGCCACACGGCCCCGTGAACGGACTTCTTGCATATAGTAATACTTTTGCTAACCTCATCTCAGCCACCCGAGGAGAGTGGCCCAAGGTTCCACTGGGAGGAAAATCATGAACGTTTACAAGACTCTCGCGCTTGGCGCGGGACTGGCTGGCTTGTTGCTTTCCGCTGCCTATGCCGAGGGCCTGCAAGGCAAGATCATCGGCTTCTCGCAGATCGGCTCGGAGTCCGGCTGGCGTGCCGCCGAGACCAGCGTGACCAAGGCCGAGGCCGAGACGCGCGGCATCGACCTGAAATTCGCCGATGCCCAGCAGAAGCAGGAAAACCAGATCAAGGCGATCCGCGGCTTCATCGCCCAGGGCGTGGATGCAATCCTCGTCGCTCCGGTCGTCGCCACCGGCTGGGAGGAAGTTCTGACCGAAGCCAAGGAAGCGAACATCCCCGTCGTCCTTCTGGACCGCGGCATCGAAGGACCGGAAGACCTGTATCTCACCTCCGTCGCCTCCGACCAGGTCAAGGAAGGCCGCGTGGCGGGCGAATGGCTGGTGGGCACTGTCGGCGACAAGACCTGCAACATCGTCGAGCTGCAGGGCACCGTCGGCTCCTCGCCCGCGATCAACCGCAAGCAGGGCTTCGAGGAAGGCATCGCAGGCCATGCGAACCTGTCGATCATCCGCAGCCAGACCGGTGACTTCACCCGCTCCAAGGGCAAGGAAGTCATGGAAGGCTTCATCAAGGCCGAAGACGGCGGCAAGAACATCTGCGCGGTCTACGCCCACAACGATGACATGGCCGTGGGCGCGATCCAGGCGATCAAGGATGCGGGCCTGAAGCCGGGCAGCGACATCCTGGTCGTGTCGATCGACGCGGTGCCGGACATCTTCTCGGCCATGGTTGCCGGTGAGGCCAATGCCACGGTCGAGCTGACCCCGAACATGGCCGGCCCCGCCTTCGACGCGCTGCAGGCCTACTGGGACGCGGGCACCGCGCCCGAGAAGTTCATCATCACCGAGTCGAAGCTCTACACGCAGGCGGATGATCCGCAGGGCGAATACGACCGCCGCAAAGGCCTTGGCTACTAGGTTTCCTCGTCAGGGCGCCGTCGGGCGGGGGCACACCCCGTCCGGCGGAATTGCTTTATCCGCAGGATAAGCGGACAGTTTCCGGAACCCAGGGAGGCAGGGCATGTCACAGGGCACAGCAAGGCCCGTGCTGGAAGCACGGGGGATCGCCAAGGTCTTCGGCCAGCATCGCGCGCTCGACAATGTCGACTTCGTGGCCAACCCCGGCGAGGTCCACGCCCTTCTCGGCGAAAACGGCGCGGGGAAATCGACCCTGATCAAGATCCTCACCGGCGCCTACCAGCCCGACGGCGGCGAGCTTCTGCTCGATGGCCAGCCCATCCACCTGCGCGACCCGCTGCACGGGCAGACCTATGGAATTGGCACCGTCTACCAGGAGGTCAACCTCCTCCCCAACCGCTCGGTCGCCGAAAACCTGTTCCTCGGCCGCCAGCCCACCCGCTTCGGCCTGATAGACCGCAGGCAGATCGACACCCGCGCCCGCGAGCTGCTGGCGCGCTACGGGCTGGACATCGACGTCCGCGCCGACCTTTCCGAATACTCCGTCGCCGTCCAGCAGATCGTTGCCATCGCCCGCGCCGTCGAACTGTCCGGCAAGGTCCTGGTCCTCGACGAACCTACCGCCAGCCTCGACCGCAACGAGGTGCAGCGCCTGTTCGACGTGGTCCGCGGCTTGAAGGCCCGGGGCCTCGCGATCATCTTCATCACCCATTTCCTAGACCAGGTGTTCGAGCTTGCCGACCGCGTGACGATCCTGCGCAACGGCAAACGGGTCGCGACCCAGGCGCTCGACACCCTCAACACCACCGACGTCGTCCGCATGATGCTGGGCAAGGACGTGGCCTTCGAACACCATCCCTCCGCCCTTTCCGGTGCCGCCAAGGGCGCGGTCCGGGTCGAGTTCAGGGGGATCGGCCGCAAGGGCATGGCTCCCTTCGATCTCGCCGTCCACGAAGGCGAGGTCGTCGGCGTCGCGGGCCTGCTGGGATCGGGCCGGACCGAGGTCGCCCGGCTGATGTTCGGCGTCGACAACGCGGATGGCGGCCAGGTCCTCGTCGACGGCCAGCCCGTCACCATCCGCAATCCGGCCCAAGCCGTCGCCGCCGGTTTCGGCTTCTGCCCCGAGGACCGCAAGATCGACGGCATCTTCGGCGAGCTCTCGGTGCGCGAGAACATCATCATCGCCCTGCAAGCCAAGCTGGGCTGGTTCCGCGCCCTGAACCGCGACGACCAGATCGAACTTGCCGGGCGCTATGCCGAGGCGCTGGACATCCGCGCCGCCGACCATGACATGCCGGTCCGGCTTCTCTCCGGCGGCAACCAGCAGAAGGTGATCCTCGCCCGCTGGCTGGCCATCGACCCGACCTTCCTGATCCTGGACGAACCCACCCGCGGCATCGACGTCGGCGCCCATGCCGAGATCGTCCGCACCATCAACCGCCTGCGCGAGGAAGGCCTGGCGCTCTTCGTCATCTCCTCCGAACTTGACGAGGTCGTCGCCTATTCCAACCGCATCGTCGTCATGCGCGACCGTGAGATGGTGGCCGAGCTTGACGGCGACACCATCGCCCCCGACGCCATCGTCAGGGCCATTGCCGGAACCGCAGCGGAGGCCCGCCCGTGACCCGCCCCACCGCCGACATCCGGCCCACGACCCAGCCGCCGCTACCAAGGCAACGGCCCCTGACGACCTTCTTCACCCGGCCGCAGGTCATCGCACTGGCCGCCGTGCTTCTGGTCAACTGGCTCCTCTTCCCCGGCTTCTTCACCGTCACCTGGCAGGATGGCCGTTTCTTCGGCAGCCTGATCGACGTGCTGAACCGCGGCGCCCCGGTCGCGATCCTCGCCATCGGCATGACCATGGTCATTGCCACCAAGGGCGTGGACCTGTCGGTCGGCGCGGTCATGGCGATCAGCGGCGCCACCGCCGCCACCCTTGTCACCAGCGGCGTCCCCGCCCCGGTCGCCGTGCTGGCCGCCCTGGGCACTGGGCTCCTCTGCGGCCTCTGGAACGGCATCCTTGTCACCGTGCTGGAAATCCAGCCGATCATCGCCACCCTGGTCCTGATGGTCGCGGGCCGCGGCCTCGCCCAGCTGATCACCGAAGGCTATATCGTCACCTTCTCCGACCCGCTCCTGATCTTCATCGGCACCGGTTCCTTCCTCGGCTTTCCCATGCCGGTGGTCATCGCCGCCGTCCTGATGCTCCTCGCAACCCTGATCGTCCGCCGCACCGCCCTTGGCCTCTTGATCGAGGCGGTGGGCGTCAACCGCTCCGCCGCGCGCTTCGCGGGGCTGTCCGCAAACGCCCTCCTCCTCATCGTCTACACCTTCGCAGGCTTCTGCGCCGCCATCTCCGGCCTGATCGTTGCCGGGGACATCCGCGGCGCCGATGCCAACAACGCCGGCCTCTGGCTGGAGCTTGACGCCATCCTCGCCGTCGTCATCGGCGGCACATCCCTGATGGGCGGGCGCTTCTCCATCCCGATGGCCGTCCTCGGCGCAATGATCATCCAGGCGATGAACACCGGCATCCTGATCTCGGGCTTCAGCCCTGAATTCAACCTCGTGGTCAAATCCGCCGTGATCATCGTCATCCTCGTCCTGCAATCGCCCCTTTCCGCCCGCCTCTTCCGCCGCCTGCCCGGAGCGCAAAAATGACCCGCAGCCTGCGCCCGCTTCTGGCGACGACCCTGATCTTCCTCTTCGCCTACATGCTTGCCGTGTCGCAGCAGCCCGCGATGCTCTCGACCCGCGTCCTCGGCAATTTCCTGACCGACAACGCCTTCCTAGGCATCGCCGCCGTGGGCATGACCTTCGTCATCCTCTCCGGCGGGATCGACCTGTCGGTCGGCGCGGTCATCGGCTTCACCACCGTGCTGATCGCCGTCCTGATCATGTGGCTGCAACTGCACCCGCTGATCGCCTTCGCCATCGCCTTGATCGTCGCCGCCTGTTTCGGCGCCGTCATGGGGGCCGCGATCCATTACCTGAAAGTGCCCAGCTTCATCGTCACTCTTGCAGGCATGTTCCTGGCCCGCGGCGGCGCCTCGGTCCTGTCGCCCGACAGCATCGGGATCACGCACCCCTTCTACACCAGCGTCTCGAAAAGTTACCTCCTCCTGCCCGGCGGCGGTCGCCTGACCGTGGTCGGCATGATCATGCTTGCCGTCTTCGCCGTGGCGATCCTCCTGGCCCACCGCACCCGCTTCGGCTCCAATGTCTACGCCCTCGGCGGATCCGAAACCTCTGCCGCGCTGATGGGCGTCCCCGTCGCGCGCACCACGATCGCGATCTACGCCCTGTCCTCGTTCCTCGCGGGTCTCGCCGGGGTGGTCTTCTCGCTCTACACCTCCGCCGGCTACAGCCTGAACGCGCTGGGCGTCGAACTTGACGCCATCGCCGCCGTGGTCATCGGGGGCACGCTGCTGACCGGGGGATACGGTTTCGTCGCTGGCACATTTATTGGCGTCATGCTGCAGGGTCTGGTGCAAACCTACATCGTCTTCGACGGCACGCTCTCAAGTTGGTGGACCAAGATTGTCGTCGGCGTGCTTTTGTTTATGTTCATCGTGCTGCAACGGCTGGTCTTCCGGGCCGGACCACGACGAACGTAACCCCTTGGACCAAGTAAGATGAGCGAACCCGGGAGCCTGATCCGAACGCTCTCCGGGCGACCAGCGGCGCGGAACT
>NZ_DAIQAT010000047.1:0-22120 GCF_036781545.1 Tabrizicola sp.
AAGTCGAGGCCAAGGTCCGCGCCGAGGTCGGGGCGCTGTGCAAGCAGTTCCCGATATACCCGGGGATGTGATCGGGACCTACGGGACACGGGGCCAGACCATGGACCATCCACGCAAAGTCCGACTTGCGGCTTTTCTTCGCGACGTCTGGGACGAAGGGCGCACGGACGCGGTCGGCACCTATCTTGCGCCCCGCTACACGATCCACCACGATCCCGGGGATCCCTGGGACGGTCGGGAGCTGGATGTTTCCGGCTTCCGCGACCGCCTGATCCAGTCGCGCGCCGCCTTCCCAGACCAGCGCTTCGACGTCCAGCGCATGTTCGCCGATGATGACGCCGTGGTCGCGACCTGGCTCTGGCAGGGAACTCATCTGGGCGACCTTCCCGGCTTTCCGGCCACCGGTCGCATTATCCGGATGTCCGGGGCGACCGCCTATTTCTTCGACGCAGCAGACCGGCTGACCGGCCACTGGCAGATCACCGACCGTCTGGGGGTCTATCAACAGCTGATGGCCGGTCGCACCGCGGCCCTGACCGCCAGCAGCCCATGATCCGGCGGCACCGCGTCTGGCTCATCGTTGCCGTGACCCTGGTCCTGTTCGCCGGTCTCTGGCTTTTCGGCGTCGTCGGGCTTGCGGCCCATAGGCTGGCCATGCGCGGCAATGCGACAGGCGAGCGTGGCAGCAGCCTCATGCTGCAGGATTACCGGGTCGTCATCGAGGGCCGCCCGGTTGCCGGACTGGTCGAAAACCTCTCCGGCCTGACCTTCAATCCAGCAAGCGACACGCTCTTCTCGGCGATCAACCGCCCGCCCGAACTGGCCGAACTGTCGCGCGACGGCCGTCTCCTGCGCCGCATCCCGCTGACCGGAGCCAGCGACGTGGAGGGCATCACCCATGTCGAGGGCGACCGTTTCATTCTGGTGGACGAGAGCCGCCATCGCCTCTCCTGGGTCACGATCACGCCGGAAACCGCCAGCATCGACCTCGCTGCGGCGCCGTTCCTCACGCTCGACCTCGGGGCCTTCAGGAACATGGGTTTCGAGGGCATCTCCTGGGACCAGCGCCGCAAGGAACTGGTGATCGTGCAGGAGATGTGGCCGGTCCGCGTGCTGGTGATCGGGGGGCTGGACCGGGCGGTGCTGGGCCAGGGACTTGGCGTCACCGTCCGCGAATGGCAGCCCGACAGCTGGGCTGGGCATTTCGTCGCCGACCTCTCCTCGGTCACGGTGCACGACCCGACCGGGAACATGGTGCTTCTCAGCGACATCTCCTCGGTGCTGGCCGAATATTCCCCGGAGGGTGCGCCGCTGAGCCTGATGACGCTCTGGTCCGGCTGGCACGGGCTGACCCACTCGGTGCCGCAGGCCGAGGGCGTGGCGATCGGTCCCGATGGCGCGGTCTTCATCGTCTCCGAGCCGAACCTCTTCTACCGTTTCGACCCCGCCGTCACGCTTTCCCAACCTTGACGGCCCGCGCCGCCGCCTGTCTCATCCCGCGCATGACCGCCCCCGACACCCGCTCCCTCGAACACCGCATGGGCGACTGGGCCCGGGCGCGGCTGCCCTTCGCGGTCGCCGAGCTGGTGATGTTCGTCCTGAAACAGGGCTGGGCCTGCCTGTTCGGCGGGCTCCTGCTGGCGGCGATCATCGCCACGAAACTGATCTGGCAGGCGGACTGGCCGCTGCACCGCTACGACGCGCTGTTCCTCTTCGCCATCGGGACGCAGGCCGTCTTCCTGGCGACCAGACTGGAAACCTGGGAGGAAGCCCGCGTCATCCTCTTGTTCCACCTCACCGGCACGGCAATGGAATGGTTCAAGGTTGATGCCGGGTCCTGGGCCTACCCCGAGCCCGGGGTCTTCAAGCTGATGGGCGTGCCGCTCTTCTCCGGCTTCATGTATGCCGCTGTCGGCAGTTACATGGCCCGGGTGATCCGGGTCTTCGACATGGCGTTCGCCCCCTATCCGCGCTTTGCCCTGACCGTCGTGCTGGCCGCCGCGATCTACCTCAACTTCTTCGCGCACCACTTCCTGCCCGACGTCCGGCTGGGGCTCTTCGTGGCCACCGTCGCGCTTTATGGCCGGACGCGCATCTGGTTCCGCATCCACGACCGGCACTGGTGGATGCCGCTGCCGGTGGCGGCCTTCCTGTCGGCGCTCGCCCTCTGGGTGGCGGAGAATGTCGGCACCGCGACCGGGACATGGATCTATTCGGGGCAGGTCAGCGGGCAGCTCGTCAGTTTCGCCAAGCTCGGGTCGTGGTATCTGCTGCTTTACGTGGCCTTCGTGACGGTGACGCTGGTCAGCCGCGGGGCGCTTTCGGCGCAGCCGATGGACTTTGGTCCGGCCAGGGAAGACCTGGCCAAATCGTAAACGGCCGCAGTCAAGTCCTTGATATCGCGCCCCGTCCGAAAAGCGCCACGTGGGGTGGGGTCAGAAGTACCCGCGCCAGGCCAGGAAGCCGAACAGCGCCACCAGCAGCACCAGCACCCCGAAGCCGACCGACCCGACCATGCCCGCGAACAGGTCCCGCCGCCGCCCCACCGGGTCGATGGCGGCCAGATGCTTCACGCAGACATCATAGGCCTCGGTCACGTCGGCCATGTCGATCTGGCCCAGAAGCTTCGGGTTCTGCCCCTTCTGCGCTGCCTGGGCCAGCACCCGGCCGGAATCGCGCACCTTCTTCGGCAAGGTCCGCCCGGCCCGCTTCAGCTTGACTGACAGGCCGCGGCCCCCCAGGCCAAGCCTCTCTTCCAGAAGCTGGGCCACGCGATCCGCCATCTGCTGGATCGTCACCGCACTCATCCCGCCCCCCTTGGCCGCCGCCTGCCGAACCTAGAGACCTTCCCGAGGATGTTCAACTGCTCTGGCCTGAACCTCGCGATATCGCTATGCAAAACCCATGCTCGCCACCATCCGCCACAGCCCCCCGCAGCCGCCCGAGGCCCCCAGCCTGGTCATTGCCCACGGGCTCTACGGCTCGGCCCGGAACTGGGGGGTGATCGCCCGCCGCCTGTCCGACCGGCGCGAGGTGGTGGCCGTCGACATGCGCAACCACGGCGACAGCCCAAGGTTCCCGGTTCAGGGCTACCCCGAGATGGCCGCCGACCTGGCCGAAGTGATCGAAAGCCTCGGCGCGCCGGTGGACCTGCTGGGCCATTCGATGGGCGGCAAGGCCGCGATGCAGCTGGCGCTGACCCGGCCTGAGCTGATCCGCCGCCTGGTGGTGGCCGACATCGCCCCGGTCGCCTACAGCCACGACCAGACCCGGAACGCCCAGGCGATGGCCAGCCTCGACCTGACGCAGATCACCTCGCGGGCCGAGGCCGATGCCGCGCTGGCGCGAGAGATCGACGATCCCGCACTGCGGGCCTTCTTCCTGCAGTCGCTGGACTTCCGCGCCCATCCGCCGCGCTGGAAGCTGAACCTCGCCGTGCTGGAAGCCGAGATGCCGAAGATCGTCAACTGGCCGGGAACGCAGGGGGTATTCCCGCACCCCGCGCTGTTCCTGACCGGCGCCGACAGTTCCTATGTCCGCCCCGAGCATCGCGAGACGATCCGCGCCCTGTTCCCCAAGGCCCGCTTCGCCAGGATTCCCGGCGCAGGCCATTGGCTCCACGCCGAAAAGCCGCGCGAATTCGAAGAGACGGTCAGGGTTTTCCTCGAGGCCTGATCACCCGATCTGCCGCGCCACCGCCCAGGAGACTGGCAGGGCCAGTGCGGCCCCGGCTGCCGCCGCGATCACGATGGGCCAGAGCGTGCCGTAGCCCGCCGTCAGCACGGCGATCACCCCGGTTCCTGCCATGGCGGTCGCGATCATCGAATACAGGATCATCATCAGGCGCATCGGAAACTCCCTTCGCAAGCCTTGGCGAAGTCTAGGCTTTTCCGCGCGCGCCGCCTTGATCCGGGTCAAAAGGCGCGCAAATCGTAGGAGGCTGCACCCTCACGCTTGCTCCAACACCTCGCGCAAGCTTCGCTCCGGCAACACCACCGGGTTTCCCTTCATGGAAGACGCCCCCTGTGCCGCAGCGACGATGCCTGCGTGCTGCTCTTCCCTGACCCCCAGCGCCGCCAGCCCCACCAGACCCTCGGCCCAGGCCCAGGCCTGCAGCGCAGCAGGGGCTTCCGCCGCCGTCGAGCCCAAAGCGTCCGAAAGAACCCCGCAGACCTCGTCCAGCCGCGCGCGCAGCGTGCCGGTCGCAGCCGCGCGGTTCGCCTGCAGGACCGGACCGAGGAGCGCCCCGCAGATCGCGCCATGCGCCGCGCCGGTAAGCCCGCCGATCACGCCGGCCAACCCGTGCACCGCCCCCAGCCCGGCATTGGCTAGCGCGAGACCGCCGCAGAGGCTGACCCAGGCCATGCGATCACGCGCCTCCGCCTCCTCGTCCTGCATCAGGCGGATCAGGGCCTGCATCCCCATGCCGATGGCCGGGCGGGCCAGCGCATCGGTGTAGGGGGTGGCCTTGACCGAGACATAGGGCTCGATCACCTGCGTCACCGCGTCGAGGCCAGAGGCCAGCGTCACCGCTTTCGGGCAACCATCCGTCAGCGCCGGGTCGACGATGGCCAGGCGGGCGACCATCCGGTCGTCGCGCAGACTGACCTTCCGGCCAAGCTCAGGCAGGCCGATGACGGCGTTCTTCGTGACCTCCGCCCCCGTCCCCGCCGTGGTCGGCAGGGCGATGAAGGGCAGCGGATCGGCCTTCAGCGGCAGGCCTTTGCCCACCACCTCCAGATGCTCCATCGGCCCGTCGGCCGCCGGGATCAGCGCGGCCAGCGCCTTGCCGAGATCCAGCGCCGCCCCTCCGCCGAGCGACACCACCCAGTCCGGGCGATGGGCGCGGGCGGCGGCGAGCGCGGTTTCCAGATCCGCCAGCGTCGGCTCCCCTGTGCAGGGGAGTGCGAGGGTCCCCGGCCCCAGCGCCTCCACAAGCCAGGCGGCACGGGCGGGGTTCGCCCCATGGACCACCACCCCGCGCGGGCCGAAGGGGCGGATCAGCGCGGGGGCCTTCGCGGCCTCGCCCCGACCGAAGAGGATGCGGCCCGGAGCGGTGATGCCGAAGGGGGTCATACGCTCATCGTGGCGGCGACGGCCTTGCCCCAGCGGGCGTATTTCGCCTCGCGGTTGGCTGCATCCATTTGCGGCGCGAAGCGGCGGTCCAGAGCCCAGGAGGTCGCGAAGTCCTCCGGTCCGCCGATGACCTCCGCCTGCATCGCGGCAAGGTAGGCCGCCCCGAGCGCGGTCGTCTCCGTGACCTTGGGCCGGTCCACCGGCGCGCCCAGGATGTCAGCCAGGAACTGCATGGTCCAGTCGCTGGCGGTCATCCCGCCATCGACCCGCAGGACGCCATCGGCGGAAGCACCCCAGTCGACCCGCATCGCCTCCAGAAGGTCGCGGGTCTGGTAGCCGACGCTCTCCAATGCGGCGCGGGCGAGCTCGGCGGGGCCGGAGTTGCGGGTCAGGCCATAGACCGCGCCCCGGCAATCCGGCCGCCAGTAGGGCGCACCCAGGCCGGTGAAGGCGGGGACGAGGATGACGCCCTGTGCCTCCTCGGCCTGCGCGGCGAGGGGCTGGGTCTCCTTCGCCTCGCGGATGATCTTCAGCCCGTCGCGCAGCCACTGGACCACCGCCCCCGCTATGAAGATCGAGCCTTCGAGGGCGTAGGTGGGCTTTCCCCTCAGCTGGTAGGCGATGGTGGTCAGGAGGCGGTTCTTCGAGGGCACCATGTCCTTGCCGGTGTTCAGAAGCGCGAAGCAGCCGGTGCCGTAGGTGGATTTCATCATGCCGGGCTGGAAGCAGGCCTGGCCGACGGTCGCCGCCTGCTGGTCGCCCGCGACGCCGAGGATCGGGATCTCGCGGCCGAAGAGGTCGGGGCGGGTCACGCCGAAGGGGGCCGCGCAGTCGTGGACTTGCGGCAGGAGCGAGAGGGGGATGTCGAGGAGCTTGCAGATATCCTCATCCCAGCGGCCCTCGGCGATGTTGTAGAGAAGCGTGCGCGAGGCGTTGGTCGCGTCGGTGGCGTGGACGCGGCCCCCCGTGAGGTTCCAGATCAGCCAGGTGTCGATGGTGCCGAAGGCGAGGTCGCCGCGGCTGGCCTTTTCCCGTGCGCCTTCGACGTGGTCGAGGAGCCATTTCACCTTGGTTCCCGAGAAGTAGGGGTCGAGGAGGAGGCCGGTCCTCGCGGTGATCGTCGGCTCGTGACCGGCTGCCTTCAGGGCGGCACAGGTGTCCGCCGTGCGGCGGTCCTGCCAGACGATGGCGGGGTGGATCGGCTGGCCGGTCCCGCGGTCCCAGATCAGGGTCGTCTCGCGCTGGTTGGTGATGCCGATGGCGGCGATGCCCCCTGCCCCGATCCCGGCCTTCTCGATGGCGGCGCGGGCGGTGGCGGCGACGGTGGACCAGAGATCGGCGGGGTCATGCTCGACCCAGCCGGGGCGGGGGTAGTGTTGCGGGAACTCCTCCTGGGCGCTCGCGACGGGGCGGAGGGCGGCGTCGAACAGGATCGCGCGGGAGGAGGTGGTGCCCTGGTCTATCGCAAGAATATGGGGGGCGAGGATATGGGTCATGGGGGCGAGCCTGCGGGATGGGTGCCCGCGCGCGGGCAGAGAAGCGGGCTGAACGATTTCAAGGCGTTGCCTGCGGAGATTCAGGAACTCTTAACATCTGGAGTCGTGCAAGACACCGGGGGCTGGCGCAAGAATTTTCGCAAGGGTCTACCTTAGCGGGGCGCCTGAGAGGTTTCATTCTGCACAACTTGAGCCGGGTCTTGTAGAGGTCTGTGTTGCGATTGTTGAAGCGGAACTCGGTCTCAAGCTTGGCGACCGAGGCGCCCGGCGCGTCAAGCCTGAAGCTCCAGCGTCATGCTGCCCCCTGTTCCGCCGCCGGGCTGACGGCCCGCGCGGCGTCCGCCCCGACTTCACTGGTCATGAAGCGGTCGAGTGTTTCGATCTGGTCGGCGGTCATCCGCAAGCCAAGCTTGGAGCGGCGCCAGACCACGTCTGCTGCGCTGGCCGCAAATTCATGTGACATGAGCCAGCGCACCTCGGCTTCGGTCAGCGTCCCGCCGAAATCCTGGCCGAGCGCCGCCGCGGTGGTGGCGTTGCCGAGGATCAGCGCGGCCTCGGTCCCGTAGGCGCGGATCAGGCGGGCGGCCCAGTAGTCCGTGAGGAAAGGGTGCTGCGCCTTCAGGCTGGCGGTGAGGGCCGCCACCTGATCCTGCGGGAAGTCGCCGCCGGGCAGGGCCACGCGGGCAGTCCAGGCAGATTTGGCCTGCGGGAAGAAGGGCGCCAGCTTTGCCAGCGCGGATTCGGCGAGGCGGCGGTAGGTGGTGATCTTGCCGCCGAAGACGTTGAGAAGCGGCGGGCCGTTCTGGTCCAGCTTCAGCACATAGTCGCGGGTGGCGGCGGTGGCCGACTTGGCCCCGTCGTTGTAAAGCGGGCGGACGCCGGAATAGGTCCAGACCACGTCATCGCGGGTCACGGGTTTGGCGAAGTATTGCGAGGCGAAGGCGAGGAGGTAGTCGCGCTCCTCCTCGGTGCATTTCGCATCGCTGGGCGCGGCGGTGTGATCCTTGTCGGTGGTGCCGATCAGGGTGAAGTCCTGCTCGTAGGGGATGGCGAAGATGATCCGGCCGTCGGAGCCCTGGAAGAAGTAGCAGCGGTCGTGGTCGAAAAGCTTTTTCGTGACGATGTGGCTGCCACGGACCAGACGCACGCCCTCGGTCGGGTTGAGATGGGCGACATTGCGGATCACGTCCATCACCCAGGGGCCGCCCGCGTTGACGAGCGCCCGGGCGTTGTAGGTCTCGGTTCCGGGCGGGCCTTCGGTGGTGATGTGCCAGAGCCCGTCCCGACGCTCGGCAGCGGTGACGCGGGTCCGGGTCAGGATGCGGGCGCCCCGCCGGGCGGCGTCGCGGGCGTTGAGGGCGACAAGGCGGGAATCCTCGACCCAGCAGTCGGAATATTCGAAGGCCTTGTGGAAGCCGGGCTTCAGCACCTTGCCCGCCGGATCGCGGGTCAGGTCCAGCGTGCGGGTCGCGGGCAGGATCTTGCGGCCGCCCATCGTGTCATAGAGGAAAAGGCCGAGACGGATCAGCCAGTCCGGCCGCCGCCCACGCGCCCAGGGCATGACCCAGCCGAGAAGGCGCGAGGTGGGCGTGTCGGATTCGAAGCGCATGTCGGGGGAAAGCGGCAGGACGAAGCGCATCGGCCAGGAGATATGCGGCATGGCGACGAGCAGGGTCTCACGCTCTTCGAGGGCTTCGCGCACGAGGCGGAACTCGAAATACTCAAGGTAGCGCAGCCCGCCGTGGAAGAGCTTGGTCGAGGCCGAGGAGGTGCCCTGCGCGAGGTCGCCCTGTTCGGCGAGCGAGACCGTCAACCCGCGCCCGGTGGCGTCGCGGGCGATGCCGCAGCCATTGATCCCGCCGCCGATGATGAAGAGGTCGGATACAACCCCTGCGGTCACGTTCGTCACTGGAATTCCTCCTCCACGGCGGAAACTGCGCTGATTATCACGGGTTCGTCAACGAGAAATTTTCGTTTTTGTGCGGTTTGTCAAAAAGCGAACATCAGTGGCGGTTCGATTGCGCAACCACAGCGATACTTGCTGCAAACGCAAAATACCGCGCGCCTGCGAAAGCGAAAAAACCGCTGACAGGGGTCATGCGACGTGTCAGAAAAGCCGAAACGCAGATAGCGAAGGAAATGGAAGCTTGGCCCTGAACTTCCGCCAGACCGAGATTCTGGAACTGGCCCGGGCCGAGGGCCGGGTGGTGGTCGAGGATCTGGCCGCGCGGTTCGACGTGACCCTGCAGACGATCCGGCGCGACCTTTCCGACCTTGCCGACGCGGGCCATCTGGACCGGGTGCATGGCGGGGCGGTGCTGCGAACCGGAGTCGCGAACATCGGCTATGAGGCGCGGCGGCGGATGAACGAGGGCGCGAAGGCCGCCATCGCCCGCGCCTGCGCGGCGGCGATCCCGGACAATTGCAGCCTGATCCTGAACCTCGGCACCACCACGGAAGCCGTGGCGCGCGAGCTTCTGGCGCATCGCAACATCACGGTGATCACCAACAACATGAACGTGGCCAACATCCTGGTGGCCAACCCCGGCTGCGAGATCGTGGTGGCGGGTGGCGCGCTGCGGCGGACGGACGGCGGGCTGGTGGGGGAACTGACGACGCAGTTCTTCGAGCAGTTCAAGGTGGACTACGCGGTGATCGGCGTCTCGGCGCTGGACCGGGACGGGGACCTCTTGGATTTCGACCTGGCCGAGGTGCGGGTGTCGAAGGCGATCATCCAGCAATCCCGGCGCTGTTACCTCGTCTGCGACCATTCCAAGCTGGACCGCTCCGCCCCGGCGCGGCTGGCCTCGCTGTCCGAGATCACCACGCTTTTCACCGACCAGCCGCTGCCCGCCGAGCTGATGCGGAAATGCGAGGCCTGGGAGACCGGGGTGCAGGTGGCAGGCTGAGGTGGATTGCTGCCACCAAGCCGGTCGCGTTTGCGGTTGTGGAGAGTCTTGGTGGAGCAGAGGGGGATCGAACCCCTGACCTTATCATTGCGAACGATACGCTCTCCCAACTGAGCTACTGCCCCATCCGCGCCGCCGTATTCATCCGAAATCGACGGCAGAGTCAAGCCGGGTCGGCAGGGGTTTCACAGGTTCGGGCACGAGAATGGCGCAGCATCAACCCGGCAGGTGCTGGCGCACGAAGGCGACGATCTCCGCCGCCGGGCGCGCACCGGCGAGCCGCGCCAGTTCCCGGCCGTTGCGGTAGAGGATCAGCGCCGGAATGCCGCGGATGCCCGCGCGGGACGATGGCTGCGGGTGATCCTCGGTGTTCAGCTTCATCAGCCGCACATTCGGGGCGAGCGCGCTGGCCGCCTTGGCGAACTCCGGGGCCATCATCCGGCAGGGGCCGCACCATGGCGCCCAGTAGTCGACCAGGACCGGCAGACCATCGCCACGCGTCACCTTGTCATGCGTCGCGGCATCCAGTTCCTGCACGCCGCCATCCAGCAGCACGGCCCCGCAGACCCCGCATTTCGGGCTGTCCGCCAGCCGGGCGACGGGCACGCGGTTCGCCCGTCCGCAGGTGGCGCAGGTCAGTTTCACGGCATCGGTGACGGGCATGGCCTACCTCACATCTCGCAAGCCTTGAAGATGTGCAGCGCCCCGCCTGCGCGCAAGGGGTCAGAGGAAATCCTCTTCCTCGCCCGCGACATCCACGCCCAGGGCTTCGAGCCCCGCTTCCAGATTCTCGGCCAGATGCGGCATTCCCATCAGGTAAGTCGCCGTAGGCGTCGTCGCCTCGGCCACCGCCGTGGCCACCGCCTCGGCGAAATCCTCGGGTTCGAAGGCGCCGCGGCCGACCCAGGCCACCGCGGTGAGCTGCGCCTTCTCGTCGTCGTTCAGCGC
This sequence comes from Tabrizicola sp., assembly GCF_036781545.1. Lineage (GTDB taxonomy): Bacteria > Pseudomonadota > Alphaproteobacteria > Rhodobacterales > Rhodobacteraceae > Tabrizicola. Next base: position 10,430 of record NZ_DAIQAT010000047.1, read on the forward strand.
GTCGATGAAAGCGTGCAGCTCGGCGTCCCCGCCCGCGCCCATCTCGCGGGCGAGGTAGATCACATGCACCACCTTCTGCGGGCTGATCTCAAACATCGCGGTCTCCTTCGTTTGGACCATGGTCGCGCAACGGGCTGCGGCGCGCAAGCATCAGCCGAGGATCCATGTCGTCACACCATGCGCCAGCGCCCCGGCCAGCGTGGCGAGCACGACCGACTTGCGGGTGAACCAGACCGCCAGCACCGCCAGCGTGCCGAGGATCACCGGCAGAAGGCGCGCGAGATCCAGCGTCAGCGAAGGCAGGACCGCCGCGACGAAGAGCGTGGCGATCGCCGCCGGCCCGGTCGAGGCAAGGAAGCGGCCCAGCCAGCCGGAGGCCGCCACCCGTTCCATCCGCGCCAGGATCGGCAGCGCGCGGAAGGCCCAGTTCGCGGCCCCGGCCATCAGGGCGACGGTCAGCAGGTCCCAGTTCATTTGCGGGCCACCCCGGCCACCGCCCCGGCGAGCATCCCCAGAAGGATGCCGCTTGTGGCGCTGATCATCAGCGTTCCGATCACGGTGACGACGCCTGCCACCGCGATCACCGGCAGTTGCCGCCGGTTCAGGATCGACAGGAGGAGCGCGAGGAAAAGCGCGGGCAGCATGAAGCCGAGCCCGGCGTTCAGCGCAGGCCAACCCTCCAGCGCACCGCCCCCGGCCCAGGCGCCCACGACCGTGCCCGAGACCCAGCTGGCATAGGCGCCAAGCCCTAGGCCGAACATGTAGGGCTCGGAGAAGCGCTGCCCCCGCGCCAGCGCTCCCAAAGCCTGGCCGAAGACCTCGTCCGTCAACCCCCAGGCCCAGGCCCAGGCGTGGCGGCGGGTCGCGCCCTCGCCCGCCTCGCGCATCAGGGCGGGGCCGTAGAGCACATGGCGCAGGTTCATCGCGATCAGGGTGAAGGCGGCGACCAGCACCGGCGCGCCAGAGGACAGCAGCGCCAGAGCCAGGAATTGCGAGGCCCCGGCATAGATGATGAGCGACAGGGCAAAAGCCTCCAGCCCGGTGAAGCCCGCTTGCGTGGCGGCAACGCCGAAGGAGAAGGCAATGGGGAAATAGCCCATGACGATGGGCAGGCTGGCGGCAAGGCCGTCAAGGAAAGGCGGGCGGGTCCGGGTCATCGGCGCCAGCGCTACCTTGGGCCCGTGCCGGGGTCAATGCCGCCCTGCCGTTGCGGAAAGCCTGACTTGCGCGGCGGGCCGTGCCCCGGCATTCTGCGCGGCGAATCCCGTCCCAGGAACCCGCCCCATGCGCCAGCTTGCCGCCACCTTTGCCCTCGCCGCCACCCTTGCCCTTTCCACCCTGGCCCCTGCCCGGGCCGAGGAAATCCCCGGCTCGCAATTCGAGGCGGGCAACTGGGTGGGCGGGGCCTATACCGATGACAGGGGCGCATTCTCGTACTGCTACATCACGGTCAGCTATCAGAACGGTCAGGACCTGTGGATCGGGCTTTACCCCAACGACACCCTGTCGATCCTGATGCGGCAGCCCGGCGTGAAGTTCCAGCCCGGCCAGAAGTTCGAACTGTGGGTGATGATGGAGACCGGCGTGCCCGCCATCGGCAACGGCGAGGCCTGGGATGCGGATTATGGCGGGATCACCTATGACGGGGTCCAGGCCACGGTCGATTTCCTGAACAGCGGGCGCTATCTGCGAATGCTGGGCATGGGGATCGACGACGGTTTCGACGTGGACGGAATCGGCCCGGCGCTGTTGCAGGCGCAGGATTGCCTGGCCCGGCAGGGCGGCGCGGGCGGCGGCAAGGTGCTGGGCACGACGCCCGGCGTGAAGACCCCGCCCAAGGTGCCGGACCTGTCCAAGCCGAAGACCAGCGGGGTGGGGTCCGGCGGCGGCCTTGGCACCCGGCCCGGCGGGGCGCTCGGCACGCCCGCGCCGAAGCCGCAGCCTTAAGCGGGGTCCAGCGCCCGGAACCCTCCGTTCCAGTAGACCAGCGCCCCGGCGCCGGGGGTGGTGCGGATCGCCCGGACGCGGCCGATCAGGATCGAATGCGTCTCGCGTTCGATCATCTCCTCCACCGTGCAGTCGAAGGCGGCGGGCGCGCCGACCAGAAGCCGCGCGCCGGTGACGGCGGTTTCCCACTGGGCGCCCTCATAGCGCGCCGCGCCCCTCACGCCGCCGAAGCCCGAGAAACGCTCCGCCACCGCCTGATGCGCGCACCCCAGCGAGGACCAGCCGAAGCGCCCATAGCGCTGCAGCAACCCGTGGCTCGACGCGCTGCGGTTGACGACGGCCAGCAGCAGCGGCGGGTCGGCAGAGGGCGAGATCACAGAGGTGACGACAAGGCCCGAAGCCTCGTCGCCATCGCCCACGGTGATCACGCTGCAATTGCCGACGAAGGCCTTCGTCGCGTCGCGGAAGCTTTTGGCGTCCGGGTCCACTAGCGGATGCCCGCCGCCTGAAGCTTCGGCAGCACGGTGTCGCGGAAATAGGGGAACTCCTCGACATAGTCGACGAAGGACAGCGTCGTCCCCGAGAAACCGGTGGCGTGCAGCTTCAGGATACCTTCCGCCACTTGGTCCGGCGTGCCGATCAGCGGGTAGCCGCCATGCCCCAGCGCGAAGAGATGCTTGATCTGCGCCAGAAGGTCATGCGGGAAGCTGTGGGCATGGGCGAACTGCAGCCGCACCAGATTGTCGACCGCCTCGGTATCGGCGTTCTGCACGGCGGTATAGTCGGCGAATTCCTTGGCCTCGGCCTCGGTCGGGCGGCAGATGACATGGGAGAAGGTCAGCACATTCACCGCGCGCCCCTTGGCGGCGGCCTGCGCCTTGAGATCGGCGATCTCGCCCTTCGACCGGTCCAGATCGATGGCCGGGGTGAACAGGAAGTCGGCATTGTCGGTGGCAAAGCCGCGGCCCTGCGGGCTGCCCGCCGCGTTGATGATCGGGACCGAGCCGCGGATCGGCTTCGGGTCGCCCTTCACCCGCTTGGCCTTGAAGTAGGTGCCGTCCCAGTCGAAATGTTCGTCCGAGGTCCAGAGCTTCCTGACCAGGTCGAACCATTCCTGCGCATAGGCGTAGCGGGTTTCGTGGTCGTCGGGCAGCGACAGGCCCAGCGCCTCGTATTCCGGCTTGTTCCAGCCCGCGACGATGTTCAGCCCCGCGCGGCCATGGCCGATCTGGTCGATGGTGGCGATCTGCTTGGCCACCACGACCGGGTGGTTCGCGGCGGTGTGGATGGTGGCGAAGACGGCGATGTTCTTCGTTGCCGCCAGCAGGCCAGCGGCCCAGGTCATCGTCTCCAGCACGCCGCCGTGAAAATCGGTTTCACCGCCATAACCGATCCAGCGGGCGATGGGCAGCATGAAGTCGATCCCGGCCTCGTCCAGCATCTTCGCCAGCTTCAGGTTGTTGTCCCAGCTGTTGTCCCAGCGTTCGGGCGCCTTGGTGGGGGTCATCCCCGAAGAGCAGTTGGAGGAAAAGGTGCCCAAGCGAAAGCGATCGCCCGAGAGCATCGGGTGGTGAGGCATGGCGGAGTTCCCTGTTGGTGTTTTGAAGATATTTTATGTTTGAAAGTCTATCGTAAAATCCATTTGCGTCAACAGTCCGCTGCGGCAAGACTTCGCGGGCAGACGGCGCGTGGCGGAAGGCGGGGAAAATGGTTCAAACTCAAAATGATGCGCCCGATGCGACGGCGACCCCCGGCCTAGACCTGCGCTGGCACCTGGCGGAAAGCGCGGTCGAGGTCGACACGACGGAACTGGAATTCGCGCTGATGCGGACCTTCGAGGGATTCGGGCGCTGGCAGTCGGAATGCCTGGCCTCGGTCTGCGACCTTGCGGCGACCGGGCCGGAAAACGCGCTTCTGCACATCATCCGGATGAATGACCGCCCGAAGACGATCAAGGATCTGGCGCGGCTGACCAACCGGGACGATGTGCCGAACATCCAGTATTCCCTGCGCAAGCTGATCGGCGCCGGGCTGGTGCTGCGCAAGGGGGCGGGTCGGTCGGGCGTCACCTATCTGGTTACCGACGAAGGCCGCCGCGTGACCGACGATTACGGCGCGCTGCGGCGGCGGCTGTTGTTGCAGGCGGTGGCGAATGTGCCGGGTTTCAGCGACCGCCTGGCCGAGGCGACGCGCACGCTGAACCTTCTGACCGGCATCTACGAGGAAATCTCGCGCGTTGCGGCGACGCATCGGCGGGGATAGGACCATCTTGGCAGTAAGCCCAGGAATTTTCTAGAAAATTCCCGGGCTTACGTTTTGGAGCAGACTCAAGCGGGCCTATTCCGCCGCCTGCATGTAGCTTTCGACCGGCGGGCAGGTGCAGATCAGGTTGCGGTCGCCGTAGACGTTGTCGACCCGGCCCACCGGCGGCCAGTATTTGTCGACCCGGAAGGCACCCGGCGGGAAGCAGCCAGCCTCGCGGCTGTATTTCCGGTTCCACTCGCCCACCAGCGCCGCGACCGTATGGGGCGCGTGACGCAGGGGCGAATCCTCGGACGAGATCTCGCCCCGCTCGACAGCCGCAATCTCCTCGCGGATCGCGAGCAGCGCGGTGATGAAACGGTCGATCTCGGCCTTGGTCTCGCTCTCCGTCGGCTCGACCATCAGCGTGCCAGCTACCGGCCAGCTCATCGTAGGCGCATGGAAACCGTTGTCGATCAAGCGTTTGGCGATGTCGTCCACCGTCACCCCGGCCTCGGCGAAGGGCCTTGTGTCCAGGATGCATTCATGCGCGACCCGGCCCTTGTTGCCCATGAAGAGGATCGGGTAATGCGGCGACAGCCGTGCGGCGATGTAATTGGCGTTCAGGATCGCCACGCGCGTCGCCTGGGTGAGGCCCGGCCCGCCCATCATCAGGCAATAGGCCCAGCTGATCAGCAGGATCGACGCCGACCCGTAGGGCGCCGCGCTGACCGTGCCCTCGTCGGTGCGTTGCAACCCGCCGCCCGGCGCGGCCCCGATCTCGGGATGCCCCGGCAGATGCGGCGCAAGATGCGCCTTCACCCCGATCGGCCCCATTCCCGGCCCGCCGCCGCCATGCGGGATGGCAAAGGTCTTGTGCAGGTTCAGGTGGCTCACATCGCCGCCGATCTCGCCCGGCTTCACCAGCCCGACAAGGGCGTTCATGTTCGCCCCGTCGATATAGACCTGCCCGCCGTGGTCATGGGTGATCTTGCAGATCGTCTTCACCGTCTCTTCGAAGACGCCATGGGTGGAGGGGTAGGTGATCATGCAGGCGGCCAGCCTTGCGCCCGCCGCCTCGGCCTTCTGGCGGAAGTCCTCGACATCCACGTCGCCGTTGGGGGCGGACTTGACCACGACCACCTCCATCCCCGCCATCTGGGCGCTGGCGGGGTTGGTGCCATGCGCCGAGGTCGGGATCAGGCAGATCTTGCGGTCAAGATCGCCGCGCGCCCGGTGATAGGCGAGAATGGTCAGAAGCCCGGCATATTCCCCCTGCGCGCCTGAATTGGGCTGCATCGAGAAGGCGTCATAGCCGGTGATCTCGCACAGCTTGGCCGAGAGGTCGTCGATGGCCTCGTGATAGCCCGCCGCCTGATCGCGGGGCGCGAATGGGTGCAGCGAGCCGAACTCCGGCCAGGTGATCGGCATCATCTCGGCCGCCGCGTTCAGCTTCATCGTGCAGGAACCCAGCGGAATCATCGCCCGGTCCAGCGCAAGGTCGCGGTCGGACAGGCGGCGCATGTAGCGCATCATCTCGGACTCGGCCCGGTTCATGTGGAAGACCGGATGGGTCAGGTAGTCGGTCGTACGCAGCATCTCCTCTGGGAAGCCCAGGGTCGCCCGGTGCGGCGGGACCCCGTCGATCCCGAAGGCGCGCAGGACCTTGATCAGCACGCGCTCGTCCGTCGTCTCGTCCAGGCTGATCCCCACCCGGTCCAGCCCGATCTTTCGGAAGTTCAGCCCCTCGTTCCGCGCCGCGGCCAGGATACCCGCCTGCCCGACGCCCACTTCTACCGTGATCGTGTCGAAGAAGCCCCGCGGCGAGACCTTGGCCCCTGCCGCCTTCAGCGCCCGCGCCAGCCGCTGGGTCAGGAAATGCACCCGCTCGGCAATCGCCCGCAGACCCTTGGGCCCGTGGAAGACGGCATACATGCTTGCCATGACCGCCAGAAGCGCCTGCGCCGTGCAGACGTTGGACGTGGCCTTCTCGCGCCGGATATGCTGCTCGCGGGTCTGGAGCGACAGACGGTAGGCCTTGCCGCCCTGCGCGTCGATGGAGACGCCGACGATCCGACCCGGCATCTGCCGCTTGTGCGCATCCTTGACCGCCATGAAGGCCGCATGCGGCCCACCATAGCCCATCTGCACCCCGAAGCGTTGCGCCGATCCGACGGCGATATCCGCCCCCATCGCGCCCGGTTCCTTCAGCATGCACAGCGCCAAAAGATCGGTCGCCATGATCGCGATGGCCCCCGCCGCGTGCAGCGTCGCGATGCGGACGGTGAAATCGACGACATGGCCATAGCTGGAGGGATACTGGAAGATCGCCCCGAAGACCTTGGTCGGGTCGAGGTTGCGCACGTCATCCTCGATGATCTCGATCCCCAGCGGCATGGCGCGGGTGCGGATCACGGCGATGGTCTGCGGGTGGCAGAAGCGGTCGACGAAAAAGGCTTTCGCCTTCGACTTCGCCACGCGTTCGGCCATGGTCATCGCCTCCGCCGCCGCCGTCGCCTCGTCCAGAAGCGAGGCGTTGGCCACGTCGAGGCCGGTCAGGTCGCAGACCATGGTCTGGAAGTTCAGCAGCGCCTCCAGCCGCCCCTGCGCGATCTCGGGCTGGTAGGGGGTATAAGCGGTATACCAGGCCGGGTTCTCCAGGATGTTGCGCTGGATCGCCGGGGGCGTCACCGTGCCGTAATAGCCCTGCCCGATCAGGCTGGTCATCACCCGGTTCTTCGCGCCGACCTCCTTCATCCGGGCCAGAAGCTCATGCTCGGCGAGCGGCGCCCAGCTCAGCGGTTCCGACTGGCGGATCGAGGGCGGCACGGTCTGGTCGATCAGTTCGTCCAGCGAGCGCACGCCGGTGGCAACCAGCATCTCCTCCATCTCCACCGGAGAGGGGCCGATGTGGCGGCGGTTGGCGAAGTCATAGGGGTTATAGTCGGTGGGGGTGAAGGTCATCGCGGAAACTCCTCAGTCCGGGTGGGACAGGATGTTGATCAGATTGCCGGCAGGGTCGCGCAGGAAGAACCGGCGCACGCCCCAGGGCTCATCGGCAGGCCCGTAGACCACAGGCGCCTTCAGGCGCAGGGCGGCGGCATGGCTGGCCGCCAGATCATCGACCTCGATCGAAAGCAGCGGCACCGGCGCACCGGACCCGCCCTCACGCGCGAGGCTCAGCTGAACCGGACCCGGTTCAGACGCCTGCACGCTAGCGATCCAGCCGTGGTCCATCACCAGATCGACCCCGAGGAGCGCCACATAGAAAGCTCCCAGAGCCTGCGGGTCGTCGCAGACCAGGTTCGGAACGATGCGCCGGACCGCCATGGTCAGCCGATCAGATCGTTGTATTCGTCCTCGTCCATGAACTGATCCAGCACGGACAGATCGTCCACCTTCAGCTTGAAGAACCAGGCGCCACCGGTCGGGTCCTCGTTCACGAGACCGGGGTTGTCGACCAGCTTGGCATTGACCGCGACAACCTCGCCGTCGATGGGCGCCAGAATGTCCGACGCCGCCTTGACGCTTTCGATCACGCAGACCTCATCGCCCTCGGCAACCTGGGTCTCGGTCTCGGGCAGTTCCACGAAGACCACGTCGCCCAGTTGCGTCGCCGCATGTTCGGTGATGCCGACGACCACAAGATCGCCCTCGACGCGCAGCCATTCATGTTCCTTGGTGTATTTCATTGTCTCGCCTCAACGCTTGTAGCTGGTGGGATGGAAGGGAAGCTCGGTCACGGTCACGGGCAGGCGCTTGCCGCGCACCTCGCCCAGCAGGGTCGTGCCAATGGTAGCATGGGCGCGGGCGACATAGCCCATCGCGATGGGGGCATTCACCGAAGGCCCGAACCCGCCCGAGGTGACGCGGCCCACGGGCGTGCCGTCCTCGGCGAAAAGCTCCACCCCCTCGCGCATCGGGGCACGGCCCTCGGGGCGCAGGCCCACGCGCAGCCGCTCCGGCCCTTCGGCAAACTCCTTCAGGATGCGCGCCGCGCCGGGGAATCCGCCCTCGCGCGCGCCTCCGGCCTTGCGGGCCTTCTGGATCGCCCAGGTCAGGTTCGCCTCGACCGGGCTGGTCGTCGTGTCGATGTCATGGCCGTAGAGGCACAATCCCGCCTCCAGCCGCAAGGAATCCCGCGCACCCAGACCAATCGGCGCGACACCGGGCTGCGCCAGCAGCTTGCGGGCAAAGGCTTCGGCCTCTGCCTCGGGCACCGAGACCTCGAACCCGTCCTCGCCGGTATAGCCGGACCGCGAAACCCAGACATCGCCGATCACCCGGTGATCCATGAATTTCATCGCCGCGACACCCGGCACCACCGCCTCAAGCGCCGCCTCGGCCCCCGGACCCTGCAACGCCAGAAGCGCGCGGTCGGTCACGGGTTCCACCGAAACCCCCGGCATACCGGCGGTCATATGGGCGATATCCGCCGCCTTGCAGGCCGCGTTCACCACGACATAGAGATGATCGCCCCGGTTGGTGAACATTAGGTCATCCAGGATGCCCCCGCCGTCATTGGTGAAAAGGCCATAGCGCTGCCGCCCCTCGGCCAAGCCCAGCACATCGACCGGCATCAGCGCCTCGAAGGCCAGCTTCAGGTCGTCCATCGTGCCCCTGGGTCGCAGGATCACCTGCCCCATGTGGCTGACATCGAACAGCCCGGCCGCGCTTCGCGTGTGCAGATGCTCTTTCAGCACCCCGTCAGGGTATTGCACCGGCATCAGGTAGCCCGCGAAAGGCACCATCTTGCCGCCCAGCTCCTCATGCAGAGCTTCAAGCCCCAGATGCAGCAGGTCCGCTTCCTTCAGGTCGGCCATCGCCGCCCCTCCCCTCATGGCCGGAAAACGTACCGGCACCGTCAGGCGGGCCGATCCCCGCCTCTCGATGCCCCCTCTGTCCCTGCGCCCCCGATAGACCGGGCTTGGCGCGCCTGAGATCGTTATCCCTTCGGCGTCCCGCGTCGCGCGGGAACTCTCCAGAGTCTCGTCGTCAGCTACGGTCCCTTGCGCCTGAGAGTTTACCGGGGCGGTTGCTCCTTCGGCACCTTTGGGCTTGCGAAAGCCCGCCGGATTCTCCCGAACCTGACGCCTCTTGGGTAGCCGAAAGCCCCCCCGCCGGGCAAGAGGGAATCGGGATACGACGGTATGCCGCGCCAGAACGACGCGCCGGTCCCGTCCTCTGCCGCGCCTCAGGCCCGCCGCTCGCCGGGGCTCGCCACCGGCTCGGCCTCGGGCGAGGGGGGATCGTCCGGCAGGGACTGGCGCCGCACCGGATGCACCGCGGGCGACCGGATCGCCGCCAGCGCCAGCCATGTGGCCGCCAGCCCGAAGACCACGCCTCCCAGCGCCTGCCCGACCAGAACGCCCGGCGCGCCCCAGGTCTGCCCCAGCCACAGGGCCAAGGGGATCGTCCCCAGCGTGTGCCGCCCCCAGTTCACCACCGTCGACCAGAAGGGCCGGCCAAGGTTGTTGCAGACCGCATTGCCGACAAAGACCATACCGTTGAAGAACCACAAAAGCGCGAGCGGCCCGCAGAAGAGGTAGACCAATTCCCGCGTCAGCCCCTCGGCCTTGAAGGCATCGGCAATCGGCCCGCGCAACAGGAACAGAAGCGCCGAGACCGCCACGATCACCATGGCGGTGAAGATCAGCCCGTCCCAGAAGGTGCGCCGCACCCGGTCCATCCGCCCCGCGCCGAAGTTCTGCCCGACGATGGGTCCGATGGCCCCGGCCAGCGCAAAGATCACCCCGAAGGCCACCGGCGTCAGGCGCCCGGCAATCGCCATCCCCGCCACCGCCGCCTCGCCATAGGCCGAGGTTGCCCGCGTGACGAAGGCCTGCCCCACCGGCGTCGCCACCTGGGTCAGGATCGCGGGCACGGCGATCGCCCAGACCGGCCCCATGTCCGCCACGACCTGCCCGGCCGTCGGCCGGTCGAACCCGCCATAGCGGCGGCGGATCGGCTGCAGCGCGACCCAGGCGATGACCACCCGCGCCACCACCGATGCAATCGCCGCCCCGGTCAGCTCCAGCTTGAAGCCGAAGATCAGGATCGGGTCCAGCACCGCCGTCGCGACCGCGCCCCAGACCGTCGCCATCATCGCCGCCCGCGCATCGCCATGGCTGCGCAGGATCGCACCGCCGATCATCCCGACCATCAGCAGGGATTGCGACGGGATCACGATCTGCAGGAAATGCACCGCCAGCGCCGCCGTCTCTCCGGTGGCGCCCAGAAGCCCGACCAGCGGCCAGAGCGCCACCCAGACGACGCCCGCGAAGAGCGAGCCGAAGACGAAGCCCAGCACCAGCCCGGTCGTCGCCTTCTCCCGCGCCAGCACCGGGTCGCGCGCGCCCAGGGCCCGGGCGACCAGCGCGCCGACGGCAATCGACATGCCGATCCCGAAACTGGTGGTGAAGAACAGGATCGCCCCGGCATAGCCGATGGCCGCCGCCAGCTCCTCGCGGCCCAGAAGCGCGATGTAGAACATGTTGACCAGATCGACGACGAAGACCGCCATCAGCCCGACGGAAGAGGTCAGCGACATCACCGTCACATGCCGGAACAGGTTCCCCTCGACGAACTTCGCCTGCGACCCGGCCATGCGGCAGCCCCTTTCACATTTGCCCAAATATCCCACGGGGGTCCGGGGGTGTGAAACCCCCGGGGCCAGCCAGGGGCCTCAGACGCTTGGCACCTTGCGCAAAAGCGGCATCACCTCCGCCATCTCCGGCCCGGCATCGCGGCCCGTCAGCGCCCGGCGCAACGGGCGGAACAGGTCCCTGCCCTTGCGCCCCGTCGCCTCCTTGACCGCGGCGGTCCACTCGCCCCAGGTCGCCGTGGTCCAGGGCCGCGCGGGCAACAGCGCCAGCGCCTTGGCCACGAACTCCCGGTCGGCCTCGTCCACCACCGGCTCGGCCCCGTCGCGGAACAGCGTCCACCACTGGCCCAGATCGCCCAGCACGGTGATATTGCCCTTGGCCACCGCCCAGAACGCCTCGGCCTCGGCGTCGGGAACGCCCAGGGCGGCGATCCGCTCCCTCACCGCCGCGAAGGGCAGCGCCTGCACATAGTGCCGGGTCAGCGGGAACAGGTCCTCGGCATCGAACTTCGTCGGCGCCGCGCCGAAGGACCCGATGTCGAACCCCGCGACCAGTTCGTCCATCGAGGACACCAGCTCCACCGGCTTCGACGATCCAAGCCGCGCCATCAGCGACAGAAGCGCCATCGGCTCCACCCCCCGCGCGCGGAGGTCGCGCAGGGACAGAACCCCCAGTCGCTTGGAAAGTTCCTCGCCCTGCGGCCCGGTCAGCAGCGAATGGTGCGCAAAGGTCGGCGGCGTGCCGCCCAGCGCCTGCATGATCTGGATCTGCGTCGCCGTGTTGGTCACATGGTCCGCGCCGCGCACGATATGCGTGACCCCCATCTCCACATCGTCGACCGAGGAGGCGAAGGTATACAGCACCTGCCCGTCCGCCTTGATCAGCACGGGGTCCGAGA
>NZ_DAIQAT010000048.1:0-21959 GCF_036781545.1 Tabrizicola sp.
TCGTCTATTCGATGTGGCTGAAACGCTCGACCCCGCAGAACATCGTGATCGGCGGCGCGGCGGGGGCGTTTCCGCCGATGATCGGCTGGGTGGCGGCGACGGGGTCGGTCTCGGTCGAGGCCTTTTTGATGTTCGCGCTGATCTTCATGTGGACGCCGCCGCATTTCTGGGCGCTCGCGCTGTTCATGAAGGAAGATTACCACGCGGCGGGCGTGCCGATGCTGACGGTGACGCATGGCCGGAAGGCCACGCGGGCGCACATCCTGGCCTATACGATCCTTCTGGTGCCGGTCGCTCTGGGGGCCGCGGTGACGCAGATCGGCGGGCCGCTGACGCTGGCGGTGGCCGTGGTGCTGAACGCGGGCTTCGTTCTGGGTGCGGTGCGGCTGTGGCGGCGCGACGAGGTGATGGCAGAGGCCGACAATTATGCTGCCGAAAAGGCGTTCTTCCGGTTTTCCCTGCTGTACCTGTTCCTGCATTTCGCGGCCTTCCTGGCGGAAGCGGCGCTGAAATCGGTGGGGCTGGGGGGCTGGTGATGAGCTTCCGGCCCGAACATGAGCTTCACAAGCGCCGGTTCAGCCGGAACCTGGGCGTGGGGCTGACGCTGGCGGCCTTCGTCGCGCTGGTCTTCGCGCTGACGGTGGTCAAGGTGAAGCGGGGCGATCCGATGCAGGGCTATGACCATGTGGTCCAGCCTTCTTCGGTGCCGAAAGAGGAGGTGCAGCCATGATCTTCCCAAGGCTTACGGGCAAGAACCGCACGCTGGTGCAGCTTGTGGCCGTGGTCCTGACCATGGGCTCGCTCTCGTTCGCGGCGGTGCCGTTCTACAGCTGGTTCTGCCGGGTGACGGGTTATGGCGGCACGCCGCAGCGCGCCGAGGCGGCGCCGGGGGTGATCCTCGACCAGACCGTGAGGATTCGCTTCGACGCCTCGGTCGACCAGAACATGCCGTGGAGCTTCAAGCCGGTGGTCCGCACGATGGAGCTGCGGATTGGCGAGACGGGGCTGGCCTTCTACGAGGCGCACAACCCGACCGACCGGGTGATTGCGGGCACCGCCAGTTTCAACGTCTTCCCTGACACGTCGGGCGGTTATTTCACCAAGATCGACTGCTTCTGCTTCTCCGAACAGGTGCTGCAGCCGGGGGAAACCGTGCAGATGCCGGTCAGCTTTTTCGTCGACCCCGCCATTCTCGACGACCCGGACGGGAAGTTTGTGCATGAGATCACGCTCAGCTATACCTTCCACCAGACACCGCTGCCCGAGAAACAGGCAGCTCTTGAACCCCCCGCAGACGATGCATCTGCGGTGAACTGAGACACAACGAGGGAAACCCCGGCCATGGCCCACGCGAAGAACCACGACTACCACATCCTGCCGCCCTCGATCTGGCCGCTGTTCGGGGCCGTGGCGGGCTTCGTGATGCTGTTCGGCGCGGTCTTGTGGATGCACGGCTCGGCACCCTGGATGGGGCTGATCGGGCTTGCGGGTGTGCTGTACACCATGTTCGCGTGGTGGTCGGAAGTGGTGCACGAGGGGCAGACCGGCGACCATACCCCGGTCGTCCGCCTGGGCCTGCGCTACGGGTTCATCCTGTTCATCATGTCGGAAGTGATGTTCTTCTCGGCCTGGTTCTGGACCTTCTTCAAGCACCGCATGTATCCGATGGGGCCGCAGTCCCCGGCCGTCGACGGCGTCTGGCCCCCCGCCGGGATCGAGACCTTCGACCCCTGGCACCTGCCCTTCATCAACACGCTGATCCTGCTGCTGTCGGGCTGCGCCGCGACCTGGGCGCACCATGCGCTGGTGCACGAGAACAACCGCAAGGACCTGGTGAACGGGCTGATCCTGGCCATCGGTCTGGGCTTCATCTTCACCCTGCTGCAGGCCTACGAGTACAGCCACGCGGCCTTCGGTTTCGCCGGCAACATCTATGGCGCCAGCTTCTTCATGGCGACGGGCTTCCACGGTTTCCACGTCATCATTGGGACGATCTTCCTGACCGTCTGCCTGATCCGCGCGCTGAAGGGGCATTTCACCCCCGAGCAGCATGTCGGCTTCGAGGCCGCAGCCTGGTACTGGCACTTCGTCGACGTGGTCTGGCTGTTCCTGTTCGCCGCCATCTACGTCTGGGGCCAGGGCTGACCCTTCGCCTCTGACAAGCCAGAAGCGCGGGCCTTCGGGCCTGCGCTTGCATTTCCGGGGATGCCGATGCGCCGATATGTCTTTCCGGTCCTGATGGGGATCGTCGGGGTTGCCGTGCTGATGAGCCTTGGCTTCTGGCAGCTCAGCCGGATGGAGGAGAAGCGGGTCTATCTGGACGAGATCGCGGCGCGGATTTTCAATGCGCCGATCCCGCTGCCGGAGGTGCCGGACGAGAACCGGGACAAGTTCCAGGCGGTGTTCGCCGAAGGGCGCTTCACCGGCGAGTATCTGGAGGTGCTGGCGGGGCAGACGGGGGCGAGCCCCGGCGTGCTGGTGATCGAGGCGTTCGCGCTGCCGGGCGGGCGGCGGATCATGGTGCAGCGCGGCTTCATCGAGGACGAGGCGCGGGGAGTGCCGCGCGCGCCGCATGAGGCGAAGGTCGAGGGCAACCTGCACTGGCCGCAGGACACCGGCAGCTTCACGCCGCCGCCGGATGCGAAGACGGGCCTGTGGTTCGCGCGCGACGTCTCCACGATGGCTGTGAAGCTGGGGACGGAGCCCACGCTGATCGTCGCCAGCGCCCCCACCGGTGACGGCATCGCGCCGGTGCCGGTCGACACTTCGGGCATCCCCAACGACCATTGGGGCTATGCGATCCAGTGGTTCCTTCTGGCGGCGACATGGGCGGGGATGACAGTCTTTCTTGTCTGGCGTATCAGGACGCGGAAGGTGTGAAGGCGATGGCAATGCAATATATCTCGACCCGCGGCGCGGCCCCTGTCCTTGGCTTCGGCGAGGCGATGATGACGGGCCTTGCCCGCGACGGCGGGCTTTATGTGCCGGATACGATCCCGGTGATGACCAAGGCCGAAATCGCGGCGCTGGCGGGGGCGCCTTACGAGGAGGTCGCCTTCCGGGTGATGCGGCCCTATCTGGGCGGGTTCTTTTCGGACGACGAGTTCAAGGGCCTGATCGCCAAGGCCTATGAGGGCTTTCACCACGCCGCCCGCGCACCTTTGGTGCAGCTCGGGTCGAACCATTTCCTTCTGGAGCTGTTCCACGGGCCGACGCTGGCCTTCAAGGATTTCGCCATGCAGCTCATCGGGCAGATGATGCAGGCGGCTTTGGCCAAGACCGGGGAGCGGATCACCATCGTCGGTGCGACCAGCGGCGATACCGGGTCGGCGGCGATGGAGGCCTTCCGGGGGCTTGCCAATGTGGATGTGTTCATCCTTTTCCCGCATGGCCGGGTGTCGGATGTGCAGCGGCGGCAGATGACCACGCCTTCGGAGGCCAACGTCCATGCGCTGGCAATGGACGGCGACTTTGACGACTGTCAGGCCCGCGTGAAGGACATGTTCAACGACTTCGCCTTCCGCGATGGCGTGCGGCTGGCCGGGGTGAACAGCATCAACTGGGCGCGGGTTCTGGCGCAGGTGGTCTATTATTTCTACGCCGCCACCGCCCTGGGCGCCCCGCACCGGGCGGTCAGCTTCACCGTGCCGACGGGCAATTTCGGCGACATCTTCGCGGGCTACATCGCCAAGCGGATGGGCCTGCCCATCGACCAGCTGGTGATCGCCACCAACCAGAACGACATCCTCGACCGGGCTCTGCGCTCGGGCGACTATCGGACCGACGGCGTCAGGCCGTCGATGAGCCCGTCGATGGACATTCAGGTGTCTTCCAATTTCGAGCGCGCGCTGTTCGATGCCTATGGCCGCGACGGCGCAGCGGTGGCGGCGCTGATGGGCGAGCTGAAATCCGGCGGGTTCCGGATCAGCCAAGGCGCTATCGAAGGCTTGCGGGCGACCTTCGCCTCGGGCCGCTGTTCCGAGGAGGAGACGCTGGCGGTGATCGCGCGGCACTGGAAGACGACGGGGGAACTCCTCTGCCCGCATTCCGCCGTGGGGGTGAAGGTGGCGGAAGAGCATGTGGGCGCGCCGCCGATGATCACGCTGGCCACCGCGCATCCGGCGAAATTCCCCGATGCGGTGGAACGGGCGACCGGAATCCGGCCGGGCCTGCCGCCGCATATGGCGGACCTGTTCCAGCGCAAGGAGCGGATGACGCGGGTGCCGAACGACCTTGCCGTGTTGCAGGCGCTGGTCCGCGAAAGGATCCATCGTTGATGCAGCAACTGCACACCCTGCCGAACGGCTTCCGCATCGTGACCGAGGCGATGCCGGGCCTGCAATCGGCCAGCGTCGGCCTGTGGGTCGAGGCCGGGGGCCGGCACGAGACGCCCGAGCAGAACGGCATCGCGCATTTCCTGGAGCATATGGCGTTCAAGGGCACCCGGCGGCGGTCGGCGCTGCGGATCGCCGAAGAGATCGAGGATGTGGGCGGGTATATCAACGCCTATACCAGCCGCGAGATGACCGCCTATTACGCGCGGGTCCTGTCCGGCGATGTGCTGATGGCGCTGGACGTGATCGCCGACATCGTGCTCAACCCTCTGTTCCGCAAGACCGATATCGAGACCGAGCGGCACGTCATCCTGCAGGAGATCGGCCAGGCGCTGGACACGCCGGACGACATCATCTTCGACTGGCTGCACGAGGTGAGTTATCCGGACCAGAGCTTCGGCCGGACGATCCTGGGACCGGAAGAGCGCGTTTCGGCCTTTCGCAAGGTGGATTTCGAAGGCTTCACCGGCAGGCACTACGGGCCGGACCAGATGATCCTGTCGGCGGCCGGGGGCGTGGACCATGCGGCGGTGGTTGCTGCGGCGGAACGGATTTTCGGCGGGCTGAAGGCGGTGGGGGCCTCGAAGGTGGAACCCGCGCGCTTTGTCGGTGGCGAGCGGCGCGAGATCAAGGACCTGGAGCAGGTGCATTTCGCGCTGTCGTTCGAGGCGCCGGGCTACCGTGACGACAAGGTCTACACCGCGCAGGTCTATGCCACCGCAATGGGCGGCGGCATGTCGAGCCGCCTTTTCCAGCGCATCCGCGAGGACCGGGGCCTTTGCTATTCGATCCATGCGCAATCGGCGGCCTATGAGGATACCGGACAGGTCACGATCTACGCCGGAACCTCGGAGGCCGAGATCGGGGAACTCACCCGGTTGACGGTGGACGAGTTGCGGCGTGCGGCGGCGGACATGACCGAGGCCGAGGTGGCGCGGGCGCGGGCGCAACTGCGGGCGGGGTTGTTGATGGGGCTGGAAAGCCCGTCCTCACGCGCGGAACGCAATGCGCGGCTGTTGTCGATCTGGGGCCGGGTGCCCGACGTCGCCGAGGCCGTGGCGAAGATCGACGCGGTGGATACCGGCGCGGTGCGCGGCTATGCGGCGGAACTGACCGGGGCAAAGGCGGCGCTGGCGGTCTATGGGCCGGTGGCGGCGGCGCCCGGCATCGAGGAAGTCCGGCGGGGGCTTGCCCCCTGATGCTGGGCCTGAAGCGCCGCGTCCGGGTCGAGACCGAGCGGATGACGCTGCGGCTGCCCGAACATGCCGACTGGCGGCAATGGTCCGAGTTGCGCGAAGCCTCGGCGGAATTCCTGGTGAAATGGGAGCCGGTATGGTCGACCGACCACCTGACGCGGCGGGCCTTCACCAACCGGGTGTACTGGGCGCAGCGGGCGGAGGCGCAGGGCCAGGCGCTGCCGATGCTTCTGATCCGGCGCGCGGACAACCAGCTTCTGGGCGCGCTGACGCTGGACAACATCCGCCGCGGCCCGGCGCAGACCGGCACCTTCGGCTACTGGATCGGCGAGCCCTTCGCGCGGCAGGGCTACATGCGCGAGGCGATCCTGGCGCTGACCCATCATGCCTTCACGCGGCTGGACCTGTCGCGGCTGGAGGCGGCCTGCCTGCCGGAAAACCTGCCCTCGCGCGGGGTGCTGGAAAAGTGCGGCTTCAAGTATGAAGGCGTGGCGCAGAGCTACCTGCAGATCAACGGACGCTGGCGCAACCACGTGCTTTACGCCAACCTCAGGGGCGACCGGCGCGGACGGACCGACGTGGGCTGAGGGCGCAGCGCCTGCTGAATTGAGCGCTGACGCGCAATCCTTTCGTCTCGCGGCTTTGCGTGAAGGACGCAAAGTCGCTCGGAACTGCCTCCGGCGGGGATATTTGGGCAAATGTGAAAGGCATTCGGGAGGGGTGCATGGCACGGTGGGTCGCTCTGTTGCGGGGGGTAAACGTCGGGGGAGCGGGGAAGCTGCCCATGGCGGAATTCCGGGAGATGCTCGGGGGCATGGGCTTCGGGGCGGTGCAGACCTATATCCAGTCGGGCAACGCGGTTTTCGACAGCGATTTGGAAGCGCCGGACCTGGAAGGGATGATCCGGGAGGGCATCGCGGCGCGGTTCGGGTTTTCGCCGGAGTGTTTCGTTCTGGCGGCGTACGAACTTGCTTCCGCGCTGGCCGACCATCCTTTCGCCGGGGCCGAGCCGAAGCTGGTGCATGTGATCTTCCTGCGCGAGACGCCGGTTCCGGACGAGGCCGCCCTGCGCGCGCTGGCCCTGCCGGGTGACGGCTGGCATATCGGACCGCGCCGGTTCACCCTGTCGACGCCGGGCGGCTATGGCACGTCGAAGCTTGCGGAAAAACTGCCGAGGCTGCTTCCCGGCCCGATGACCGCGCGGAACCTGCGGACTATCGCCGCCCTCCACGCGCTGGCAATCGCGCAGGCGTGATCGTCCTGTCGCGTGCGATCCGGGTTACGCTTGCCGGGAAGCCCCGGAGGTGACGGATGCGCCTGCTCGCCGCCCTTGCGCTTGTCGCGACGCCCGCCCTGGCGCAGGAGCGGATCGCCTCTCATTGCATCGCGGTGGCGGCGGCGGAGCCTTCGGTGGTGCCGGCGGCCTTGCAGGACGGGCTGGAGCCGGACTCTGTCCTGATCCGCTACCTCGACCATGCGAGCTTTGCGATCGTGACGGCGGACGGCACGGTGGCGGTGACGGATTACACCGGCTATCTGGGCACGCAGGACCTGGTGCCGGACGTGGTCACGATGAACAGCGCGCATAACTCGCACTGGACCGCCGCGCCCGACCCGCGCATCCCGCATGTGCTGAAGGGCTGGCCCGAGGGCGGCAGGCCCGCCGAGCACCGCCTGGACCTGGGTGCGATGCTGGTGCGCAACGTGACGACCGACACGAGAGGGCCGTTCGGCGAAGGCGCGATGCGGGACGGCAATTCGATCTTCATCTTCGAGGCGGGAGGCCTGTGCATCGGCCATCTTGGCCATCTGCACCAGATCCCGAGCGACGAACAATATGCGGCGATCGGGCGGCTGGACGTGGTGATGGTGCCGGTCGACGGCGGCTATACGATGCGGCTGGAGGATATGGCGGGGGTGGTGCGGCGGCTGCGGTCTTCCGTCGTCATCCCGATGCACTGGTTCAGCGGGGCAAGCTTGCAGGCTTTCCTCGCCGACATGGCGCCGGAGTTCACCGTGGTCGAGACCGGCGGGGCGCAGATCGCCCTGTCCTTGCACGACCTGCCGTCGCAGCCGACGATCATGGTGCTGGAACCGGCCTGGCTGGACTAGCCTCTCCCGCCCGCCTTGCTATGAAGGACGGGAAGGAGACGCCGATGCTGAACCCCTGCGATCCCGCTTTCGTCGCGGCCCTGGCTGACGTGGTGCCCGAGGGGGTGCTGTCCGCCCCGGAGCCCCGGCATCTGGAGGAGCCGCGCGGCCGCTGGACCGGTCAGGCGGGGGTGCTGGCGCGACCCCGGACCACGGCGGAGGTGGCGGCACTGGTGCGCGCCTGTGCCGGGGCGCGGGTGGGGGTGGTGCCCGTCAGCGGCGGGACGGGGCTGGTGGGCGGGCAGACCCTGACCCTTGGCCCGGCGCCGCTTCTGTTGTCGCTGGAGCGGATGGTCGCCTTGCGCGGCATCTGGCCGGAAGAAAACGCCATGGTGGTCGAGGCCGGGATGGTGCTGGCCGACGTGCAGGCCCATGCGGCGTCGGTCGGGCGGCTGTTTCCGCTGTCGCTGGCGTCGGAGGGCAGTTGCCGGATCGGCGGGAACCTGGCCTCGAACGCCGGGGGGACCGCGGTCCTGCGCTATGGCAATGCGCGCGACCTGTGCCTGGGGCTGGAGGCGGTCTTGCCGGACGGGACGGTGTTCAACGGGCTGACCCGGCTTCGGAAGGACAACGCGGGTTACGACCTGCGCCACCTTCTGATCGGGTCGGAAGGCACGCTGGGGGTGATCACCGCGGCGAGCCTGAAGCTGTTCCCGCTGCCTGCGGCGCGCGTGGTGGCGCTTCTGGCGGTGCCCTCGCCGGGGGCGGCGCTGGACCTTCTGGCGCTGTGCGGCGAGCGGGTGGCGGGGCTGGTTTCCGGCTTCGAGCTGATCAGCCGGACGGGCTTCGACTTTCTGGCCGAGACCGGCTTCGATCTGCGCGCGCCCTTCGATCCGGTGCCGGACTGGCTGGTGCTGCTGGAACTGGAACTGCCCGCCGGGCTGGAGCCGGAGGCGGTGATGGCGGGGCTCTACGAGGCGGGGGCAGGGGCGGGGCTGGTGACGGACGGGGTGATCGCGACCTCGGAAGCGCAGGCGGCGCAGCTCTGGGCTCTGCGCGAGACGATCCCGCTTGCCAACCGCAGGGTGGGGGCGGTGTCGAGCCATGACATCTCGCTGCCCCTGTCGGCGATCCCGGGGTTCATCGCGAAGGCGCCGGGGGTGATCGCCGGTCTGGGAGAGTTCCGGGTGAACTGCTTCGGGCATCTGGGCGACGGCAACCTGCACTGGAACGTCTTCCCGGCGCGGGGCCATGCGAAGGGCGAGCATGAGGGCGTGCGCGATGCCGTGAAGACGGCGGTGCATGATCTGGTGCATTCGCTGGGTGGGTCGGTCGCGGCCGAGCATGGGGTCGGGCGGCTGAAGGTTGCGGACCTGGCGCGCTATGGCGATCCGGGGAAACTGGCGGCGATGCGGGCGATCAAGGCGGCACTGGACCCTGCGGGGATCATGAACCCGGGGGCGGTATTGGGATGAGCCCGCCGGACTGAAACATCCCCGCCGCGAGGCGAACCTGCGACGGGGTGCTTTGGGGGTGTGTGGGTCACGCTGTGGGTAGCAGCGCGGTCAGGGTGGGTAGCCCTGACAAGGACCTCTTGTAGGGTGATTCTCTTTCAGGACGGTTAACGGGATCCCGTCCGACAGTGCGCGGTTGCGATTTCTTGGAAGAAACCGGTCCGGAGTTCTCGAAAGCTCCGGTGGAGGCGCCGTCAGAGCCCCTCGAACGCGCAGAGCGCATGGACGTCCATGCCCAGCCCCTCCAGCTTTTTCCGGCCGCCGAGGTCCGGCAGGTCGACCACGAAGGCGCAGCCGATCACCTCGGCGCCGAGCCGCTCGATCAGCCGGATGCCCGCTTCCGCCGTGCCGCCGGTGGCGAGAAGGTCGTCGACCAGCAGCACCTTCTCGCCCGGCTGCATCGCGTCGTCATGTACCTCGACCACTGCCTCGCCGTACTCCAAGAGGTAGGCCTGCGAGATGGTCTGGCCGGGAAGCTTGCCCTTCTTGCGGATCGGGACGAAGCCGGTGGACAGCTGGTGCGCCA
This sequence comes from Tabrizicola sp., assembly GCF_036781545.1. Lineage (GTDB taxonomy): Bacteria > Pseudomonadota > Alphaproteobacteria > Rhodobacterales > Rhodobacteraceae > Tabrizicola. The sequence continues at coordinate 9,662 of NZ_DAIQAT010000048.1, forward strand.
CCGCGCCGCCAAGGATGAAGCCGCGCGCCTCCAGCCCCGCGACCTTGTCGATGCGCATCCCGGCATAGGGGGCGAGGAGCTGGTCCACGCACATCCGGAAGCCGCGCGGATCGGCGAAGAGCGTGGTCACGTCGCGGAAGAGGATCCCCTCATGCGGGAAGTCGACGATGGTGCGGATATAGTCCTTGACGGTCTTGGCCATGGGTTCCTCAGAAGAAGGCGACGGGTTTCGATACCATCAGCCAGAACACCGCGACAAGCGCGCCGAAGCCGGGCCAGCCGAGGAGGAACCAGAAGTGGTAGAGCCGCCGCGCCTCCTCTGGCACCGGGCCGGGCGGCGCGGCGCGGCAGAGGTCGCGGATGCGATATTGCAGGGCGACGACGGGCAGCCAGGCCGCAAGGGCGATCAGGTAGAGCGCATAGGTCAGGAGGAGCCAGGGCTCGGTCAGGCTCCACCCGGAAAGATGGGCGAGCCAGAGGCCGGTCAAGGGTTGCACCAGCCCGGCGGGCAGGGTGAAGAGCCAGTCGGCGGCGACCACGCCGGAGCCCACGCCCGCGACCACCTCGGCCCGATTGCCGCGCATGGCCCAGACCATCTGGAAGGCGGTGCCGATGCCGGTGCCGAACAGCACGGTGGCAGAGAGGATGTGCAGGGTTTTCGCAAGAAGGTAGGCGTCCATCAGCGTTCCTCGACCAAAGCGAGATGGGTGAGGAGCAGCGCAAGGATGGGCAGGTTCTTCAGGAGACCGCCGTAGGGGTCGAGCCAGAGCGCCGGGGCAAGGACGGTGAGCCCGGCGGTATAGGCGAGGACGAGGGCGATCTGGGTCAGGGCGACAGGCCGGGGCCGCCAGTTGCGCAGGAGGGCGAGGCCGAGGATGAGATCGAGCAGGCCGAACCCGCGCGCGAGGAGGACGGCCAGGGGCTCGGGCAGGGGCAGGCCGGGGACGAAGCTGGTTGCCGGGGTGGTCAGGCCGAGGAGGGCGGAGGCGAGCCAGAGGGCGGCGAGGGTCAGGCGGATCAGGGGTTTCAGGAGATAGAGGCGGGCCTGCCAGAGGTCTTGCGTCCCGGCCGGGCGGGCGTTGAGGAAGGTGGAGACCGCGCGGGGCCGGGCCTTGAGCCGGGCGAGAAGGGGTGCGGGATCGGCAAGGACCCCGGCCTGAAGCTGGGCGACGGCGGTGGCCGAGACCGGCCCGATCCGCAGCGCGTCGCCCAGATGCCCGAGCGTCATGGCTACCTTGGTGGGCAGGTGCAGACGGGGCACCTCGGCCAGTCCCAGCCAGCGACGATAGCTGGACAGGAGGTCCGATTGCGTGACGACTTCCGGCCCGCCGATGTCCCAGGTGCCCCGCAGGCCGGTGTCCAGGCATTCGGCCACCACCTCGGCCAAGTCGGCGGCGTGGATCGGGTTGAAGGGCTGCTGTCCGTCGCCGACCACCGGCAGCCGGAGTGGCATCGCGGCGAGCGCGCGGAGAAGGGAGGAGCCGCCGTAGGAGGTGTCGCCCAGGACCAGTCCGGGGCGCAGGATGCAGTGGCTGGCGAAGAGCGCCTCGGTTTCGCGGCGCCAGCGGGCGAAGGGGGTGTCGGCCCCGGTGCCGACGGCGGAGATCAGCAGGGCAGGACCGTGGAGGGCCTGCAAGGCGGCGCGGGGCGCGTCGTGGTGGACAGCGCGGAACGCGGCTTCGGGTCCGGTCAGGACGCCGGCGGCGTTGATGAGCGCCGCGCCTTCGGTCAGGTGCGGGGTCCAGAAGGCGGGGGAATGGCTGGCGGGATCGGTCAGCTCGGCGCGGAGGGTGGCAAAGCCCATGGCCTCCAGCCGCCGGGGATTGCGGGCCTGGGCGGTCACGGCCCAGGCCTTCGCCCGGAGCCCGAAGGCGAGGTGGCGACCGATGAAGCCGTCGGCCCCGAGGATCAGGACCCGCCGCATGAGGCTAGAGGACCCGGCCCGCCACGGCGTCGAGCTTGGCCAGCAGCTCGGGGTCGCGCTTGTCGGGGGCGGTCATCAGGGCATGGGTCAGGGCGCGGTCGCATCCATGCGGGCAGGGCTGACGGTCGGCATCCATCAGGGCGGGCAGGCGCGCGACGAGGCCGCGGGCGGCGGCGGCATTGGCCTGGACCACGGCGATAACCTGCGCCACGTCCACCGCGCCGTGGCTGTCGTGCCAGCAGTCGTAGTCCGTCACCATGGCAAGCGAGGCGTAGCAAAGCTCGGCCTCGCGGGCGAGGCGGGCTTCGGACATGCCGGTCATCCCGATCACATCGGCCCCCCAGGCGCGATACATCCGGCTTTCGGCGCGGGTGGAGAACTGGGGACCCTCCATCGAGAGGTAGGTGGCATTCTGGTGGACGGTCAGGCCTTCCTCGCGGGCGGCCCGGGCGGCGAGCGTCCCGAGGCGGGGGCAGGTCGGGTCGGCCAGGCTGACATGGGCGACGCAGCCGGGGCCGAAGAAGGACGGCGGTCTTTGGGTTGTGCGGTCGATGTACTGATCCACCACCACGAAGTCGCCGGGGGCGAAGTCCTCGCGGAGCGAGCCCACGGCAGAGACGGCGAGGAGGTCGGTGCAGCCCAGCCGCTTCAGCGCGTCGATGTTGGCGTGGTAGGGAACCGATGTCGGGGAGTGGACATGACCTCGTCCATGCCGGGGCAGGAAGGCGACGGGCAGGCCGTTCAGGCGGCCGACCAGCACCTCGTCCGACGGCTTGCCCCAAGGGGTCTTCACCCGGACCCGGCTGGCGCCTTCGAGGCCGTCGATCTGGTAGACCCCCGATCCTCCGATCACGCCGAGCATGGTCTGCATGGGGGTCCCCTCTGGTTGGCCGGGCGGGAGGATAGCGGGGGCGGGCCAAGCTGTCCACGGTGGGCGGGCAAGGCGATTGCAGATATTTCAAGGGGTTGGCTGCGGGCGTTAGGAAAATGTTAGCATGTGTGGGAGGCAAAATCCTTCGAAGGATTTTGGCAAATCTTTTCGAAAAGATTTGCGCCTGGGTCTAGCGTGGAGCCTGTTTCACTGCTGTCTCGCAGGCTTCGCAGGCAACGGGTCTGCTGACAGCCTGCTGTCAGGAGAGTTTCGGGTGGGAATGCTCGTCGGTGGCTTCGTCCCTCCTCGCCCGGCTGCGACGAGAGACGACGTCGAACGAGGAGCGGTCAGGCGCGTCGGGGTCTTTGCGTGCTCCAGCCCCCAGGCGACCAGCCCGACCATCAGCCCCCAGAAGGCGGCGCCGATGCCGAAGGCGGCGATGCCGGAGGCGGTGGTGACAAGGGTCAGCGTGGCGGGCAGGCGCTGGTCCGCGTGGGCGAAGGCGGCGGTCAGCGCGCCCGTCAGCGGGCCGAGGAGGGCGAGGGCCACGAGGGCCGCGACCACCGGGGCGGGCAGCGCGGCGAGGAGTTGCAGGACGGTGGGGGACAGGAGGCCGAGAAGCACCCAGAATCCGGCATAGGCGGGCCCCACGATCCAGCGGCGGTCACGGTCGGGGTGGACATCCGGGCCGAGGCAGATCGCGGCGGTGATTGCCGCCATGCTGATGGTATGGGCGCCGAAGAAGGCGGTGATGGTGGAGATCAGGCCGGTGGTGGTCAGCGCGGCCGAGACAGGCGGCTCGTACCCTGCGGCGCGCAGGGTCGCGAAACCGGGCAGGTTCTGCGACGCCATGGTGACGAGGTAGAGCGGCAGCGCGAGGCCGAGGATGACGCCCGGGCGAAACTCCGGGAGCACGGGTTCCAGCACGGGCGCGGAGAGGCGGAGGGTCGAGAGGTCCGACCCGGTGAGGAGGGCCAGCGCGATGCCGGTGGCGAAGGCGGCCAGCGTGGCCATGGCCGGGTTCCAGAGCCGGACGGTGAGGAAGACCGCGACCATCGGCAGGACGAGGGCAGGAAGACCTTGCGCGGCGGTCGCGCCCTTCAGGCAAAAGGGCAGGAGAACGCCGGACAGCATCCCGGCCGCGATGCCGTCGGGGATGCGGGCGATGAGAGTGCCCAATGGGCGGATGAGGCCGGTGGCGGCGATGAGCAGGCCGGTGATCACGAAGGCTCCGACGCCTTCGGCGAAGCTGATGCCATGCGTCGCGGCGATCAGTGCGGCGCCGGGGGTGGACCAGGCAAGGACGACGGGGACACGCGAGCGCCAGGAAAGCAGGGTGGAGCCCAGGGCCTTGCCGAGGCAGATGGCGAGAAGCCAGCTGGCGGTCTGCCCGGGCGTGGCGCCCAAAGCGGTGGCCGCGGTGAGCAGGATCGCGACCGAGGCGGCATAGCCCACGAGCGCGGCGACGGCGGCGGCGGAAAGGACCGAGGCCCGCATGATGGCTCCCAGACGGCTGTGTCGCCGGGACTATTTCGCGGGCCGACTGCGGCTGCAAGGGGGCTTCGGGGGGGAAAGGCGGCGACCCCCAAGGGAGGAGGAGAGGGGGCCGCCGCAACTCGGTGCGCCCGGGAGGAGGGTGGGCGACCGATGGGGGTCGGGCCTGCGCGGCCCGGAAAGGAGGGCAGCGGTGCCAGGGAGGAGGTTGGCACCGCCGCTTACCAGACGCCAGGGAGGAGGAGAGGCGTCCGATCGGTGTGGGCCCTGCGGCCCGGAATGGGAGCGGCGATGCCGGGAGGAGGGTGGCACCGCCGCGATCCTTCAGCCCCGGGAGGAGGTGGGGCCTTCGGGAAGATTGGCGCGGCGGGGCCAGGGAGGAGGAGAGGCCCCGCCGCACGGATCAGGCGACCCGAGGGAGGAGGGTGGATCGCCCGATGGGGTTGGGCCTGTGCGGCCCGTAGAAGGAGCGGCAATGCCAGGGAGGAGGTTGGCACCGCCGCATTACCGGACGCCAGGGAGGAGGAGAGGCATCCGATCTGTCTGGACCTTTGCGGTCCGGGTAGGGGCGGCGGTGCCCAGGGAGGAGGAGGGGCATCGCCGCATCGCCCGAGGTTCCCAGGGAGGAGGGAGGGAACCCCTGGCGAAATCTTACTTGCCGTAGGCGGCCTCGCGGGCGATCTCGGTGATGCCGAGGCGCGAGATGCCGAGATCGGCGAGCTCACGGTCGGTGAGCGAATTCAGTTCAGCCACCGTGCGGGCATAGGTGCGGCGCTGGTTGATCGCGGTCAGGACGACGTCCTTCGCAACAGCCAGGCGGTCAGCGAAACCCTTGCGGGCGACGGGAGCGGTGTTCACATAAGCCATGTCACTCAAGCCTCTTCAGTTTCATCAGCAACGTTCTGTCGCGCTGTTAGGGGTAACATGAACCTCATGCTGCAGATGCACAATAGCGGGTCTAAACAATGCTGCCATGCAGCATCTGCATGGCTGGGGTCACGAAAATGTCATGATTTATTAAGGTCTTCGCCGAATTTTTGAGCATTTGGTCAACGGACCTTGCCCTTGCGCCGAAACGCTACGACCTTAGAGCAAATCTTCAGCGGAGTTGGAACGATGGCGGTGGATCGGGAGCAGGTGATGCAGGTCCTTGCGGGGGTGGCGCACCCCGGCGGGGGCGATCTGGCAGGCCGGGATTTGATTCGCGCGCTCTCGGTCGAGGGGGGTGTGGTGCGCTTCGTGATCGAGGCAGCGACGCCCGACGAGGCGCGGGCGCTGGGCCCGGCGCAGGCCGAGGCGGAGGCCCGGCTGAAAGCCCTGCCGGGGGTGACGTCGGTGCAGGTGGTGATGACGGCGCATGGCCCCGCGGCGAAGCCTCCGCCGCCGTCGTTGAAGATCGGCCAGCATCCGACACCGCAGGCGGGCGGGCCGCAGCGGATATCGGGGATCGACCGGATCATTGCGGTGGCCTCGGGCAAGGGGGGCGTCGGGAAATCCACCGTCGCCTCGAACCTGGCGGTGGCGCTGGCGCGGCGGGGGCGGCGCGTGGGATTGCTCGATGCCGATATATATGGACCGAGCCAGCCGAAGATGATGGGGGTGAACCGTCGGCCCTCGTCGCCCGACGGCAAGACCATCGAGCCTCTGGTCGCGCATGGGGTGACGATGATGTCGATCGGCCTGATGCTGAAGGAGAACGAGGCGGTGGTCTGGCGCGGGCCGATGCTGATGGGGGCCTTGCAGCAGCTTCTGGGGCAGGTGGCCTGGGGCAAGCTCGACGTCCTCATCATCGACCTGCCGCCGGGGACGGGGGACGTGCAGCTGACGCTTTGCCAGCGGACGCAGCTGACGGGGGCCATCGTCGTTTCCACCCCGCAGGACGTGGCGCTGCTGGATGCGCGCAAGGCGCTGGACATGTTCGGCAAGCTGAAGACCCCGATCCTGGGTCTGGTGGAGAACATGTCGACCTATGTCTGCCCGAACTGCGGGCATGAGAGCCATATCTTCGGCCATGGCGGGGTGGCGGCCGAGGCGCGCAAGCTGGACCTGCCGTTCCTGGGCGAGCTGCCGCTGGCGCTGGACGTGCGGGTGGCAGGGGATGCGGGGACGCCGGTCGCGGCGACCGACAGCCCGCTTGCCGAACCCTATCTCGCGCTGGCCGACCGGCTGATCGCGGGCGGGATGGGCTGAGGTCTTTCCACAGTGCTGCCTTGCCTGAAACCCGCCCGAGTGGCGGGTTTTTGCTTGGGGCGGGATTTCGGATTGATAACATACCAACTGGTTGGTATCTTTCTTGTATGACCGGCGAGTCGCATCTCGCGGCAGCTGATGTTTTCGAGGAGGAAAGACGATGACCCACAACATTCGCACCTGTCTCTGGTTCCGCGATGGCCGTGGCCCGGAGGCGGCGAAGTTCTATTGTGACCTGATCCCCGGCAGCCGGGTCGAGCGCAGCTTCGGCGCCGATGCGGGCATGGGGCCGTTCACGGTGACGGACTTCAATCTGGGGGGCACGCCCTACCAGATCCTCGATGCCGGGCCGCATTTCACCCTGACCGAGGCGGTGTCGATCAGCGTCGAGACGGACGATCAGGCGGAAACCGACCGGCTTTGGGCGGCGCTGACGGCGGATGGCGGCGAGGAGAGCGTCTGCGGCTGGCTGAAGGACCGGTTCGGCGTGTCCTGGCAGGTTTTCCCGCGGCGCCTGACCGAGCTGACGTTGAGCAAGGACCCGAAGGTCTCGGCGGCGGCGACGGCGGCGATGATGAAGCAGAAGAAGATCGACATCGCCGAGATCGAGGCGGCGGTCGCGGCAGCGGGCTGAGGGGGATGGACATGCGCAAGATCAGGATCATCGAGCATATCTCGCTGGATGGGATCATCCAGGGGCCGGGCGGCCCGGAGGAGGACCCGAGCAACGGCTTCAACCACGGCGGCTGGGCCTTCCCCCATCATGACGAGGCAGGGGGTATGGCCATCGACAAGGCGCAGGGGCAGGGGTTCGACCTGCTTCTGGGCCGCAGGACCTATGACATCTTCGCGCGCTACTGGCCGCAAGGAAAAGGTTCCATGGCCGACAGCCTGAACGGGGCCCGGAAGTTCGTCGCCACGCACCGGCCCGACAGCCTGGACTGGGGGCCGGTGGAAGGTTTGGGGCCAGACATCGCCGCCGGTATCCGCAAGGTGAAAGAGGCGGGCGGGCCTGACCTGATCGTCTGGGGCAGCTCCACGCTGACGCCGCTTCTGATCGTCGAAGGGCTGGCGGACGAGGTGGTTCTGCTGGTCTTCCCGGTGATGATCGGGCGGGGCAAGCGCATCTTCTCGGACGGGGTGCAGCCTGCCGAGCTGAAGCTGATCGAGAGCAAGACTTCGCCCTCGGGCGTGGTGATCTCCACCTACCGGCCCGCCGGGGCGATGCGGACCGGCAGCTTTTCCGAAGAGCCCGCGTGACGGGCAAGGGAGGACAAGATGAACGACACGACCCAGGACCACCGGTATCGGCCCGAAGACCGGATCATGCAGGGGGTGATCCCCTATCTGTGCCTGCCGGGAAAATGTGGCGAGGCGGCGGAGTTCTACATCAAGGCTTTCGGCGCCAGGGATATCGGCCGGATGCCGATGGAGAACCAGCCAGGCCAGTTCATGCACCTGCAGCTGGAGATCAACGGTGGAGCGTTGATGCTGACCGACTATTCCGACATGTCCTCGGCGCAAGGCGGCGACAACCCGATTCCGCGCGGGCATCTGCAACTGGTGGTGCCCGACGGGCAGGCCTGGTGGGACCGTGCCGTGGCGGCGGGCTGCACGGTGCTTGCCCCCTATGAGCGCCAGTTCTGGGGCGACACCTGGGGTCTTCTGTCCGATCCCTTCGGGCTGAAATGGGCGGTGTTGACACCTGATCCCGCCCTTTGGGACAAGGGGGCATGACGCCCAGGGTGCCAGAGTGACCATTGCCAGGGAGACGAAGGCCCCCCGTGTTCCCCGGGGCGAAGCGCGCGCGCGGCTGATCGAGGCCGCGCGGAGCCTCGTGCGGCACCGGGGCTTTGCCGCGACTTCGGTCGATGACCTTTGCGCGGCGGCGGGGGTGACGAAGGGGGCCTTCTTCCACCATTTCGCCAGCAAGGAAGCGCTGGGCGTCGCGCTGGTCGACGACTGGACGCAGATGACTGGGGCGATGTTCGCCGCGCATCCCTACAATTTCCTGCCCGATCCGCTGGACCGGGTCTTCGGCTATCTGGACCTGCGGCGCGAGCTTCTGGGCCAGCCGCTGCCGGAATTCTCCTGTGTCGCCGGGACGACAGTGCAGGAAGCCTATGAAACTTCGCCGCCGATCCGCGAGGCGGCGGAGCGCAGCGTCCGGTCAGGCTTTGCGCATGTGCTGCCGCATCTGGAACAGGCTCTGGCGGCGCATCCGGTGCCGGGGGTGACGGCGGAAGGCCTGGCGCAGCAGTTCCAGGTTGTGACCCAGGGCGGGATCATCCTGGCGAAGGCGTTGAACACCCCCGCGCCCGCGCGCGAGGCCTTCGACCATCTGGAGCGCTACCTGCGGCTTCTGTTCGGACGGGCTGTCTGACGGACACCCCTTAAATCCGTTTGCCCAACCGCAGGGCATGATGTGCGGATTTCGAATCACAGGTTTCGGGAAATCGTGGGAGACGGGTCATAAGATCTGTTTCCGACGGCACGATTCGGGCAGATTCTCCGGGATCGAGGCTGGATTTTCTTCTGCTCACGGATGCGTCACGCAGAGTCTTGGGAAATCACGGGACTGTCATCGGGTGTGACGGTGGCACAAGATGTAGGGGAGAAGATTGGCAGCTTTGCCTAGAAATTGGAGAAAGTTCGGGAATTGCGGCACAAGATGCTGCTTTCCAGAGGCCTTCCACACAAGATGAGGCCCCCCCCTCCCAATTTTTCCCTTGCTTTCCCATGAAATCCCGGCCAAGTTGACCTCACGACGATGCGATGGGCAGTGAAAGTCAGGGGCGGACGAAAGACCCCGAACAAGGCGTAAGGCAGCTTCATACAGGCAGCCCCTTTCATCGGCGAACAAGGATCCGGCGCGCGAGCGAGCAGACATCTCCCCCAGGTGGCGCGCGTAGCTGGACGCCCAGCGATGGGACAGCGGCGGATCGGGTAGTGGCAGCAACCCGGTCCGCCTTTTTATGTCCATCGCCCGGGGTTCGACGTGGAATTGAAAAGGCCAGGCAATGGCAGAGGCGTTCAGAGGCGAGTTCTACCAGAAGGTAGACGGGAAGGCGCGGGTCTCGATCCCGGCGGCCTTCCGGGTCGTCTTAAACGCGGACGATCCCCAGAAAGGCGAAAAGGGCGGCGCGCGGCTGGTGCTGGTCTATGGCGGCAAGGCGCGCAATTTCGTCGAGGGGTATTCCAAGCGCGGCGCGGACCAGCTGGCCGCCGACATCGAGGCGATGGAGATGGGCTCGCCCGAACGGGTGCGGGCCGAGCGCGACCTGATCAGCCGGTCGGTGATGGTCGAGATCGACGCTGATGGCCGTATCGTCCTGCCGCCGCGCGTGCGCGAGAAGATGGGCTTCGCGGGTGACCTGCCCGGCGAGGCCGAGGCCGCTTTCGCGGGCTTCACCAACCGCTTCCGGCTGTACCGGCGCGAGGTCTACGAGGCCGAGCTTGACGCCGAGGACGAGGACGACACCGATCCGCTGACCCTGGTCGGGCGGCACAAGCGGACGGGGTAGGGCGATGCAGGGTCCGCTGCCCCGGTCCTCTGAAACTGGCCGCCCGAGTGAAGATCCCCATATCCCGGTCCTGATCGACGCGATCCTGCGGGAATGTGCGCCTGTCTCCGGCGTCTGGCTGGACGGGACGCTTGGGGCCGGCGGCTATACCCGCGCGCTGCTGGCGGCGGGGGCTGCCCAAGTCATTGGGGTGGACCGTGATCCGCTGGCCCTGCGGATGGCCTCGGAATGGGCCGCGCCCTATGGCGATCGGGTGAGGCTGGCCGAGGGAACCTTCTCCGATCTGGACGAGCTGGCGGGCGAGGCGCTGGACGGGGTGGTGCTGGACCTTGGCGTCAGCTCCATGCAGCTCGACCAGGCCGAGCGCGGGTTTTCCTTCATGAAGGACGGCCCGCTCGACATGCGGATGAGCCAGTCGGGCGAGAGCGCCGCGGACCTAGTGAACGGGGCGGAGGAGGGGGTGCTGGCCGACATCCTCTATCACTACGGCGAGGAGCGGGCCTCGCGGCGGATCGCCCATGCCATCGTGGCGGCGCGGGCGGTCGAGCCGGTCACGACCACGGCGAAACTGGCGGAGATCGTGGCGAAATGCCTGCCGCGCCCGAAGCCGGGCCAGTCGCACCCCGCGACGCGCAGTTTCCAGGCGATCCGCATCGCGGTGAACACGGAATTTGCCGAACTCGCCGAGGGGCTGAACGCCGCCGAACGCGCGCTGAAACCCGGCGGGCTGCTGGCTGTCGTCACCTTCCACTCCCTCGAAGACCGGATCGTGAAGCGCTTCTTCCAGCTTGCCTCGGGCCATGAGGCCAATGCCAACCGCTATGCCCCGGCAAAGGCCGACACCACGGCGCGGTTCGATATGGTCACGCGCAAGGCCGTCGCCCCGGATGAGGCCGAGATTGCCCGCAACCCCCGTGCGCGGTCGGCGAAGCTGCGGGTCGGGCGGCGGACCCAGGCGCCTGCGAAGACGCTGTCGGCGGCCGAGCTGGGCCTGCCCGAGATTCAGAAGAAAGGACGCCGCTGATGCGCCCCGTGCTCTATGTCCTGTCCTTCCTTGCGCTGATCGCGCTGGGGTTCTGGGCCTACCGCGAGAATTACGCGACGCAGGCCGCGCTGAAGGAGGTCGAGCGGCTGCAACGGCAGATCTCCGGCCTGCGCGAGGCGCTGACGGTGCAGCGGGCGGAATGGGCCTATCTCAATCGCCCCGACCGGCTGCGTCAGCTGGCGACGGCCAATTTCGACCGGCTGGGCCTGATGCCGATGGAGCCCTCGCAGTTCGGCACCGCGGCGCAGGTCGCCTATCCGGCGGCGAAACTGCCCGAGATCAGCTTCACCACCGATATCCAGGGCACCATCGGCTCTGGCGCGGAGGGTCTGTGATGCGCACGCCGCTTCGTCCGCTCGCCCGTATCCTGCAAGCCCGGCAAGAGGGGCTGAACCCCGACAGCATCGAGCGCGAGAATTTGAAGCTCCGACACGAGGCGGCGCGCGAGAAGGCGCGGGGCCGGGCACAGCTGCGGCTGATGTTCCTGTGCCTGAGCTTCGTCGCGGCCTTCGTCTCCATCGGCGCGCGGATGGGGCTGATGGCGGCCACCGACCCCGTCGAGCCGAGGTCGAGCGCCCCGGGGGCCGAGATCATCGCGCAACGCGCCGACATCACCGACCGCAACGGCCGGGTGCTGGCGACCAACATGACGACCCACGCGCTTTATGCGCATCCGAAGGTGATGGTCGACCCGAAGGGCACGGCGGTGAAGCTGGCGGAAATCTTCCCCGAGCTTGACCCGAAGGCGCTGGAGCGGCGGTTCACCGACGGCCGCAGCTTCGTCTGGATCCGGAAGGTGCTCAGCCCCGAACAGATGCAGCGGGTGCATGAGATCGGCGATCCCGGTCTGCTCTTCGGCCCGCGCGAGATGCGGCTCTATCCGAACGGGACGCTGGCGGCGCATGTCCTCGGCGGCACCTCTTTCGGGGCCGAGGGCGTGCATTCGGCGGAAGTGATCGGCGTCGCGGGCATCGAGAAAGCGATGGACGCGCGCCTTCGCGACCCGGCGCAGGGTGGCGAGCCGCTGACCTTGTCCATCGACCTGACCCTGCAATCCACCATCGAGGAGGTGCTTGCCGCCGGCATGGGGATGCTGAACGCCAAGGGCGCCGCGGCGATCCTGATGGACGCGCGGACGGGCGAAATCCTGGCGCTCGCCTCGCTGCCGACCTTCGACCCGAACGACCGGCCGAACCCGCTGGTCGACAAGAATGCCGAACCCGGCGACAGCCCCCTGTTCAACCGCGCGG
>NZ_DAIQAT010000049.1:0-21562 GCF_036781545.1 Tabrizicola sp.
GCATCCGCTACTCCGGCCTGTCGCTGCCCTACCACATCGGCAACGGCTGGTTCGGGGGCCTCCTGCCCGCCACGGCCTTCGCGATCTCGGCCCAGACCGGCAACATCTATGCGGGCCTGTGGTATGCGATCGTGGTGGCGATGATGACGGTGGTGATCGGCACGCTCTTCGTGCCGGGCGGCACGCACAAGAAGGACATCTTCGCCGACGACGGTCGGTAAGAGCCTGACACCGGGCCGGGGCGCATCGCCTCGGCCCGGACCCCTGCGCCCCGACAAGCCGGATTATGGGTTTCTCCGGGCGCAGACTGGCGGACCTCTGAAGGGCCCGCCGCTTTTGGCCTCAACTGCGCAGGCGCCGGATGATCATGGCAAGGGCAAGCACGATGCCGAGGATGACCAGGTTCGAGACGATCCCCGCCGCGACGGCCTGGGTGAGGCCGGACGCGCCGGCCCCCTGCGTCGCGGGCAGGATCACCGCGACGAAGACCACGCCCGCCGCCAGCGGCAGAAGCGTCCCGGTCACGGCCTGCGTGCGGTACATCGTGATGACCAGGGCCACGATCAGGCCGATACGGAACGGGTCCAGAAGCTGCGCCTCGATAAGCTGGGTCACGGGTCGTCCTCCCTTTCCTGCCAGTTTCCCGATCCCGGCCGCCCGCACAAGCCCCCGTGCCACCGGGGGCGGGCGATGACTGCCCTTGCAGCAGATCCCCCCGCCCCCGGACCTCGTGTCCTGGTGGTCGAGGACGAGGACAATATCGCCGCCGCGCTGGAATTCCTGATCACCCGCGAAGGCTACGGCCATGACCGCGTGGCCTCGGGGGCCGAGGCGCTGCCCCGCATCCGCGACACCCGGCCCGACCTGGTTCTGCTGGATGTGATGCTGCCCGAGGTCTCGGGCTACGACATCTGCGCCGGCATCCGCACCGACCCGGCGCTGGCGACGGTGAAAGTGCTGATGATGACCGCCCGCGGCTCGGCGCTGGAGCGCAGGCGCGGGATGGAACTCGGGGCCGATGGCTTCATTTCCAAGCCCTTCGAGTTGAAGGACCTGCGGGCCGAGGTGCGGCGGCTGCTGGCGGGGTGAACGTCGCCTCTCTTCGTGCGACTTCGTCTTCTCGTCGGTCGGCCGCCCTTGCGAGGAGCGGCGAAGGAGACGACGATCGGTTATTCCTGCGCGCGGAGGGTCCCCGCCGGGCGCGCCGAGAGCGGCCTCAGCGCGAAGAAAAGGCCTGCGAGAAGGGTCGCGAGGACGCCGCCCGCGACGATGCCGAGGGCGGAGAGCGGCTCGAAGCGGTAGCTTGTATCCATTACGAAGGTCATCACCGCCCAGCCGCTGATCCCGCCCGCGATGACGGCGACAACACCCGCGGCAGCGCCCATCAGCGCGGAGCGGAGCGCGAAGCTGGCGAGGATTTTCCCCCGCGTCGCGCCCAGGGTCTTCAGGATCGCGGATTCGTAGATCCGGGCGCGTTCGCCTGCCGCGGCCGCGCCGATCAGCACGACGAAGCCGGTGAGAAGCGTCCCGGCGGCGGCCCAGGCGGTGGCGGTGGCGATGGCGGACAGAGCCTCGGCCACGCGGTCCACCGTTTCGCGGATGCCGATGGCGGTGATGTTGGGCCAAGTCTTCGTCACCTCCTTCAGGATCTGCGCCTCGGCCTCGGGCGGGGCGTAGACGGTGGCGATGTGGCTGTGGGGGGCTCCGGCAAGGGCCGAGGGGTTCAGCGTCATCACGAAGCCGATCCCGGCGTTGGAGAAGTCGACCTCGCGGAAGGAGGTGACGGTCGCGGTGATGTCGCGGCCGAGGATGTTGACGGTCATGGTGTCACCGAGTTTCAGGCCGATTTCCTCGGCTTCCTTGGCGGCGAAGCTGATCTGGGGGTCTCCGCTGTAGTCCTCGGGCCAGAATTTTCCCGCCGTGATGCGGGTCTTGGGGCCGGGCGTGGCGGCGTAGGTGATGCCGCGGTCGCCGCGGACGACCCAGTGGTCGCCTGCGACTTCGCGTGCGGGCTTGCCGTTGATCTGTGTGATCACGCCACGCAGCATCGGGGCGGCTTCCGTCTCGGTGACGGCGGGGTTGGCTTTCATCAGCGCGAGGAAGGGGTCGATCTGGTCGGGCTGGATGTCGATGAAGAAGAAGGCGGGGGCGCGGGTGGGCAGGTCGGTGGCGATGGCCTGGCGCAGGTTCCAGTCGATCTGGCCGACGGCGGCGAGGACGGAGAGCCCGAGGCCGAGCGAGAGGATGACGGAAGTGGCGTCGGACCTTGGCGCGCCGATGGCGGCCAGCGCGGCGCGGGTGGCGGGGCGGCCCCTTGTGAGGCGGGTGCGGGCGAGGCGTCTTGCGGCGGCGCGCAGGCCCGCGGCGGCGAGGGCGAGGATGAGAAGGGCGCCGAGCACGCCGCCCGCCGCGCCGAGGGCGAGCTCGGGGATGCCGGAGAGCCAGGTGGCGCTGCCGATGAGGGTGGCGGCGAGGAGGACGAGGGCGGCGAGGTAGCGTTTGCGGGGCCAGGTGCGGGTGCCGCTGCCGCCGCGATACAGGGCGGCGGGGCGGATGCGTTCGGTCCGGGCGAGGGGCAGAAGGGTGAAGATCAGGGCCGAGAGCGTGCCGTAGAAGCCGGCTTCCAGAAGGGCGCCGGGGGCGAGGCGGAGATCAGTCGGGAAGGGGAGCGAGGCCTCGATCAGCGGGGCGGCGAGGAGGGGGATGACGGCGCCCAGGGCAAGGCCCAGGGCGATGCCGAGGGCGGAGAGGAGCGCGGTCTGCCAGAGGTAGCTGCGGAAGATCAGGCCACCCTCGGCGCCGAGGGTCTTGAGGGTGGCGATGGTGGCGGTCTTGCCGTCGAGATAGGCGCGGATCGCGGCGGAGATGCCGACGCCGCCCACCGCCAGCCCGGCGAGGCCGACGAGGACGAGGAAACTGCCGATATTGGTCACGAAGCGGTCGATGCCAGGGGCGGCATTGCGGCTGTCGGTCCAGCGCATCCCCTTGTCGCGGAAGGTGGCTTCGGCTTGCGTCTCAAGGGTTTGCAGGTCGGCGTCGGGGGGCAGGATCAGGCGGTAGCGGGTTTCGTACATCGAGCCGCTTGCGAGGAGGCCGGAGTTGGCAAGCGCGTCGGCGCGGACGACGGTACGGGGGCCGAGGGTGAAACCGGTGGAGGCGGAGTCGGGTTCGCGGGTCAGGGCGGCGGTGAGGCGGAAGTCTTGCGTGCCGAGCCGGAACGTGTCGCCGATGGCGAGGGAGAGGCGGTCGATCAGGACGGGGTCCATGATCGCGCCGGGAAGACCGTCGGTGTCGGCCAGCGCCTCGTTGACGGGAATGGCGGGGTCGAGCTGGGCGGCGCCGGTCAGGGGCCAGGCGCTGTCCACCGCCTTCACTTGCGTAAGGGCCTGGTCGCCGGGGGTCAGCGCCATGGAGCGGAAGTCATAGACCTCGGAGACCTGCGTGGCGATCCGGTCCATATAGGCGCGTTCGTCGGCGTCGGCGGGGCGGTAGGTGAAGCGCATCTCGGCATCGCCGCCGAGGATGACGGCGCCCTGGTCAGAAAGCCCCTGCTGGATGCCCGCACGCAGGGTGCCGACGGCGGCGATGGCGGCGACACCGAGGGCCAGGCAGGCGAGGAAGACGCGAAAGCCCTTGAGGCCGCCCCGCAGTTCGCGCCGGGCGATGGTGAAGGCGAGGCTCATTCGGCGGCTTTCGCGTGGGCGTCGGGCACGACAAGGCCATCGGCGAGGCGGATCACCCGGTCGCAGCGCTGGGCAAGTTCGGGGGCATGGGTGACAAGGACCAGCGTCGCGCCATGGCGGTCGCGGAGGGAGAAGAGCAGGTCCATGATCGCCTGCCCGTTCACGCCATCGAGGTTGCCGGTCGGCTCGTCCGCCAGAAGGATCGCGGGCCGGGGAACGGCGGCACGGGCCAGTGCCACACGCTGCTGTTCGCCGCCGGACATCTGGCTGGGATAATGGTGCATCCGGGGGCCGAGGCCGACGGCGGCCAGCTCCGCCTGGGCGCGGTCGAAGGCGTCCGCCGCCCCGGCCAGTTCCAGCGGCAGGGCCACGTTCTCTAGCGCTGTCATCGTCGGAATGAGGTGGAAGCTTTGGAACACAACCCCCATATTCCCCCGGCGGAAGCGGGCGAGCGCATCTTCGTCCATCGCGGTCAGGTCCTGCCCCAAGGCCAGAACCTTGCCGCCGGTGGCACGCTCCAGCCCGCCCAGAAGCATGAGGAGCGACGATTTGCCCGACCCCGATGGCCCGATCAGCCCGACCGTCTCGCCCCGCTGGATGGTTAGCGTGATGCCTTTCAGGATTTCGACCGGGCCGGCATTGCCCGCAAGAGTGAGCCGCGCGTCGGTGACAGCGAGGATGGCGTCGGTCATGCGGGGGTTCCCTGGGGCTGTCTTGTCAAAGGGATATGGGGCGATACGTTGGGTGCGCAATGGCCTTGCGGTCACGTTGTTGATGGCCGGAACGGTCGCGGCGGAGCCGGTGACGGTTGTGGCCTTGGGCGACAGTTTGACGGCAGGCTACGGGTTGGCGGACCCCGCAACGGGTCTAGTGCCGGTGCTGGAGGGATGGCTGAAGGCCCGGGGGCACGACGTGGTGGTGCAGAACGCGGGCGTGTCGGGGGATACGACAGCGGGGGGATTGGCGCGGATCGGCTGGGCTTTGGGACCGGATGCGGATGCCCTGATCGTGACCTTGGGGGGGAACGACCTGTTGCGCGGTATCGATCCGGCGGCGTCGAAGGCGAATCTGGAGGGCATCCTGAAGGAGGCTTCGGCGCGGGAGCTGCCGGTTCTGCTGGTAGCGATGAAGGCGCCGGGGAATTTCGGGCCGGAGTACAAGGCGGCTTTCGACGCGATGTATGGCGATCTGGCCGGGCAATACGGCACCTTGCTTGCGGATGACTTCTTCGCCGGCTTGCGCGCGGCGGGGGCGGACCCTGCCGATCCGGCCTCGCTGGCGGCCTTCATGCAGGCGGACGGGCTGCACCCGAACCCGGAAGGCGTGAAGCTGATCGTCGAGGGGCTGGGACCGAAGGTCGAGGAGTTGTTGGCGAAGGTGGGGATGCCCTAGGTCAGGCCGAGATGCCGGGAACCTGGCGCGCTGGCCCGAGGACCGCGCGGAGCGGGTGAAGGGCACCGAGCGCGCGGCGACGCATATGCTGGGCGGCGGCTGGAGACCCTGCGTGGAATGACGCTTGTCCCGCGGATCAGAGCTCGGGTCCGCCCCGTTATTCCAGGGCCTTGTCGCGCCCTAATGGGCGTAGCCCGGATCTTCGGCGTCGAGGATCGCGCGCAATTCGCGCAGGTGGGCTTCGGCGAAACCGGGGTAGGCCTCCCATTCCTGCGCGGTCTTTTCGGCAATGTCTTCGGGCAGAACGCGCAAGGGGCGGCCGGTCTGCAGCGCGCGGATGTAGGTCTCGGCGGCGCGTTCGAAATAGTAGAGGCGGTTGAAGGTCTCGGCGACGCTGCGCCCGATCACCAGGACGCCGTGGTTGCCCATGATCATCGTGGTGATCTTCGGATCGGAGAGAAGATGCGCGCAGCGGGCCCCCTCTTCCTCGAAGGCCATGCCGCCATAGTGATCGTCGATGACGTGGCGGTTGTGGAACATCGCGGTATTCTGGTCGATGGCAGGCAGGCGCGAGTCGGCCAGGCTGGCGAGGACGGTCGCATGGATCGAGTGGACATGCATGACGCAGGTCGCATGGGGGCAGGCGCGGTGGATCGAGCCGTGCAGGCCCCAGGCGGTCGGGTCCGGCGCGTCGGGGCGGGACATGGTGTCCGGGTCGTTGGCGTCGATCTCGACCAGCGAGGAGGCGGTGATCCGGCTGAAATGGCGGCCGTTGGGGTTGATCAGGAAGCGGGTGCCCGAAGGGTTCACCGCCAGCGAGAAATGATTCGCGACCGCCTCGTGCAGGTTCAGCCGCGCGGTCCAGCGGAAGGCGGCGGCAAGGTCCTGCCGGAGGTCGAGGAAGGTCATGTTGGTGTGATGATTCATGCTGATCTCCTGCCGCGAATCAGGCGCCGCCCCAATGAAGGGCTGCACTCCGGCTCAGAATAGGTTAACAGCATCCTCGGGGATACGCCTGCAACGTGAGGGATGAGTCTTACAACCTGGGCGCGGGATTTTGGCCGGAATAAGGCAACTCTGGCTTGAATGTGGCAGTGATCTGGTGATTTTTCCCGCAACTTTCCTTTATTCGGGCGAATGCTCTCCGCATTGTTCAACGAGATTGGCCGAAGGTAGTGGAGGAGTGCGCGTGCAACCATTCATTCAGACCAGCCGCCACCAGGTTCAGCCGCATACCCTGGGCGTCCGGGTCATGCTGCTGACCGACCGCGCAGAAGGCAGCACGGGGCGTCGGCTTGTCGATTACGGCAGTGTCGTCGATATGGCGGACGATCTAGAGGATGCGGTTACCGCGATCCTGGACGATCCGTTCGGCTATGATCTTTTCGTGATGGATTGCGACGGGTTCGGCGGAATCGCCGGGGCGGAACGGGCGATTTCCACGCTGATCGCCGGGGATGCGAAGATGCGGGTGATGCTGGTCAGCCGCGAGTTCGACGTGCCGGCGTACCCTTTGGGGCGCCGCACGGCGGTTTGCCTGCCGGAGGATGTGTCGGAGACCAGCTTCCGGATCGGCTTCGACCATGTCTTGCGGGACCGGGTCGCAATCACGATGAACTGAAAGGGTGTGGGGGCGGCGAACCGCCCCCTGCTTGGCTTAAGCCAGCGCCAGGTTGGTCGCGCTTTCGCGGCCATCGCGGCCGGATTCGATGTCGAACGTGACCGGCTGGCCGTCTTTCAGGCTGCGCAGGCCCGCACGCTCCAGCGCGGTGATGTGGACGAACACGTCCTTCTTGCCGCCTTCCGGGGCGATGAAGCCGTAGCCTTTGGTTTCATTGAACCATTTCACGGTGCCCTTGGCCATCGTGAAGTCTCCTCAAGTCATACCGCCCGCGGAATGCGGCGGCTTGGCCCCGTCAGCTTGAAGTCGATTGCTGTGGCCGATGGTCGGAGACAGTGGTCGAAAAGATAACGTCGCGCGGGGAAGATAGTCAGATTCGTCTACGAATCCAAGTGGAAAACTCGGAAAATCAGTGCGGTCCGTCAGGCGCGGACAGGGAATTCAAGGGGTTGTGGTCCAGGGCCGTTTGCCGCCCCGGGTTTCGTGCGGTGTGAAACCCTCTTCACGGCCCGCCGTTTTCAAAATACTCCCGCAGGGCGCAAAGCGGCAGGCAGGACGATGATCTTCACGGTGGCAATCGACGGTCCGGCAGCGGCGGGCAAGGGCACGATCAGTCGCGCCGTGGCGGATCGTTTCGGGTTCCGGCATCTGGACACCGGGCTTCTCTACCGCGCGGTGGGGGTGAAGGGCGGGGATCCGGCCAGGGCGGCCCGCGAGCTGACACCCGGGGACCTGACGCGCGGCGACCTTCGGACGCTGGAGGCGGGGCAGGCGGCGAGCCGGGTCGCGGCTTTGCCCGAGGTGCGTGCGGCGCTGGTCGACTTCCAGCGCCGGTTTGCGCGCAGCGAGGGCGGCGCGGTACTGGACGGGCGTGACATCGGCACGGTGATCTGCCCGGACGCCGAGGTGAAGCTTTACGTCACCGCCAGTCCCGAGGTGCGCGCCCACCGCCGCTGGCTGGAGCTGGGGGGCGACGAGGCCCGGGTCCTGGCCGAGGTGAAGGAGCGTGACGCGCGCGACATGGGCCGCGCGGATGCGCCCCTGAAGCCCGCGACGGATGCGGTGGTGATCGACACCAGTGCGATGGCGATTGACGAGGCGGTGGCGACGGCCGTGGCGGTGGTGGCGGCGCGGCTGCGCGGAACTTGACCGCGCTTCATGGGTTTCCCTGCAAAGGAGCCCGCCCATGCCGATCCGATCCTTCGCCGACCTTCTGGATTTCCTGCGCGACGTGAAGGTCGAGATCGACCGTGACCGGGTGCTGGCGGTGGCGGCGGGCGTCACCTTCTACGCGCTTCTCGCCATCGTCCCGGCGATCACGGCGCTGATCTCGGTCTTCGGGCTGATCATGGCCCCTGCCGAGGTTCCCGGCCTCATGGCCCCGGTGGGCAGCGTCCTGCCCGAGGAGGCGGCCGCGCTGATCACCGAGCAGGCCACCCGGATCGCAGGCAAGGCAGGCGGCACGCTGTCGCTGACCGCGCTGATCGCGCTGGTCATCGCGCTCTGGTCGGCGAACGGGGGCACCAAGGCGCTGATCGAGGCCCTGGGGATCGCCTATGACGCGAAGGAGACACGCAGCTTTCTGCGGCTGAATCTGGTCGCGCTGGGGTTCACGCTGGGGGCCATCGTCCTGGTCATCGTGCTGGGCGTGCTGGTGGGCCTGCTGCCCTTCCTGGTCGACCGGATGGGTCAATTCGGCGAGACGCTGGTCCTGACATTGCGCTGGCCCGCGATCCTGGCGCTGCTGCTGGCGGTGCTGGCGGCAATCTACGCCTGGGCGCCCGACAGGCCGGATGCGGAATGGGTCTGGATCACGCCGGGGGCGGTTGTGGCTGCCATTGGCCTGGTCGCGGCCTCGGCAGGCTTCGGCTGGTATGTCGCAAACTTCGGCAGCTATGACGAGACCTATGGCTCGCTGGCGGCGGTGGTAGTGCTGATGCTGTGGATATGGCTCTCGACGGTGATGGTGCTGGTCGGAGCGGAGATCAACGCCGAACTGGACCGGCGCAGTGCGGTGTATCGGGGCCACGCGCGGCCCGTTCCCGCGGGATAGCGTCCGTCCGCTTTGCACAAGGCCTGTGCGCGCGCTGCGGTGCCGCATCCCTTGCTGCGGCGCGGAACCGGGCACATCTTCCTGACCGGGCCACCGCGGTGGCAAGGAAAGGAAATGTGGGATGTTGCAGGACAAGCTGAACTGGCGCTACGCCACCAAGAAGATGGACCCTTCGCGCAAGGTGCCGCAGGAAAAGGTCGATCGCATCCTGAAGGCGGTGCAACTGGCGCCCACCTCCAGCGGGCTGCAGCCGTTCGAGGTGATCGTGGTGACGAACCCTGAAGTGCGGGCCAAGATTCGCGACGCGGCCTATGGCCAGGCGCAGCTGACCGACGGCAGCCATCTTCTGGTCTTCGCGGCCTGGGACAACTACACCGATGCGCGCGTCGAGGGCGTGGTGCAGCAGATCGCTGCCGAGCGCGGCGGGATGACCGATTCCGTGCGCGGCTATTATGACGGGCTGAAGGCCATGTTCCTGCCGCGCAGCGCGGAAGAGAACTACCAGCACGCGGCGCGGCAAGCCTATATCGCCTTTGGCGTGGCGCTGACGGCGGCGGCGATGGAAGAGGTGGATTCGACGCCGATGGAAGGCTTCGACCCGGCCAAGGTGGATGAGATCCTCGGCCTGCGCGCCCGCGGGCTGCGGTCGGTCACGCTGATGCCGCTGGGCTACCGCGCGGCGGAAGGCGACTGGCTGGCCGGGATGAAGAAGGTGCGGCGGTCGCTGGACGAACTGGTCACCGAAGTCGCCTGAGGCTTCGCGCCCAGATATTCGGACAAGGGAAAGGCAGGGCGGCGTCCCTGCCTTTTCATTTTCGTCCGGCGGCGGAATGGACCTGCGCGGCCTTCCCTTCTGCTTGCCCCGCAGGGCCAATGCGTCTATAGCCCGCCCATCCTGAAAGGACTCGAGTCCGCCGGTTCACCGGTCGGAGGTGTTTTTCCATTCAGGGCCAAGACCGGCGGAGCCAACCGCATGGCCAGTGAAAACACGAGAAAAGGAAACTGATCTATATGTGCGCTAAAGCAAGCATGGAAGACTTCGAAGCCCTGTTGAAGGAAAGCTTCGAGATCGACACCCCTGAAGAGGGCACTGTCGTCAAGGGCAAGGTCATCGCCATCGAGGCGGGCCAGGCCATCATCGATGTCGGCTACAAGATGGAAGGCCGCATCGACCTCAAGGAATTCGCGAACCCCGGCGAACAGCCCGACATCAATGTCGGCGACACTGTCGAGGTCTATCTGGACCGCGTGGAGAATGCGCGCGGCGAAGCCCAGATCAGCCGTGAGAAGGCCCGCCGCGAGGAAGCCTGGGACCGTCTGGAAAAAGCCTATGCCGCCGAACAGCGCGTCGACGGCGCGATCTTTGGCCGCGTCAAGGGCGGCTTCACCGTGGATCTGGGCGGCGCTGTCGCCTTCCTTCCCGGTTCGCAAGTGGACGTCCGTCCGGTCCGCGATGCCGGCCCGCTGATGGGCATGAAGCAGCCCTTCCAGATCCTGAAAATGGACCGTCGCCGCGGCAACATCGTTGTCTCGCGCCGCGCCATCCTGGAAGAGTCGCGTGCCGAACAGCGCGCCGAAGTCATCGGCAACCTGACCGAAGGTCAAGTCGTCGACGGCGTGGTCAAGAACATCACCGAATACGGTGCCTTCGTTGACCTGGGCGGCGTGGACGGCCTGCTGCACGTCACCGACATGGCCTGGCGCCGCGTCAACCACCCGTCGGAAATCCTGTCGATCGGCGAGACCGTCAAGGTTCAGGTCATCAAGATCAACAAGGAAACCCACCGCATCAGCCTGGGCATGAAGCAGCTCCAGTCCGATCCGTGGGATGCCGTCGAGAAGATGTATGCCATCGGCACGGTCCACAAAGGCCGCGTCACCAACATCACCGACTACGGCGCCTTCGTGGAGCTGGAAGCGGGGGTCGAGGGCCTGGTTCACGTGTCCGAAATGTCCTGGACCAAGAAAAACGTGCACCCCGGCAAGATCGTCTCCACCTCGCAAGAGGTCGAGGTCATGGTGCTGGAAATCGACAGCGCCAAGCGTCGCGTCTCGCTTGGCCTGAAGCAGACCCAGCGCAACCCGTGGGAAGTCTTCGCGGAAACCCACCCGGTGGGCAGCGCGATCGAAGGCGAAGTCAAGAACATCACCGAATTCGGTCTGTTCGTGGGCCTCGACAACGACATCGACGGGATGGTTCACCTTTCCGACCTGTCGTGGGACCAGCGCGGCGAGGAAGCGATCCAGAACTACCGCAAGGGCGACGTGGTCAAGGCCGCCGTCACCGAGGTGGACGTGGAGAAAGAGCGTATCTCGCTGTCCATCAAGGCTCTGGGCGACGACACCTTCACCGATGCCGTCGATGGCGTGAAGCGGGGGGCGATCATCACCGTCACCGTGACCGCGATCGAGGATGGCGGGATCGAGGTCGAGTACAACAGCCAGAAGTCCTTCATCCGCCGTTCGGACCTGTCGCGCGACCGCGCAGACCAGCGTCCCGAACGCTTCCAGGTGGGCGACCATGTGGATGTCCGCGTGACCAACATCGACCCGAAGACCCGCAAGCTGGGCCTGTCGATCAAGGCGCGCGAGATCGCGGAAGAGAAGGAAGCCGTCGAACAGTATGGCTCGTCCGATTCGGGCGCCTCGCTGGGCGACATCCTGGGTGCGGCCCTGAAGGACCGCAGCTAGTTCGCGGCCCTTGCCCTGTGATTGAACGGAAAGGCCCCGCCACAAGCGGGGCCTTTTCCTTTCGTCCAAGTCCCCGTTTTTATTTGCCGTACCGCAAATCCTGCCGTTATAGTCTTGCCAGAACAAGATGGTGGCGGTCCCTGCCAGGGCCGAACCACAGGGGGGACTACGGATGATCCGTTCGGAACTGATCCAGAAGATCGCGGATGAGAACCCGCATTTGACCCAGCGGCATGTCGAGCGGATCGTCAACACGGTCTTCGAGGAAATCATCGAGGCGCTGGCCAAGGGCGACCGGGTGGAACTGCGCGGCTTCGGGGCTTTCTCGGTCAAGGCCCGCGACGCCCGGGTGGGCCGGAACCCGCGGACGGGCGAGGCGGTGAAGGTCGACGACAAGAAGGTGCCCTTCTTCAAGACCGGCAAGCTTCTGCGCGACCGGCTGAACGGCAAGTAACCCCGCTTCGCCTTGCGCCCGGCGGGGATCGGGCCGATATTGGACCCGGAACCCTGGGGCGCCGAACCATATGATCCGTTATCTTAGACTGCTGCTTCTGGCCCTTTTGGGCGTGGCCCTTCTGACCGTGGCGCTGGCCAACCGTGCGTCGGTGCCGGTGCGGCTTCTGCCCGAGGACATGGCCGCCCTGACCGGGCTGACCTGGGCGATGGAACTGCCGCTGTTCCTGGTCATCTTCGGCGGGATCATCGCCGGGGTGCTGATCGGTTTCGTCTGGGAATGGTTCCGCGAACACGGCCACCGCGCTACCGCCAGCCAGAAATCGCGCGAGGTCACGCGGCTGGAACGGGAGCTTGCGGTGTTGAAGGATTCCACCTCGGTCCCGCCGCAGGACGAGGTGCTGGCGCTTCTGGACAAGCGTTGATGCAAAAGGTCCGGGTCAAGATCTGCGGGCTGAAAACGCCCGGGGATGTGGCTGCCGTGGTCGCGGCCGGGGGCGCCTATGCCGGGTTCAATTTCTTCCCGAAATCCCCGCGCCGCGTGATGCCGGACGAGGCCCGCGCCCTTGCGCTGTCGATGCCCGACGGGTTGTGCAAGGTGGCGCTGCTGGTCGATGCCGACGACGCCACGCTGGACGCCATCGTGCGGGCGGTGCCCCTGGACATGCTTCAGCTTCATGGCCGCGAAACCCCGGCTCGCGTGGCCGAGATCAAGGCGCGGCATGGCTTGCCGGTGATGAAGGCGCTTGGGGTGGCCGAAGAGGGCGACCTTGCCCCGCTGCTGGACTACCAGCTGGTCGCCGACCAGATCCTGATCGACGCCAAGGCCCCGAAGGATGCGGTCCTGCCGGGCGGCAACGGGCTGACCTTCGACTGGCGGCTTCTGGTCGGGCGGAAATGGCTGAAGCCCTGGATGCTGGCGGGCGGGCTGACCCCTGACAACGTGGCGCAGGCGGTCCGGCTGACCGGCGCGCGGCAGGTCGACGTGGCCTCGGGCGTGGAAAGCGCGCCGGGGGTGAAGGATCCGGCAAGGATCGCGGCCTTCGTCGAGGCCGCGCAGGGTACGCGCGGCGGCGTGCCGATCCTGCGATGACCGAGCTCCGCTTCCGCGACGCCACCCGCGCCGATGTGCCCGCCATTGTGGCGCTGCTGACCGACGATCCCCTGGGCAAGGGGCGCGAGGGGGCGGAGCCGCAGGCCTATCTGGATGCCTTCGACGATATCGCCGCCAACCCGATGCACCAGCTGATCGTCGGTGAAGCGGAAGGCCGCATCGTCGCCTGCTGCCAGCTGACCATCCTATCCGGCCTGTCGCGCGGCGGCGGTCGGCGGGCGCTGGTCGAGGCGGTGCGGGTGGCCTCGGACCTGCGCTCGCAGGGCATCGGCGCGCTGCTGATGGCAGAGTGCGAGACCCGCGCCCGGGCGGTGGGCTGCACGATCATCCAGTTGACGACCGACCGCAGCCGTCAGGATGCGCACCGCTTCTACGAACGGTTGGGCTACGCGGCCTCGCATCTGGGGATGAAGAAGCCGCTTTGACGCCGCCTGCGATGGGCGCTAGATGCAAGGACAGCAGCGAGGGGGCAGAAATGGCCGAGGACGGGTTGAACAGCTTCATGACCGGGCCGGACGAGGCAGGGCGGTTCGGTCTCTTCGGGGGTCGCTTCGTCAGCGAGACGCTGATGCCGCTGATCCTGGAGCTGGAAGAGCGCTACAACTTCGCCAAGACCGACCCGAGCTTCTGGGCCGAGATGGATGATCTCTGGAAGCACTATGTCGGGCGGCCCTCGCCGCTCTACTTCGCGCCCCGCCTGACCGAACACCTCGGCGGTGCCAAGGTCTACATGAAGCGCGACGAGCTGAACCATACGGGCGCGCACAAGATCAACAACGTGCTGGGCCAGATCATCCTGGCCCGCCGGATGGGCAAGACCCGGATCATCGCCGAGACGGGTGCGGGCCAGCACGGGGTGGCGACAGCCACGGTCTGCGCCAAGTTCGGGCTGAAATGCGTGGTCTACATGGGCGCGCATGACGTGGAACGCCAGGCACCGAACGTCTTTCGCATGAAGCTTCTGGGGGCCGAGGTCATTCCCGTCACCTCGGGCCGCGGTACGCTGAAGGATGCAATGAACGACGCGCTGCGCGACTGGGTGACGAATGTGCGCGATACCTTCTACTGCATCGGCACCGTCGCCGGGCCGCATCCCTATCCGGCCATGGTGCGCGACTTCCAGTCGATCATCGGCAAGGAAGTGCGCTGGCAACTGGCCGAGCAGGAGGGCGACGGTTGCCTGCCCGACGTGGTGGTCGCGGCCATCGGCGGCGGGTCGAATGCGATGGGGTTGTTCTTCCCCTTCCTTGACGATCCCTCGGTGCGGATCGTGGGCGTGGAAGCAGGCGGGAAGGGCGTAGACGACCGGATGGAGCATTGCGCCTCTCTCACCGGCGGGCGTCCGGGCGTGCTGCACGGCAACCGGACCTATCTGTTGCAGGATGCGGACGGGCAGATCCTCGAAGGCTTCTCGATTTCTGCGGGCCTCGACTATCCCGGCATCGGGCCGGAACATTCCTGGCTGCATGATGTGGGCCGCGCGGAATATGTCAGCATCACCGATGCCGAGGCGCTGGAGGCGTTCCAGCTGTGCTGCAAGCTGGAGGGTATCATCCCGGCGCTGGAACCCAGCCATGCGCTGGCGCAGGTGATGAAGCTGGCGCCGACGCTGCCCAAGGACAAGATCATCGTGATGAACATGTGCGGGCGCGGCGACAAGGACATCTTCACCGTGGCCAAGCATCTGGGCGTGACGATGACGGTTTGACCGGCATAAACTCAGGTTTATCCATCTTCCCCCTGGGTTTATTGCCCCCGGACTAAACCCCTGGACAATTTCCCCTGGTCCGCGGCCGTGGCTGGTTTGCCATGTGCCGACAGGGCACGGAGCCCGGGTCCGATATGGACCCTCGAACCGGAAAGGGATCGACGATGAAACTGATGATGATGGCCGCAGGCTTCAGCATCTGGGGTGGCATGGCGCTGGCGGCGGTGGATACCGACGCGCTGGTCGCCGACCTGCAGCGGCAGGGCTACAGCTGGATCGAGGTAAAGCGGGGGCCGACCCAGATCGAGGTCGAGGCCGTCCGTGGCACGAATAAGATCGAGACGGTCTACGACATCGCCACCGGGGCGGTTCTGGATCATGAGACCGACCGCGCCTCGCGCCGCGAACAAAGCCGGACCGGGGTCAAGGTCCGGGACAGCCTGCGTGACTTCGAAGACCGCGACGACGATGATCATTGGGATGACGATGACCGCCGGGATGATGACCGGGATGATCGCCATGACCGCGACGATGATCGGGACGACCACGACCATGATCGGGATGACCACGACCATGATCGGGATGACCACGACCATGATCGGGGTGACCGCGGCGGCCGGGATCGTGACCGCGACGACGACTGAGCCGCCGATGGGCGGTCCCTTGCGCGCCCCGGTCTTGCCGGGGTGTCGCAGTTGGGCAAGGATGGCCTGACAAGGCGGAGGCACAAGATGAGGCGCAGGGTCTTTCTGGCCGCGCTGCTGGGCGGGATCGCAATGGCGGGAGCGGCACAGGCGCGCGATCCAGTCGACGCGATCGTGCGCGAACTGAAACGCAACCGCTATCGTATCGAAACCGTCAGCCGCACCTTCCTCGGCCGTATCCGCATCCTCGCCAGCAGGGATGGCGGACGGCGCGAGATCATCGTCAACCCCGCGACCGGCGAGATCCTGCGCGACCTTTGGGTGGCGCGCGGACATGGCGACGGGGACTGGGACGACCTGGAGGAAGGCGGCGGCGACCGCTCCAGCGACCGGGGCGATGACGATGACGACGACGACGATGATGATCGCGACGATCACCACGACCGGGATGGCAAGGGTGGCAACAGAGGCGGCGATGACGACTGATCGCGCCAGCCACGGAGAGCCCGCATGAGACGCCCCTGGGTGCTTGCGCTGGTCTTCGTCGTGCAGTTTCTCTGCGCGCTGTTCTTCGTGTCCGACATCCTCGCCTCGGTGCTGGGCCTGCCGCTGGGCCCGATGCCCTGGGAGCTGCGCGAGTTGCTGGAGGTCGGCGCCGCCTGCGGCCTGTTGCTTGGCCTTGGCCTTGGCCTTGGCGGGCTGGCGCTGCGCCGCGCCCTGCGCGACAGGCACCGCGCCGAGGAGAGCCTGCGCCGCGCCTCGGGTGCTTTCCACGATCTGCTGCAGGAACGCTTCGCCGAATGGGCGCTGACCTTGGCCGAGCGCGATGTGGCGCTCTTCGCCATCAAGGGCCTGTCCACCGCGGAAATCGCCGCCCTGCGCCAGACCAGCGAGGGGACGGTGAAGGCGCAGACCAATGCGATCTACCGGAAGGCGGGGGTCAGCGGACGCCCGCAGCTCCTCAGCCTGTTCATCGACGACCTGATGCGCGACGACGGCACGATCCGCCCGCAACTCTCGCTGCCGGCACCGGGCGAGCACCGGGCACTTCCGGCGAAATAGGATCAGCGCAGACTGGGGGGCCCCGGGCGATCGTTGTCGAGCAGCCCGTAGCGCAGCCCCGCGCCGATGCGGTGGGCCAGCGCCGACCATTGCGCGGCGGCCTCAGCGGGCAGTTCCAGCTTCAGGACGCTGTCGAACAGGCCGAGCCAGACCTCGAACATCGGCGGCCGGACATTGCCCGCGTCGCGGTGGGCGGCGAGCGGGTTCCCGTCGTAGACCCGTTCGTGCAGGATCGCGTTCCGCCAGAAGCGGGCGATCTTCTCCTCATGCGCGGGCCAGTCGGTGACATGGGCGGCGAAGACCGGGCCGAGGCCGGGGTGCTGCCGGACTGCGGCGTAGAAGGTCGCGACGACGCGGGCGATCTGGTCTGGCGAGATGTCGAAGCGGGGCGGGATCATGGGTCAGATGTCGCGCCGGACAAGGCCTGAGTCCAGCCGGTCAGTCGGTGGCGTATTGCCGCAGGATTTCCAGCGGCACCACGGCGAGCGTGGCCTGGTGCGTGGCGGCAAGACGGACCTGCGGGGCCGCGCCTTCGTCATGCGCCTGCAGGAAGCGCGAGGCGCAGAGGCACCACTGGTCGCCGGGCTTCAACCCCTGGAAGCCGTATTTGGGCTGCGGGGTGGAGAGGTCGTTGCCGAGGTATTTCGACAGCGCCAGGAATTCGGCCGTCATCAGGGCGCAGACGGAGTGGAGACCGCGGTCCATCGGGCCGGTGTTGCAGCAACCGTCGCGGAAGAACCCGGTGACGGGGTCGGTGGAGCAGGGCTGGAGCGCCTCTCCAAGAACGTTGAGCGAGGGGAGTTTCATGGGCTCAGAATGGCAGGTCGGGGGCCGGTTGTCGAGGGCGCCCCGCGTGGCGCCCGGTTCGACCGCAAGGAAATCAACAGCTTGGTTGCGGGCGGCGGCCCCCAGGCCTAGCGGCGTCCCGCGACAGGGGGGATCAGGTCGCCGGAGACCAGGGCCGTGAGAATGCGCGGCAGGGGCCAGACCCGGGACAGGGGAGACAGGACATGGTCGCGCAGGAGGGGGAGGGCGCGCCTGTGCGACTGGTATTGCGGGGTGAAGGCGGCGCTGAGGGCCTGGTAGAGGCCAAGGTGCCAGCGCCGGGAGCGATGGTAGGCGGGAAGCGCCTTCTCCAGCGGCTGGCGCAGGGCAAGGGCCAGGGCAAAGGCATCGAGAAGGGCCATGTTGGCCCCCTGGCCCAGTTGCGGGCTGGCCCGGTGCGCGGCATCGCCGATATGGACCAGACGGTTGGCGTAGGGCCGGGCAAGGCTGCCGTGGCTGTAGCGGGCCGGGGTGAGCCGGGTCTTGTCGGTGATCCCGGTCAGGAAGGGCTGCATCGCGGGCCAGAAGGCGGCGACCTCGGCCTTCCAGTCCTGAAGGTCCCGGTCGGGCCAGGCGTCGAGTTCGGCAGCGGAGAGCGACCAGAAGACGGCGGCCCTGGGGGTCGGGTCGCCGGGAAGCCGCCCGATGGGAAGGATGCCGGCCATGCGGCGGGCGGCGAGGTAGCGCTGGCGAAGCTCGGTTCCGGGCAGGTCGGTCCCGGGCCAGGGAACATCGGCCCAGACGGCTCCGAACGGGAGGGGCCTGGCTGTGAGCCGGGAGAGCCGCGAGCCCGCGCCGGAGGCATCGACGATCAGGTCGAAGGGCCCGTGGCTGCCATGATCGGTGACGAGGTGGATCGCCCCCGGCGTCTCCAGCGTATCGGTGGCGGTGTGGCCGGTGAGCGGCGTGACGCCCGCACGGGTGGCGGCCTGCCAGAGGACATGGAAGAGCGCGGCCCGGTGCAGGGCCAGGCCGGGCTGGTCCGGGCGGTAGGCGACATCGAGCGCGATACGGCTTCCGGAATGGCCGAGCATCCGGGTGAGATGGGCGCCCAGGGCGCGGGCCTCGTCCCCGGCGCCGAGGCTGTCGAGGACGGCAAGGCCGACGGGCTGCACGACAAGGCCGGAGCCGAGGGGGCGCGGGGTTGCGAAGCGTTCGTAGAGCGTGACGCTGTGGCCGTCCTGCGCAAGCAGGGCGGCGGCGGCAAGGCCGCCGATTCCGGCCCCGGTGATGGCGATGCGGTAGGTCATGGGGCGAAGGGGTGGCAGGGGTTTGCGGTTCTGGCAAGGCCGGGTCTTGTCGCAGGCGGGGTTCGAGACGGAGCGCTGGCGCGCAAGTTTCTTGTCTCGTCGTCGGGGCTGCGCCCTCCTCCTCGGATGCTTGGGGGTTTTCCACCCCCAAACCCCCGGAGGATATTTGTCACCAGGTGAAAGGGCCTTGGGGCGGGCTGGACCCTGCATGGGCCTTTGTCTATAAGGCCGCCATGCAGATGTGGCGGGTCGTTCGGTCGCGAATTACTTGCCCGGCGGGCTGAGGCCTGGCCGGGTTTCTTCGTCTTGCCGCTGGCCCGTGATGGGCCGACCTGCCCTTGAGCCTTGAGGTTTCCCTGCCATGTGCGCCGATACTGCTGCCCCCCCGTCCGATACTGCCGTCGACTACCGCGACACCGTCTTCCTGCCCGAGACCACCTTTCCGATGCGGGCGGGCCTGCCCCAGCGCGAGCCGGAGTGGCTGGCGCGGTGGGAGCGGATCGGGGTCTATGACCGGCTGCGCGAGCGGGCGGCCGGGCGGGCGCCCTTCGTGCTGCACGACGGCCCTCCCTATGCCAACGGGCACCTGCACATCGGCCATGCGCTGAACAAAGTGCTGAAGGACATGGTGGTGCGCAGCCAGCAGATGATGGGCCGCGACGCCCGTTATGTGCCGGGCTGGGACTGCCACGGGCTGCCGATCGAGTGGAAGATCGAGGAGCAGTACCGCGCCAAGGGGCTGAACAAGGACGACGTGGATACGGTCGCCTTCCGCCAAGAATGCCGCCGCTTCGCCGAGGGCTGGATCGACGTCCAGCGCGAGGAGTTCAAGCGGCTGGGGGTCACGGGGAAATGGGACCGGCCCTACCTGACGATGGACTATCACGCCGAGGCGGTGATCGCCGACGAGTTCATGAAGTTCCTGATGAACGGGACTTTGTATCAGGGCTCGAAGCCGGTGATGTGGTCGCCGGTGGAGAAGACCGCTCTGGCCGAGGCGGAGGTCGAGTATCACGACCATACGAGCCATCAGGTCTGGGTGCGGTTCAAGCCGTGGATGGTGCCGCAACAGAATGATCTGGACCTCCGGTCGCAGGACGATCTGCGCAAGGCTTCGGTTGTGATCTGGACCACGACTCCTTGGACGATCCCGCAGAACCGCGCCGTCGCCTTCAATCCTGCTATCGAGTATGGCTTGTTCGAGGTCCAGGAAGTTGGGGACAACTCGTCTGCCGCGGTCGGTGAAACGCTCGTTCTCGCCAACAAGCTGGCAGAAGGCGTAATGGCTGCGGCAAAGGTCACGCGCTTTGAAAAGTTGCGTGATGTTCCCGCAGTCCAACTGGAGCAGATGGGACTAGCGCATCCATTCCGAGGCATTGCCGACGCCGAGGGCAAGAAAGTGGACGAGTGGGACTATGACGTTCCCATGCTCCCCGGCGACCATGTCACCGACGATGCGGGGACGGGGTTCGTGCATACCGCGCCCTCCCACGGCGACGACGACTACCAGCTGGGCGTCAAGTTCCAGCTGCCGATGACCTACAACGTCGAGGCGGACGGGTCGTATCGCGCGGACCTGCCCTTGTTCGGCGGGCAGCATATCATCACGCCCGAGGGCAAGGAGGGACCGGCGAACGTGTCGGTCATCAAGCAGCTGGCCTATTCCGGCGCGCTTTTCGCCAAGGGCAAGCTCAAGCATTCCTATCCGCATTCCTGGCGGTCGAAGGCTCCGGTGATCTACCGCAACACGCCGCAATGGTTCGTCGCCATCGACCGCAAGCTGGATGACGGCATGTCGACCTATGGCGACACCATCCGGCGGCGGGCGCTCAACTCGATCAACCAGCTGGTCGAGTGGACCCCGGCCACGGGGCGCAACCGGCTCAATTCGATGATCGAGGCGCGGCCCGACTGGGTGCTGTCGCGCCAGCGCGCCTGGGGCGTGCCGCTGACCTGCTTCGTCAGGAAGGGTGCGCGGCCGGATGCGCCGGACTTCCTGCTGCGGAACCCCGAACTCAACGCGCGGATCAAGGCAGCCTTCGAGGCCGAGGGCGCGGATGTTTGGTATGTGCAAGGATTCAAGGAGCGGGTGCTGGACGGCCTCGTGGACCCGTCGGATTATGAACAGGTCTACGACGTGCTGGACGTCTGGTTCGATAGCGGCTCGACCCATGCCTTCGTGCTGCGCGACCGCGAGGACGGGGCGGCGGACGGGATCGCCGACCTGTACCTTGAGGGCACCGACCAGCACCGCGGCTGGTTCCATTCCTCGATGCTTCAGGCCTGCGGGACCATCGGCCGGGCGCCCTATCGCGGGGTGCTGACCCACGGCTTCACCCTGGACGAGAAGGGCATGAAGATGTCCAAGTCGCTGGGGAACACGGTCGCGCCGGAAGAGGTGATCAAAGACTACGGCGCCGATATCCTGCGGCTCTGGGTGGCGCAGTCTGACTATACGGTCGACCTGCGGATCGGGAAGGAGATTCTGAAAGGGGTCGCCGACAGCTACCGCCGCCTGCGCAACACGATGCGCTACATGCTGGGGGCGCTGGCGGGATTCAGCGAGGCCGAGCGGGTGGAACCGGCCGAGATGCCGGAGCTGGAGCGCTGGGTGCTGCACCGGCTGAGCGAGCTGGATGAAGAGGTGCGGGCGGGCTATGCCGCCTATGACTTCCAGGGGGTGTTCCAGAAACTCTTCACCTTCTGCACCACGGACCTGTCGGCGGTCTATTTCGACATCCGCAAGGACAGCCTTTACTGCGACGCGCCGACCAGCCTGACCCGCCGGGCC
The DNA here is from genome assembly GCF_036781545.1 of Tabrizicola sp. Lineage (GTDB taxonomy): Bacteria > Pseudomonadota > Alphaproteobacteria > Rhodobacterales > Rhodobacteraceae > Tabrizicola. The sequence continues at coordinate 21,288 of NZ_DAIQAT010000049.1, forward strand.
TGCCGGACGGTGATGGACATCCTGTTCCACCGGCTGACCACCTGGCTGGCCCCGGTCCTGGTCTTCACGATGGAGGAGGTCTGGCTGGAGCGGTTCCCGGGCGAGGACAGCTCGGTGCATCTGGTCGACTTCCCGGAAACCCCGGCGGCTTGGCGCGACGCGGCGCTGGCAGCGAAATGGGAGACGATCCGCGACGTGCGCCGCGTGGTGACGGGGGCGCTGGAGGTGCAGCGGACGGCGAAGGTGATCGGGGCGAGCCTGGAGGCCGCGCCGGT
>NZ_DAIQAT010000050.1:0-21487 GCF_036781545.1 Tabrizicola sp.
CGTTGCCCGTGGCACCCGCGACGACGACCTTGTAGCCCATCGGGGTTCTCCTTGTGCGTTCCCGCCCTTCGGGAACGGAGGGCTGTTAGCGCATGGGACGCGGGGGGGAAAGCGGATTCGTGGGTCTGGTCAGTCGGTCCGGTCCTGCGACAGCAGGTAGATCACAAGGCCCAGCGCGGTGGTCACGGCGAAGAACAGGAAGACGGCCTGAAACGGCGCGACGGGGGGCACGGCAACGGTCGCGGCATGGATGCGGCCGGTGGCGATCTGGGCGACGCCGATGGGTGCAATCCCGAACAGGTTCAGAAGCGTGACGCCCCGGCCCATCAGATGCGGCGGGAAGAAGGCGCGGCCATGGGCGATGACCATCGGGAAGCTTGCGCCGAAGAATCCCGCGGCGACCAGAAACGCGGTTGCGACGGCGGGGGGTGCGGCGGCGAACCACCAAAGCCCGGCGAGGCAGGCCACCGTCAGCGCATTGCCGCCGAAGATCACCCATTTCCGGGTGCCGAGCCAGCGGTCCAGCGGGCCGTAGGCAAAGTTGCCCGCGACCATCGCCAGCCCGATCCAGAGGCCGACCTTGCCGATCTCGATCTGGTTCGCACCATGGACATCGGCGAAATAGGGGCCTACCCACAGCCCGCGCAGCCCGGCGATGGGCATGTAGCAGACCACCATCATCGCCAGGATTGGCCAGATCGCCGGTATGCGAAGAAGATCAACCAGCGTTCCGTCCCGCGCGGTGTCGAGCCTTGGCGGATTGCGGACCAGCGCCAGGATCGCCAGTGCCACGGCCCCGGTGATCGCCGCCAGACCAAGCACGGTCTCGCGCCAGCCGAAGGCCTCGACCGCAGCCGACAGGGGCAGCGAGGAAGCCACGTTGCCAAGCGCCCCGATGCCGATGCTCAGCCCCGCGAGCGTGCCGAAGACGGCGGGAGCGAACTGGCGCGCGAAGATGAAGTAGCTGGCCATCAGGACCGGCGCGCAGCCCACACCGATCAGCGCCATGGCCAGCTTGATCTGGAAGCCCCCCGTCGCCTGCGAGAAGAGCACCGCCCCGCCGGCCCCCACCGCCATGAGCACTCCGGCGGTAAGGCGCGGGCCGATCCGGTCCAGCGCCCATCCGATGGGGATCTGCATCGCCGCGAAAGCCAGGAACCACCAGCCCGAGGCCGCAGCCAGATCCGCCGCCGTCACGTGCAGCTCCGTGGTCAGCACCGGGGTCAACACCGCCAGGAAGGCGCGGTAGAACTGGCTCAGGACATAGGCGAGGACGAGAGCAGCGATGCCGATGTGCATGGGCGGGCCTTTCGGGGTCGGCAGGTTGTGGCAAGCACGCCGCCCCGGCGCAAGGCCGATTTCTTCGAAGAAAGCAGGACAAAGCCGACAAGGGCTCTGTCCCGGAGTTTTCGAAACCTACGGCCCCGGCGGGACTTGCGGGAATCCCGATCCCGGCGTCTGATGCAGGGGTCCCGCCTGGAGGTTCCGATGCGCCTGTCGCTGTTCCCCGCCCTGCTCCTCGCCACCCCGGCGCTTGCCAACGACGGTTTCGGCGGGCTCTCCGCCACCGGCCTGACCTTCGGCCGGACCGAGGCCGTGGCGATGGAGGAGGAGTGGCTCTTCATCGGCATCGACACGATCGCCGTCGACTATACCTTCCGCAATACCAGCGACACGGATGTCACCGGAGAGGTGATCTTCCCCCTGCCGCCCATCGCGGTCTGGTCGGGCTACGAGTCGATGATGAACCTGCCCGAGGACCTGACCCGCCCCGACGTGGTGGACTTCACCGCCATGGTCGACGGCCAGCCGGTCGATGTCACCATCGACCGCATCGCGATCCTCGAAGACGGCTATGACGATGCCGAGCCGCCCTCGAAGCAATACGACAACCCCGGTCGCGACGTGACTGCCGAGCTCGACCGCCTCGGTATCCCGCTGACGCTCGATTACCAGGCGGCGCGTGACGTGCTCCTGTCCTTCCCCGAAGAGACGCGCAATGAACTCGCCGCGCTGGGGCTGGCGGAATATTACGACGGCGACGCCGAACAGGGCATTTCGCCGGATGTCTGGGGCGCCTGGTCCATCGTCACCCGCTATCACTGGACGCAGACCTTCCCTGCGGGGAAGGTCGTGAAGATCAGCCACAGCTATACCAACCGCCCGCCGGGGGGCCTGTTCTACTGGAGCGATCCGCCCGAGGATTACCAGACCTACCTGGTCGACGAATATTGCATCGACACGGGCACCTCGAAGGCGCTGGCAAAGGCGCTGAAGAATCCGGCGGGCGACGAGGCGGGCAATTACGGCACCTCGTGGAACATTTCCTATGTGCTGCGCACCGCGAACAGCTGGGCCGGGCCGATCGGCAAGTTCACCCTGACGCTCGACAAGGGCGATCCGAAGAATGTCATCTCGCTTTGCGCTGACGGTGTCCGGAAGACCGGCCCGACAACCTTTGTCGTCGAGAAGACGAATTACACGCCCGAGCGCGACCTTGAGGTGCTGATCGTTCAGCCGATGACGCAGGACTAGGCTGGCACCGCCTGGATCGACCGCTCGCGGATCGGCAGGTGGACGATGGCCGAGAACGCGCCCACGCCGACGCCGATCCACCAGACCAGCGTGTAGTCGCCGTTCAGGTCATACATCCGCCCCCCCAGCCAGACGCCGAGGAACCCGCCGATCTGGTGGCTGAGGAACACCACGCCGTAGAGCGTGCCCATGTAGCGGATGCCGTAGATATGCGCGACCAGCCCCGAGGTCAGAGGCACGGTGGCGAGCCAGAGCGAGCCCATGACGGCGGAGAAGACCAGCACGCTTGCCGGGGTGATCGGCATCAGGATGAAGGTCGCCGCCGCGAGGGTCCGGCCGACATAGATCCCGAACAGCAGATATTTCTTTGTATAGCGCTTGCCGAGCCACCCTGCCGTCAGCGTGCCGACGATGTTGAAAAGCCCGATCACAGCGATGGAGACCGCGCCCAGCGCCGAGGTCGTGGTGATCCCCAGTCCCGCCAGCGTGGAACCCGCGTCGATGGGCGAGCACAACTCGGTCACGAAGGCGGGAAAATGCGCGGTGATGAAGGCCAGCTGATAGCCACAGGAGAAGAAGCCGAGGAAGATCAGCGTATAGGACGGGTCCTTGAAGGCGCGGACCAGGACGGTGCCCAGGCTTTCCTCCAACTCTTGCCGGCTGGCAAGCTGCGGGCTGCGCAGGAAGGGTAGCGCGGCCAGCGTCGCGAGGATCACCACGGCGAAGATCGTGAAGACGGTCTGCCAGTGATAGCTTTGCAGCAGGAACTCGGCGGTCGGCGCCCCGAAGACCTGCCCGGCGGACCCGGCGGCGGTGGCGATCCCCAGCGCCATTGACCGGTTCTCGGGCGAGGAGGCCCGGCCCACGATGGCCAGGATCACGCCGAATCCGGTCCCGGCGATGCCGAAGCCCACCAGGATCGCCAGCAGCTGATGCTGGCCCGGCGTCACCGCATGGGCCGACAGCACCAGCCCCGCCGCGTAAAGCAGCGCCCCGGCGATGATCGCCTTGCGGTCGCCGAACCGTTCCGCCATCGCCCCGAACAGGGGCTGCCCGATCCCCCAGGCCAGGTTCTGGATCGCGATGGCCAGCGAGAAATCCGACCGCAGCCAGCCGAACTCGGTCGCGATGGGGATCTGGAACACCCCGAAGCTGGCGCGGATCGCGAAGGAGATCATCAGGATCACGCAACCGGCGATCAGGACGGGGGTGATCAGGGGGGCTTTGGTCATGTCGGTCTCCGGGCGCCGGGGTCGGAACCTGCGCTGCCCGGCAAGGCGCGTCAAATGGAGAATTGTGATGGATACAGCAACGAACGGAGATGGTTCGGCCCCCTGACGGACTTTCGTGGCTGATGTGCCGCAGCCTGCCGGATTCTGCAGGATTTGATGGGGCCGGGAACGCTTTGGCCTTTTGCAGCGACGTGACCCCCGCTATGGCCCGCTCGCGATTCCGGCATTGGGGGGTGGGAAATGTCCGACTGGTGGCGTGGCGCCGTGACCTATCAGGTCTATCCCCGGTCGTTCCAGGACACGAATGGCGATGGCGTCGGGGACCTGCCCGGCATCACCCGGCGCCTGCCCTATCTGGCCAGCCTCGGGGTGGACGTGGTCTGGCTGTCGCCCTTCTTCAAGAGCCCGATGAAGGACATGGGCTATGACGTCTCGGACTATTGCGATGTCGACCCGGTCTTCGGCAACCTGGCCGATTTCGACGCGCTGATCGCCCGGGCGCATGACCTGGGCCTGAAGGTGATCATCGACCAGGTCCTCAGCCACACCTCCGACCAGCACCCGTTCTTTGCCGAAAGCCGCCGCGACCGGCTGAACCCCAAGGCCGACTGGTATGTCTGGGCCGACCCCAAGCATGACGGGACGCCGCCCTGCAACTGGCTCTCGGTCTTCGGCGGCCCGGCCTGGCAATGGGATGCGCGCAGGAAGCAGTATTACATGCACAATTTCCTGGCCTCGCAACCCGACCTGAACTACCACAACCCGGCGGTGCAGGACTGGGCGCTGGAGGTGATGCGCTTCTGGCTGGAGCGCGGGGTGAATGGCTTCCGCCTCGATACCGTCAACTACTTCTTCCAGGATTCCCTCTTTCGCGACGACGCGGCGGACTACCGGGTGAAGAAGGAACCCGAGGGCAACCCCTACGGGATGCAATACCACCTCTTCTCGAAGAACCAGCCCGAGAACCTTCTGTGGATGGAGCGTATCCGCAGCCTCCTCGACGAATACGGCGCGACCTCGGTGGGCGAGATGGGCGAGTCGCATCACGCCATCCAGATGATGGGGGAATACACCGCGCCGGGGCGCCTGCATCAGTGCTATTCCTTTGAACTGATGGGCTACGATTTCGACGCCGCTTTCTTCCGCGACCGGATCGAGGGCTTCTTCAAGGGCGCGCCCCAGGGCTGGCCGATGTGGGCCTTCTCGAACCACGATGTCGTCCGCCACGCGACCCGCTGGGCGAAGCATGGCGAAAGCGTCGACGATCTGGCGAAACAGACGGGCTCGCTGCTCCTCGCCTTCGAGGGTTCGATCTGCCTCTGGGAAGGCGAGGAACTGGGCCAGACCGACACGCCGCTCGACTTCGAGGAACTGACCGACCCGCAGGGGATCAATTTCTGGCCCGAGCCCATCGGCCGCGACAACACCCGCACGCCGATGGTCTGGGATGCCACGCCCAATGCTGGCTTCACCACCGGCAAGCCCTGGCTGCCGGTCAAGGCCGAGCAGGCCGCGCGTCATGTCGCGGGGCAGGAGGGCGCGCAGGGGTCGGTGCTGGAGCATTACCGGGCGGTGCTGGCTTTCCGGAAGGGCTCGGCGGCGCTGCGCACGGGCAAGACCCGCTTCCTGACCCTGCGCGAGCCTATTCTGGGCTTCGTGAGGGGCGAGGGGGAGGGGGCGCTTCTCTGCCTCTTCAACCTGTCGCCCGTCGCCCTGTCGGTCACGGTCGCGGGCGTCGAGGCGCCGACCGGTCCGTCGATCCATGCGGTGCTGCAGGGCGACCGGCTGACGCTGGGCCCCAATGCGGCGGCCTTCCTGCCGGTGACGGGCACGGTCGCCGTTCAGGGCTGAGCCGCCCGCGCGTGGGCAGATTGCCCGCGCCTGTGAAATCAACGGCTTGCGCGGGCGGATTCAGAACCGGTTAAGGGTTGGACGGCCGGGTCGACGGGCGATCCGATCGGACAGCTAGATGATGACCTGCGGCTCGGGCAGGCCCTTCGCGGTGCCGGGGAACGCGAAGAGCTGGCCCGAGGCCGGGTGCCGCGCGCGGGCTTCGGCATCCATGTGCTCAAGCGCGGTGGTCACGTAAAGCGTGGTCAGGTCCGGGCCGCCAAAGGCCGGGCACGAGGATTGCGGCGCGTCCGGCGTCTCGACCGCCTGCAGGAAGGCGCCGTCGGGGGCATAGCAGGCCACCCGTCCCGCGCCCCATTGCGCATTCCAGAACCGCCCCTCGGCATCGACCACCGCGCCGTCGGGGTTCAGGCCCGCACGGTCGAGGTCGAGCCAGACTTCCGGCTCGCCCACCGGCCAGCCCTGCGCGTCGAGCGCGACCTTCATCACCTGACCAAGGGGTGTGTCGGCGAAATGCGCGGCGGTGCCGTCGGGCGTGAAGCAGATCGCGTTCGGGATCGAAATCCCCTTGAACAGCTGCCGCACTTCGCCCCGGTGCCAGCGCCAGATCGCGCCTGCGCCCTTTTCCGCCTTTTTGCCCATCGTGCCGAACCAGAAGCCGCCCTGCCGGTCGGCACGGCCGTCGTTCGACCTCGTGTCCGCGCTGCCGACCTCGGCGACCGCGTGTTCGGTGCCGGTCGCAAGGTCGAAGCGGATCAGCCCCGTCTCGCTGGCCAAGAGAAGCTCGTCGCGGGATATCCAGCCCGCCGCGGAGACATAGCCGGAGAAGCTCCAGGACCGGGCTTGTGAATGAAGAGTCCGGTTCAGGATGTCGAACCAGAACAACTGTTCACGAACCGGGTGCCAGAGCGGGCCTTCGCCCAGTTCGCAGGCGCGGGAGTCAAAGATCATCGGAAGACCTCGTCATGGGCCGCCACGACGGCGGCAGCTTTGCTGGCAATTTCTGCGGCGGAAAGGCCGGGGGTGTAAAGCGCGGTGCCGATGCCGAATCCACTCGCCCCGGCGCGGACCCAATCGGCGAAGTTCGCGGGCCCGGCGCCGCCGACGGCATAGACGGGCAGGTCCTTCGGCAACACGGCGCGGATCGCCTTCAGCCCCTCGGGCCCGATCAGGCTGCCGGGGAAGAACTTCAGCCCCGTGGCCCCGGCTTTGATCGCGGCGAAGCATTCGGTCGGCGTCATAACCCCTGGCCAGGACGCCATGCCGGCGGCGCGGGTGGCCCGGATCACCTCTACGTCGCAGTTCGGCGAGACGACCAGGGTGCCGCCCGTCGCTTTCACCTGCGCCACCTCCTCGACCGTCAGCACCGTCCCTGCGCCGATCTCGGCCCCCGGAACGGCGGCGACCATCGCGGCGATCGAGGCGAAGGGATCGGGCGAGTTCAGCGGCACCTCGATCCTCGTGATCCCGGCGGCGACCAGCGCCTGTGCGGCGGCGGCGGCCTCGGGCGGGGTGATCCCGCGCAGGATGGCGATCAGGTTGCGGTGGGTCATCGGGCAGCCTCGGTTTCAGGGGAAAGCGAGGCGAGGCCCGCAAGGGTGCAGTCGGTGGCCGACAGGCGCGGCGCCTCGACCCCCTGCGCGGCGAGTGCGCGGGCATAGGCGGCGGAAAGCGTCTCGGCCCCCACCAGCGTGACGCGCTGGCCCAGCCAGTAAGGTTTTGCCGCAGCCAGTTCGATGCCGATCAGCAGGCCGGACAGCCGGGCGCGGGCGGCCTGTGGGGAAAGGCCCACGATCAGCCCCTCGGCCCGCAGCGCGAAGAGGCGCGCACCGATCCGCTCGGGGCGGGAAAGGGCATCCGAAACCCCTGTATCGAAGGCGGCGTCATCCCAGCCGTCGCCCTGCATCCCGTGCCGCAGCACCGACTGTTCCGACAAGAGCGCGAACAGCTCGCCGGTCATGAAGGTCTGGAAGCTGACGACCTCGCCCGCGCTGACATGCGCCCATTTGGAATGGGTGCCGGGCAGGCAGATCACCCCGTCATAGCCGGGCATCAGCCGCAGGACCCCTGCGATCTGCGTCTCCTCGCCGCGCATCACGTCGGCGGGTTGGACCTGCTTCAACCCCGGCGCAATCGACACTTGCAGCCGTGGGTCGGTGACAGGCGCCAGCGCCAGCGCATCCCGGTCCAGTGGCGGGCAGGGCACGGTGCGATAGGGTACCTCGCACCAGCCCTGGCGGCTGCCGACCATGCCGCAGGCGACGACCGGGGGCCGTTCCGAAAGCCACGGCGAGATCAGCCGCAGAAGCGCGGGCTCAAACCCTTCTCGCGGAAGCCTGCCCATGCCGTCGTCGCTTGTCGCCTCGGCCAGCACACGGCCATCGGCGCCCATCGCCCAGGCGCGCAGGTTCGAGGTGCCCCAGTCGACGGCAATCCAGGCGGGATCCACGGCACCTGTCATGACGAGATATACCCCCCGTCCAGGATCAGCGTCTGCGAGGTCATCATCCGCGAGGCATCCGAGGCCAGGAAGAGCACCGTCCCCGCCACGTCTTCGGGCTGGATCGGGTCGGGCAGGCACTGGTGCGACAGATGCGCGGCCAGCCCTTCCGGCGTGACCCAATGCTCTTTCTGCCGCTCGGTCAACACCCAGCCGGGCGCGACGGCGTTGACGCGGATGCGGTCCGGCCCGAACTCGCGCGCCAAGGTCCGGGTCAACCCGACGATCCCGGCATTGGCGGTGATATAGGCGGCATAGCCCTTGTCGGCCATCATGAAGCTGATCGAGGAGAAGTTGACGATGCTGCCCCCGCCTGCCGCTTTCATTCCGGGAATGACCGACTGGCAGGCGAAGAAATAGGACCGCAGGTTGACGTTGATCGACCAGTCCCAGAAGGTCTCATCCGTTCTCAGGGTTTCGTGCCGCTGGTCGTTCGCGGCGTTGTTGACCAGCACGGTGATCGGCCCGTTCGCCTTGGCCGCCGTATCCAGAGTCAACTGCAACTGGTCCGTCACCGAGATGTCGCAGGGCAGGAACAGCGGGCGGTTCCCCGTGGCCGCCTCCATCGCGTCGCAGAAGGGCGTCGCATCGGAGCGCTGGCAGAAGGCTACCTTCGCCCCCTGGCGCAGGAAGGCCTCGGTCAGGGCCGCGCCGATGCCCGATCCGCCGCCGGTGACGAAGACGGATTGGCCCTTCAGGTCGGGAAAGCTGGGGTCGGTCATGTCTTGCGTCCTTCGCAGGCTCTCATGGTCGGGGGCGTCAGGATGCCAGCGGTCTCTGGCTTGGGCCAGCCTGCGTCACGGTTGTTCGCGCGCCCGGCACCCCTGGAAAAACCTGACAGCGCGCCGGAGGTTCCAGCCCGGCGTGTCGGCTGGCGCGGTGCATTTGCCTTTGTTTCATTATTTGAAACCTTGTCTTGAATATTGAAAGTTATGTCGCGCACGGCTATTCCTGTCAACAGGAGGAAGCGGGCGATGAAGGCCGAAGGGCATCCGGACGGCACGGTCGGCAAGGCGCTGGATGTCCTTGACATGGTGGCGGGCCATGGCCGCCCTGTGCGGTTCTCGGACCTTCTGGCGCAGGCGCAGTATCCCAAGGCCACGCTCTATCGGCTGCTGCAAACGCTGACCAATCAGGGGATGCTGATGCTCGACCCCGATCTTGGCACCTATGCGCTGGGCCTCCGACTGGTGCGGCTGGCCCATGGCGCCTGGGCGCAGTCCTCGCTCGCGCCGATTGCGCGGCCCTGGCTGGATGAACTGGCCGCGCAGACCGGCGAGACGATCCATCTTGCCCAGCTGGACCAGGGCCAGGTGCTGTACATCGACAAGTGCAATGCCGCGCGGCCGGTGGAGATGTTCGCGCAGGCGGGCAAGGTCGGTCCGGCCTATTGCACGGGGGTCGGCAAGGCGATGCTGGCCTGGCTGCCACCGGATGCGCTGGACGACGCGCTGGCCCGGCAATCCTTCCACCGTCACACGCCGCAGACCCTGACCAGCCGCGAGGCGCTGCTGGAGGAAATGGAGGCGATTCGCCGGCGCGGCCATGCCTGGGACCACGAAGAGCACGAGGCCGGAATCATCTGCTGCGCGGTGCCGATCCTGTCGCGCGCGGGCCGGGTGATGGGGGGGCTGTCGGTCACGTCGACCACGGCACGGACGACGCTGGAGGCGCTGGGGGCGCGGGCGCCGCTGATCAGGGACATCGCGGCGAAGATCGCCGCCGCTGCGGAAAGCTGGCGCTTTCCCGAACCGCCGTCGGCGCAGGCCAGCTGACACCGCTTGCTTGCGACCGAGTCACGCTTCGCTGGCGGTTCGCCCTTGTGAAGCGAAGACGAAGCCGCACGAGGGGGAATCTGTCAACAAACCCCTAACGTCCAAAGGCAACTGATTGGTTTCGCAGGATAATGCAAACTGTCCGCGCGTGGACAGGTTAGTGCCCCGCCAGGAACTTCTCCGCATCCAGCGCCGCCATGCAGCCCATCCCGGCGCTGGTCACCGCCTGCCGGTAGATATGGTCCGTCAGGTCCCCCGCCGCGAAGACGCCGGGAATCGCGGTGCGGGTCGAGCCCGGCTCCACCACCACATAGCCCCCCGAATGCAGCGGCAACTGGTCCCGCACCAGCTCGGAGGAGGGCGCATGGCCGATCGCCACGAAGAACCCGTCGCAGGGCAGCACCTCCTCTGCCCCGGTCTTCACGTTGCGGACCCTCACCCCGGTCACGCCCAGCGATGCCTCGGTTCCCAGGATCTCAGTCACTTCGCTGTTCCAGACCACGGCGATCTTGGGGTTCTTGAACAGGCGGTCCTGCAGGATCTTCTCGGCGCGGAAGCTGTCGCGGCGGTGGACCAGCGTCACTTTCGAGGCGAAATTGGTGAGGAACAGCGCCTCTTCGACCGCCGTGTTGCCGCCGCCGATCACCACCACTTCCTTGCCGCGATAGAAGAACCCGTCGCAGGTCGCGCAGGCCGAAACGCCGAAGCCCTTGAACTTCTCCTCGCTGGGCAGCCCCAGCCATTTCGCCTGCGCCCCGGTGGCGAGGATGACCGCATCGGCGGTGTAGGTGGTGCCGCTGTCGGCCGTCGCGGTGAAGGGGCGTTTGGAGAGGTCGAGCGAGGTGATGTAGTCCGAGATCACCTCGGCCCCCATCGCTTTGGCATGTTCCTCCATCCGGACCATCAGGTCGGGACCTTGCACTTCCGTATCGCCGGGCCAGTTTTCCACTTCGGTGGTGATGGTCAGCTGGCCGCCGGGCTGCAACCCCTGGATCAGGATCGGCTCCAGCATCGCGCGGGCGGAATAGACCGCGGCGGTATAGCCCGCGGGGCCGGAGCCGATGATCAGAACCTTGGTATGCCGCGCGTCGCCCATGCTGTCCCCCGTATGCCGGCCCCCGATATAGACGTCCGCGAAGGGGGCGGAAAGCCCCCGCATGACGGGGTTGCCGAGGGCGCAGGGATCGTTTTCTTGCGCGATGTTGAAATATTATTGCGCAACTGGCGCCTCGCGCGTAAGTAAGGCGCGACAACGGAGACACCATGGCCGCGCACAAGCTTGACCCCATCGACCGCCAGATTCTGGCCGAGTTGCAGGCCGATGGCCGGATGACCAATGTCGAGCTGGCGAGCCGGGTGGGCATTTCGGCGCCGCCCTGCCTGCGCCGGGTGCGGGCGCTGGAAGAGCAGGGCTATGTCCGGGGCTATCATGCCGACATCAACGCGCGGGAACTGGGCTTCGAGGTCCAGGTCTTCGCCATGGTGCGGCTGTCGAGCCAGGCCGAGGCCGATCTTGCCGCCTTCGAGGCACGTTGCCGGGCCTGGCCGCTGGTCCGCGAATGTCACATGCTGAACGGCGAGATCGACTTCATCCTGAAATGCGTCTCGCCCGACTTGTCGACCTTCCAGAGCTTCCTGACCGAGGAACTGCTGAAGGCCGATCATGTGGCCAATGTGAAGACTAGTCTGGTGATCCGCTGTGCGAAGGACGAGCCGGGCCTGCCCTTCGACGTGCTGGAAGCGCGGCTGGCGAGAAACGCCTGAGCCGCCGCTTAGCAGGATAGTGCTTGTCGTGAGGGCCCAGTCACTGGGCAGTCTAAGAATTTTCTAGAAAATTCTTAGACTTAGCGCGTCAGCGGGCGGCGTCGGAAACCTGGCGCGTCGCGGTCTTCAGCCGCATGGCAAAGCCCTTCTGGCCGGAGACCATCGCGGTGCGGCCCGAGGTCTGACGCGCCGATGCGCGGGCGACGACGCGGCTGTCTTCGCCATCGCCGACGGTTTCAAGAATGGAGAGGATCCAGCGGCGTCTGGTCTTCATCTGGATGATCATCGCTTTCCCCGTCGCAATACAACCTGACAGGGAAAGAGTTGACCGGAGATTGCGGCAGGGTTGGGGAAGAACCGTGCAGCAATCGGAGCATTTTCATGCCGACTTTCGCCGTCTTATAGCCTTATTGTCGAGATGAGCCGTCCGTAATCGGCCTCTCCGGCATGGGTGGTGCGGCGGAAGGAATAGAACCGCGCGGGGTCGCGGTAGGTGCAATGGCCGGTCCATTCCGCCTGTTTCACCCCGGCATTGCGCAGGCGATGCAGGCCGTAGCCCGGCAGGTCGAAGAGCATCCGGTCGCCCTCGCCATTGGCGAAGAAGCGGGTACTGGCCTCGTCCTCGGCGCGGAAGCGGTCCAGAAATTCCGGGCCAACCTCATAGGCCGCCTGGCTGATCGTGGGGCCGATGACGGCGGTGATGTTCGAGCGGCGCGCCCCAAGCGCCTCCATCGCGTCGAGCGTGGCTTCCAGCACCCCGTCCACGGCCCCGCGCCAGCCGGCATGGGCGGCGCCGATCACCTTCGCCTGCGGGTCGGCAAAGAGGACGGGCTGGCAGTCGGCGGTCAGCACGGCGAGGAGGAGGCCGGGGGTCGCCGTCACCAGCGCATCGGCCTCGGGGCGGATCGAGAGGGGGCCGGTGACCGGCAGGGCCCTGGCCGAATGGACCTGATGGACCGTGACCAGCATTTCCGGCCCGACGCCCATCGCCTCGGCGACGCGGGCGCGGTTGATGGCGACGATCTCGGTCTGGTCGGACGATCCCGTGCCGCAGTTCAGCCCTGCGAAGATGCCCGAGGAGGCCCCGCCCTTGCGGGTGAAGAAGCCGTGGGGGGCTTGCAGAGCGTCGGAGGTGATGAGTTCCAGCGTGGAGTGCATCAGGCGAATCCGGGAGGTGGCGGGGCACCGGCGGAGGTCATGGCCAGCACCTTGAACAGCGAACCCATTTCCGAGGGATCGGTCAAGCGCCGATGCGCGGCACGGTGGCTTTCCAGCGCAGCGCCGGTCAGGTTGCGGGCCAACCGCTCGGCGCGGGCGTCGATGCCGAGGCGGGTCAGAACCGCCCCCTGGGTGTCCCAGGCGAAGGTTTGCGCCAGCGCGGCAAGCGGTTCGAAATCGACATGGGCGGTGAGGTCGGCTTCGCCCGGATGCGCGAGGGGATCGTCGGGCGCGTGGTTGCGCAGGGCTTGCAGCGTGTCGCCCTGCGAGCGCCAGCCGCCATAGTCGATCCAGTAGGCGACGCCGCCGTGACGGGCGATGCGGGTGGACACTTCGGCCGCGGCATGGCGGGCGGGAAGATTGTCCTCGACCAGCGCGCCCTCGGGGGCATGGCGGAAGGCGGGGGTGTCGGGAACCTGGGGCAGGGGGGCGGAGAGGCCGAAGGTGAGCTGGTCGTCGCGGAGGCCGATCAGCCGCTCCTGCCAGCCCTGGGGGCCGCGAATGAACTGGCGGATCGGCAGGGCGTCGAGGAATTCATTGGCGATGAGGAAGAGAGGGGTCTCGGGCAGGTCCTGGACGCGGTCGATCCAGCTTGGCTGGTAGGTGGCGAGGGGGACGGCCTGCACATCGCGCAGGCGGGGGGAGGCTTCGACCAATGTCAGGCGGGCGGCCTCGTGGAAGCCGGACACCGTGCGGGTGGCGCGCAGAATGTCCGCCATCAGCGTGCCGCGACCGGGGCCAAGTTCGGCAAGGGTGAAGGGGGCGGGCGAACCGCGGTCGAGCCAGGCCTGCGCCAGCGCGAGGCCCAGAAGCTCGCCGAACATCTGGCTGATCTCCGGCGCGGTGGTGAAGTCGCCCCCCGCGCCGAACGGGTCGCGGGTGGTGTAGTAGCCGTGGACGGGGTGCAAGAGGCACTCGGCCATGTAGTCGGCCACGGTGATCGGCCCGGTCTCGCGGATGCGTTCGACCAGAAGGCGGGCGAGGGGGGTCATTGCTTCCGGGCGCGAAGGATGAACCACAGCCCGGCGGCGATCATCGGGAGCGACAGGAGCTGGCCCATCGTCAGGCCGTAGTCCCCGGCCTGCACGGCCCAGCCGACGGGATTGCCGGGCGAGACGAACTGCGCGTCGGGCTGGCGGACGAATTCCACCAGGAAGCGGGCCACGCCGTAGCCTGCCAGGAACAGACCCATCAGCGCGCCGGGGCGCTTGAACCAGCCCCTGCGGAAGGCGAGCCAGGTCAACACGACCAGCAGCAGAAGCCCCTCCAGCGCGGCCTGGTAAAGCTGGCTGGGGTGTCGGGCACAGGCACCCACCAGCTGCGGGCAGGTCTGCGCCGCGGCGCCGGGGAAGATCACGCCCCAGGGCAGGTCGGTCGGGCGGCCCCAAAGCTCGGCGTTGACGAAGTTCGACAACCGGCCCAGCCCCAGCCCCACGGGTGCCGCGATGGCGAGGAGGTCGCCCATGGACAGCATCGGGATCTTCTCGCGCCGGCAGAACCAGATGCCTGCCAGCACCACCCCGGCAAAGCCGCCGTGGAAGGACATGCCGCCCTCCCAGACGAAAGGAATGCGCCAGGGTTCGGCGAGGAAGGTGGCGGGTTCGTAGAAGATCACATAGCCGATCCGTCCGCCGAGGATGACGCCGAGCACCGCCCAGGTGAAGAAGCGCTCCACCTGTTCAGGGGTCAGCGGCGGGCCGTCGGCCCAGAGGCGGGGCGTCCGGATGGCGCGCAGGATGATCCACCAGCCGTAAAGAAGGCCCGCCATATAGGCCAGGGCATACCAGCGCAGGGCGAAATCGTGGCCGAAGAGCGTGACCGAGAAGACGTTGGGCGAGATGTCGGGGAAGGGGATCATGCGGGCCCTCATCGGTTCGGGACCGCTTGTCGCGGGCAGGGCGGGCGATGTCAACCGCGCCTTGCCCCGCGGGCGGGGCGGGGCCATATAGAGGTGAAGCGCAGGAGGTTGCCCATGCAGACCCGCAACAAGTTCTTCGACGACATGAGCCAGCTCATGACCAATGCGATGGGCGTGGCCCAGGGCGCGAAGACCGAGGCCGAGACGGCGCTCAAGGGTTTCGTCGACCGCTGGATGGCCGACCGGGATTTCGTGACCCGCGAGGAATTCGACGCCGCCCGTGCCATGGCGCAGAAGGCGCGCGAGGAAAACGCCGCGCTGGAGGCCCGGATCGCGGCGCTGGAGGCGGTGCTGGCGAAGAAGAAGGGCTGACGGACGCGCTGGCCGCACGGGAGATGTGCGGAAATCCCCGTGGCGGGAAGCTGCCCGGTCGCATAGGATCGACGCCGAACCGATGCGTGAGGCACCCCTGATGTCCATCCACCCTGAAACCCGCGTGGGCCATGTCCATCTCAAGGTCGCCGATCTCGACCGGGCGATCGCCTTCTATTCCGGGATACTCGGGTTCGACGTGACCCAGCGCTATGGCAAGCAGGCGGCCTTCCTGTCGGCGGGCGGCTATCACCATCATATCGGCCTGAACACCTGGGAAAGCCTTGGCGGCTCGCCGCCGCCGCCGGGCCATACCGGGCTTTATCATTCCGCTTTCCTGTTTCCCGACCGCAAGGCGCTGGCCCAGGTCCTGAAGCGGCTGGTCGCGGCGGGCTATCCCCTGACCGGGGCTACCGATCACGGCGTGTCCGAGGCGCTTTACCTCGACGATCCGGATGGCAACGGCGTGGAGCTTTACCGCGACCGCCCCGAAGCCGACTGGCCCCGGGCCGCGGATGGATCGCTTTCGATGATCACCAGACGGCTGGACGTAGAGGCGCTGCTGGCCGAAGCGGACTGATCACGTCCGGATCAGCCGGAAGGCGGCCGAGGCGCCCCAGCCCGCCAAGGCGGCCAGCACCAGCGAGACGAGCCCATAGACCAGCGGCTGCTGCATCGCGAGGTTGTAGATGAACCGCTCCAGCCCCTCTTTGCGGACCCCGATCACCCGTTCCTGGCTGGCGACCACATGCTTGTTGCGCAACAGGAACAGCCGCACCTTGTATTCGCCCTCGGTCAGGTTGGAGGGCAGTTCGATATCGGTGCGGAAAAGCGTGTCTTCGGTCAGCTCGACCTTGCCTTCCAGGATGCGGTAGCGGCCTTCGTTGGTGCGCACGCGCAGAAGAGCCAGGATGAACTCGCCCGACCGGTCGGCCTCGGATGCGATGCCGACGGTGCGGATCACCCGCTCGATGGTGATGCCATAGCGCAGGTTGTCGATGTCCGAGAGAATGTGGCTCAGCGGGCCGGTGGTGGCGACGGCATAGAAGCTGGGGGCGCTGCTGATGTTGACCGAAGCGTTGTTGACCCAGATCCCCGCGACGCGGTCCTTGCGGCGGACGGCGACGGGGGTGGAGGGTCCCTCGACCGTGATGATCACCTCCAGCGGCCCGCCACCCGGCGGGGGGGCGTCGCGTTTCACCGCGCCGTAGATCAGGATCTCGGAGCCATCGAAATCGGCGGTGATCGAGACGCGGTTCTGGCTCATCCCCGCGACGATCATCTCCTGCGCGGCAGCGGGCAGTGCCAGCGCCAGGCTGAGGGCGAGCGCGCGGATCACGGCAGGACACCGGGTGTCACGGAGTAAAGCTCGTCAGGGGTGACCAGAAGATCGGCTGCGATGCGGATCGCGACCGTAAGGACGAGGAGCGACAGCAGGATACGCAACTGTTCGGCCTTGAGCCGGACACCGACCCGCGTGCCGATCTGCGCGCCGACGACGCCGCCGAGGATCAGGAGCAGCGCCAGCATCATGTCGACCGACTGGCTGTTCACCGCATGCATGACGGTGGTGAAGCCGGTGACGAAGATGATCTGGAACAGAGAGGTGCCGATCACGACCTTGGTCGGCATCCCCAGCAGATAGATCATCGCCGGCACCAGCACGAACCCGCCGCCGACCCCCATGATCGCGGCAAGGAAACCCACGGCCGCACCGATCAGCGCCGGGGGGATCACGCTGATGTAAAGCCCGCTGGCGCGGAACTTCATCTTGAAGGGCAGGCCATGCACCCAGGAATGGACATGCGCGCGGCGGATCGGTGCCCCCGGCTTTCGCGAGCGGAGCAGGCTGCGCAGGCTTTCCTGGAACATCATCGCCCCGATCAGGCCCAGGAACAGCACATAGGACAGCTGCACGAACAGGTCGATCTGGCCCAGCCGCGTCATCCAGGCGAAGACCCAGACCCCGATGGCCGAGCCGACGAACCCGCCCAGCAGCAGGACGGTGCCCATGTGGAAATCCACCCCCTTGCGCCGAAGCTGCGCCAGCACGCCCGAGACCGAGGAGGCGACGACCTGGTTCGCGCCGGTGGCCACGGCGACGGCGGGGGGGACCCCGATGAAGAACAGAAGCGGCGTGATCAGGAAGCCGCCGCCGACCCCGAACATGCCCGACAGGAACCCCACGATGCCGCCCAGCCCCAGAATGAGGAAGGCATTGACCGAGACCTCGGCGATGGGAAGATAAAGCTGCATCGAGGCGGCCAGTGCAGAAGCGAAAGCGGCGGAGTGTTCAAAGGGTTGCGCGCCTTTGCCGGGGATGTCAAACCCCGATTCGTCTCACTTTCGTGAGCGCAGGAATTCCCGCAGGATGCGTTCCAGTTTTGCCGCACCCAAGGGGGCCATCGCCTTGGTGTGCTCGTGGCTGATCTGTTCGTCCGACATGCCGGCGGCCATGTTGGTGATGGTGGAAATCGCCGCGACCCTCAGCCCCAGAAAGCGGGCGAGGATCACCTCGGGGACGGTGGACATGCCGACCGCATCGCCGCCCAGAAGCTTCAGCATCCGGATTTCGGCGGGGGTCTCGAAGGAGGGCCCGGAATACCAGCAGTAGACGCCCTCCGGCAGGTCGATGCCCTGCGCCACGGCAGCCGCTTCCAGCGCCCCGCGCAGGCCCGGGTCATGCGCGTCGGTCATCGGGACAAAGCGGGCGTCGGTCTTCTCGCCGATCAAGGGGTTCAGCCCGGAATAGTTGATGTGGTCCGAGAGGAGCATCACGCTGCCCGGCGGAATGTCCGGGCGCATCGAGCCTGCGGCATTGGTCAGGATCAGGCTCTCTGCCCCCAGCGCTTTCAGCACCTGCAAGGGCAAAAGCATCGCCCGCGGATTGCCGGATTCGTAGTAATGCTCGCGCGCGCCGAAGACGGCGACCCGGACGCCCTCCAAGGTCCCCACATGCAGGTGCGGGTTGTGCCCCGAGACGCCGACATGCGGAAAACCGGGCAGGTCGGCATAGGGGATCGCCACCCCATCGACCGCCTGCGCCAGATGGCCGAGGCCGGAGCCGAGGATCAGGCCAAGCGCGACCGGGGCGTCCCCGCCGCGGGAGCGGATCAGGCGGGCAAGGGTCTCGGCGCCGGACATGGCCTAGCGTTCCTTCACATAAGGCTCGCCCCCCGCGCGGGGCGGGATCGCCTTGCCGACGAAGCCTGCGAGGACGAGGACGGTCAGGATATACGGAAGCGCGTCGAGGAAGGGGACCGGGACCTTCACCTGCGCCACCCGCTCCACCACGTCGGGGCGTAGGGCCAACGCCTGGAAGAAACCGAACAGAAGGCAGGCGCCCATCGCCTGCACCGGGCGCCACTTGGCGAAGATCAGCGCGGCAAGCGCGATATAGCCGCGCCCGGCGGTCATCTCCTTGCCGAAGCCCGCTTGCAGCGCCGTTGCCATATAGGCCCCGGCGAGGCCGCAGAGGACCCCGGTGATCATCACGGCCGAAAAGCGCAGCCCCTTGACGCTGACCCCGGCGGTATCGACCGCAGCGGGGTTTTCGCCCACCGCGCGCAGGCGCAGGCCATAGCGTGTGCGGTAGAGCACCCACCAGGTCAGCGCGACGATGACGAAGGCGGCATAGACCAGGATCGAATGGCCCGAGATCACCTCGGCATAAAGCGGGCCCAGCACCGGGACCGGCCGCAGCGCCTCGACGAAGGGCAGGTGCAGTTCGCCGAAGCGGGCGGCGCCGGTCAGGGGCGGGGTGCGGCCGCCCTGGCCGAAGAGGCTCTGCGCCGCCAGCACCGTGAGGCCCGAGGCGAGGAAGTTCAGCGCCACCCCGGCGATCAGCTGGTTGCCGCGGAAGGTGATCGACGTCACCCCGTGGATCAGCGCAAAGGCCAGCGACCCGGCGATCCCCGCCAGCGCACCGACCCATGCCGACCCGCTGTAATAGGCGACCGCGCCCGCGCACATGGCGGCGACCAGCATCTTGCCCTCCAGCCCGATGTCGAAGACGCCGGAGCGTTCGGAATAGAGCCCCGCGAGACAGGCCAGCAGCAAGGGCGTCGCCAGCCGCAGGGTGGAGTCGAGGAGTTGCAGGAGCGTGTTGTAGTCCATCACGCGGCCTCCAGTCTGGCGGGGCGGAAGAGGGCGAAGATGCGGGTCAGCAGCATCCGCACCATCATGTCGAGCGCGCCGGTGAAGAGGATCACCAGCCCCTGCACCACGGTACGGAGTTCAATGGGGATCTTGGTCCAGAGGCCCAGTTCGGCTCCGCCCTGGAACAGGAAGCCGAACAGAAGCGCGGCCAGCACCACGCCGACCGGGTGGTTGCGGCCCATCAGCGCGACGGCGATGCCGATGAAGCCCGCCCCCGAAGCCGAGTTGCCGAGAAGCCGCTCCGCCTCGCCCATCACGTTGTTGATCGCCATCATCCCGGCAAGCCCGCCCGAGATCAGCATGGCGATCATGATGATCCGGGTCGGGTTGATTCCGGCATAGCGGGCGGCGGGCTCGGATTTGCCGAAGGCGCGGATCTGGTAGCCGAGCCGGGTGCGCCAGAGAAGGAGCCAGACCACCACCGCCATGGCCAGCGCGATGAAGAAGGTGACGTTGGCGGGAACCTTGCTTTCGAAGATCAGATTCACGCCCGGAATTTCATTGAACCTTGGCAGATGCGCCTGGGGCGGGAAGTTCGCGGTGGCCGGGTCCATCTTACCGGGGGGGCGCAGCACGTCGACCAGCATGAAGATCATCAGGCTGGCGGCGATGTAGTTGAACATGATCGTGGTGATGACGATATGGCTGCCACGCTTGGCCTGAAGGTAGGCCGGAATCGCCGCCCAGGCCGCGCCAAACAGCGCCGCGCCGACCGAGGCCCCGGCCAGCGCCAGCGTCCAGTGCGGCCAGGGGATGAAGAGGACGGTCAGCGCCACGCCGAGGCCGCCCAGCTGCGCCTGTCCCTCGCCGCCGATGTTGAAGAGGCCCGTATGGAAGGCCACGGTCACCGCCAGCCCGGTGAAGATGAAGCTGGTGGCGTAGTAGAGTGTATAGCCCCAGCCATAGGCGTTCATCACCGACCCTTCGACCATCACCGTGATCGCCTCCCACGGGTCCTGCCCGATGGCGAGGATGACCAGCGCCGAAAGGATCGCGGCCAGGGTCAGCGAGACGAGGGGGACAAGGGCGACATCGGCCCAGCGCGGCAGGCGGTCCATCAGGCGGCCCTTCTTGCTTCAAGGTCTTCGTGACGGTGCGGCGCCTGCATCTCCCTCCCTTCCCAAGGGGGGGAGGGGAGGCGCCCGTATCTGTCGTCTTGCACAGACGCCATCACGCCGCCTCCCCTTTCCCCGTCACCCCGGCCATCAGGAGGCCAAGCTCCCGCTCGTCCGTGGTCTCGGGGTCGCGGAGGCCCATGATCCGGCCGTCGAACATCACGGCGATGCGGTCGGAGAGGCTCATGATCTCGTCCAGCTCGACGCTGACCAGGAGGATCGCCTTGCCCTGGTCGCGCAACGCGATGATCTGGTTGTGGATGAACTCGATCGCGCCGATGTCCACGCCGCGGGTGGGCTGGCCGATCAGCAGGAGATCCGGGTCCTGCTCCATCTCGCGGGCAACGACGATCTTCTGCTGGTTGCCGCCGGAGAAGCTTTTCGCGGGCAGCCAGCAGTCGGGCGGGCGCACGTCGTATTTCTGCATCTTCGCGCGGGTGTCGTCGCGCAGCGCGTCATTGTCCATGAAGAGCGCGTTCTTGCGGTATTCCGGCTCGGCGAAATAGCCGAAGGCCATGTTCTCCCAGGCGGTGAAGTCCATGATCAGCCCGTGGTGCTGGCGGTCCTCGGGCACATGGGCGATGCCCACACGGCGGCGGCTTTGCCCGTCGGCGCCCGGGCCGGTCAGCGGCAGGGCGGCGCCATTCAAGAGGATGCTGCCCTCGGCGCGGTCATGGGCTTCCAGCATCCCGCCCAGCACGGCCAGAAGCTCGGACTGGCCGTTCCCCGCCACCCCGGCGATGCCGAGGATTTCGCCCGCGCGGATCTCGAAGCTGACGCCTTTCAGCCGCTCCACCTTGTGCTCGTCGCGGACGCGCAGGTTCTGGACCGACAACACCACCGCGCCCGGTTTGGCGGGGCCTTTCTCCACCTCCAGCAGCACCTTGCGGCCCACCATCAGCTCGGCCAGCTGCTCGGGGCTGGTCTCGGCGGTCTTCACCGTCGCGACCATTGTGCCGCGCCGCATGACGCTGACGTTGTCGGTCGCCTCCATGATCTCGCGCAGTTTGTGGGTGATCAGGATCACCGTCTTGCCCTGCTCTTTCAGTCCTTTCAGGATGCGGAACAGGTGGTCGGCCTCGTCGGGGGTCAGGACGCCCGTGGGCTCG
>NZ_DAIQAT010000051.1:0-21040 GCF_036781545.1 Tabrizicola sp.
AAGGCGCGCATCTGATGACGATGAGCACCTACAAGTCGCTCGGCGGCCCCGCCGGGGGGCTGATCGTGACGAACGACGCCGAAATCGCCGAACGTCTCGACGCCATCGCCTTCCCCGGCCTCACCGCCAACTTCGACGCCGCCAAATCCGCGGCCCTCGCCTATACGCTCCTCGACTGGCGCGACCATGGCGCGGGCTATGCGAAAGCCATGGTCGACCTCGCCCGCGCCCTCGCGACGGAGCTTCAGACCCTCGGCCTTCCCGTCTTCGCCGCCGACCGGGGCGCCACCACCTCGCATCAGTTCGCCATCGAGGCAGCTCCCTTCGGCGGCGGTCAGGCTGCGTCGAAGACTTTGCGCAAGGCCGGCTTCCTCGCCTGCGGCATCGGCCTGCCCATCGCGGACGTCCAGGGCGACCTCAACGGCCTGCGCATCGGCACGCCCGAGCTTGTGCGCCGCGGCGTCACCCCCGCCGACGCCCCCGCCCTGGCCGCGCTGATCGCCGAGGGTCTGCGCTCCAACGCGCCCGAGACCGTCGCCCCCCGCACCAAGGCCCTGCGCGCCCGCTTCCAGGGCCTGCACTTCGTCAACCCTTGACCATCCCCGCCCCGTCCCGTCTTCTGCCCCCGAAACGGCAGGAGACGGCGATGCGGCAACGGCACCTCGGCAAGAACGGCCCCCAGGTTTCGGCCCTTGGCCTGGGCTGCCTGTCCTTCGGCGGCATGTTCGGCCCGACGACCGAGGCCGAAACCCTCCGCACCCTCGACGCCGCCTGGGACGCGGGGATCACCTTCCTCGACACCGCCAACCGCTATGGCGAGGGCGTCAGCGAGACGATGATCGGCCAATGGCTCAAGACCCGGGGCCACCGCCCCCATATCGCCACCAAGGCCGCCTTTTCCGACGACCCCGCCCGCCGCATCGACAACCGGCCCGAACATCTGCGCGCGGAGTTGGAAGGCTCGCTGAAACGGCTGAGGGTCGACCATGTCACCCTCTTCTACGCCCACCGGCATGATCCTCTGGTCCCGGCGGAAGACCTTGCCGGCACGATGCAACGGCTTCAGGAGGAAGGCAAAATCCTCGGTTACGGCCTATCGGAAATCGGCCCCTACACGCTGGAACGCTGCCACGCGGTGCATCCCGTGACGGCAGTGCAGAACGAATATTCTCTCTGGACCCGCACGCCCGAGCTTGGCCTGATCCAGCGCTGCGCCCAGCTGGGCGTGGCTTTCGTCCCCTTCTCCCCCCTCGCCCGCGGCGCCTTCGGCACGCCGATGGCCGACCCGGCCAGTTTCGCGCCGACCGAATTCCGCACCCGCATCCCGCGCTTCCAGGCCGAGAACTGGCCGCACAACAAGGCAAAGCTCGACGCCTTCCACGCCTTCGCCCGCACCCGAGGCCTCACCCCCGCCGCGGTCGCCCTTGCCTGGCTTCTCGACCGGGCGCCGCACATCATCCCGATCCCCGGCACCCGCACGGCGGACCACCTGCGCGCCTGGGTCCTAGCCCCAGAGATCGACCTTTCCGACGACGACAGGCAGGAAATCGACCGCCTGCTCCCCCTCGGCTGGGCCTGGGGCGACCGCTATGACGACCAGCAGGCCGCGACGGTAGAGCGCTATTCCTGATGCCCCCGCAGACAATCCCTCGGCTCGCGCCCCCGGACCGTCGCCCCGCAGGCCACGCAGTGCCAGAAGTCGGGGGCCACCCGCCGGTCCAGCCGCCAGCGGCAGTTGCGCGTCAGGGTAGAGTTGCGCCGGGCGATCCAGAGATAGAGAAAGACCGAGACGCCCAGGACCAGAAGCAGCAGCGGCACGGGCGGATTACACCGCCCGGTCCAGCATCTGCTGCTTGATCTCGGCAATCGCCTTGGCCGGGTTCAGCCCCTTCGGGCAGGTCTTGGCGCAGTTCATGATCGTGTGGCAGCGATACAGCTTGAACGGGTCTTCCAGCATGTCCAGCCGCTCCCCCGTCGCCTCGTCGCGGCTGTCGACGATCCAGCGGTAGGCGTGCAGCAGCGCAGCCGGGCCGAGATAGCGGTCACTATTCCACCAATACGACGGACAGGCGGTCGAGCAGGATGCGCACATCACGCATTCATAAAGCCCGTCCAGCTTCTTCCGATCCTCGATCGACTGCCGCCACTCCTTGGCCGGGCGGTTGGTCTTGGTCTCCAGCCAGGGCATGATGCTGGCGTGCTGGGCATAGAAATGCGTCAGGTCCGGGATCAGGTCCTTGATCACCGCCATATGCGGCAAGGGGTAGATCTTCACATCGCCCTTGATCTCGTCCAGCCCGTAGATGCAGGCCAGCGTGTTGATCCCGTCGATGTTCATCGCGCAAGACCCGCAGATGCCCTCGCGGCAGGACCGGCGGAAGGTCAGCGTCGGGTCGATCTCGTTCTTGATCTTGATCAGAGCGTCCAGCACCATCGGGCCGCATTTGTCCATGTCGATGAAATAGGTATCGACCCGCGGATTCTCGCCGTCATCCGGGTTCCAGCGGTAGATCTGGAACTTGCGCACGTTCCCGCCCTCGGGCTTCGGCCAGGTCTTGCCGGTGCGGATCTTGGAATTCTTGGGCAAAGTGAACTGGACCATGGGTCAGCCTTTCCTGGTCTTCGTCTTCAACTGGGTAGGTCTCTCGGCGGCGGGCTTCGTCAGCTCATACAGCGTCTCGCCCCGCATCAGGGCATAGGTGGACACGTCGGGCTCGACAGAGATGAACTCGTGCAAGGCGAAGCCGGCTCCGCGCATGTGATCCTTCAGATCGCGCCCGAAATAGCGCGAATGATCCTTTTGGCCGAAATGCAGCAGGCGCCCGCGGGCCGTCGTGACGGCGGGATTGACGTAGGTCGTCTCCCAGGCCTCGATCACCGGAGTCGTCACCACCAGACGCCCGCCGGGCGTCAGGCAACGGAAACATTCCGCCAGCGCCTTCACATGGTCGACATGCTCCAGGATCTGATGCGCGATGATCAGGTCGAAGCTCGCGTCCTCCAGCTCCAGCGCCTCGATGTTCAGCTTCAAATCCACCTTGGCCCGCATGAAATCGGCGGTGACATAGCGCCCCGCCAACCGGTGCAGGATCGGCTCGAACACCGGTTCGGGCGCGAAATGCAGGACCGCCATGTCCTTGCCGATTCTCCCCCGCCGGTCGATCCAAAGCTTGAACAGACGGTGCCGCTCCCGCGACCGGCACAGCGGACAAAGCCCGTCCAGCCGCGGCGGTTCGCCCACAGGAGCGAACTCGCCAACATAGCCGCAGACCGGGCAGGTGCGGCTGAAGCCCGTCACCATCATCGCCTCGTATTCCCGCAGCCGCCGCCGCCGGATCCGCTCAAGCGCCCCCCTGGCAAAGCGCATCTGCGCGGGGTCGGGCGTCGGGATCACGTCCTTCGCCATCTCACCCCTTCCAGTCCGGCCGCATGTAGAGCGGTCGGGTCGGCGGCTGACCGGTCTTCGACATCACGCAGCTTTCGTAGACGGCGGAAGGGTCCTTCCGCAGAAGGAAGTCCGAGCTGATGTCCAATGTCACCCCGGCGCCCCGGCGCCCGTCCGAGGTTGCGCCAACTGCAATCTCTCCGCGCGGCCGCTCGGCCAGCCGCGCCCGCTCGAAACACTGGCGCTCGGCCGTCTCCATGCTCATCGGGCCGCAGGCGGCAAGGACAAGCAGGGCTGGCAGGGTCAATCGCAGCATCGCATCACCGGACCGGCGGCACGCCATTCGCCGCGAAGCAGGCCTGTGCCGCCGGGCGCACCGCGATGGAGCGGATCGTCGCCTTGGTCGAGGTCCCGGCCTCCACCCCCACGTCGCGCGCCAGCAGTTCCAGCTCGCTCTGGGTCGCAGCATCCAGGATGCATTTCGTCGCCAGCCGCGCCGGCTCTGCCGGCATGTCGATGTTGACCACCGGGAAGACCACCGTATGCGCCGTCCGCTTCAGCGCACTGTCCACCACTTCGGCAGGGTCGCATCCGGTCAGCACCATCAGCGCCGCCAGAACCATGAAGTGTATCAACGTGCGCAATAGCCCGCTCCTCCCTGGAAAACGCCCCCACCGGCTTCGCACGACGGTCCCTCAACCGAGGCCGGACGACTGCTTGCCGGCGTGGCGGCAACAGCCGGTGCGGTGGCTGACGCTTTAGAGCGGCCACCATCGATCGTCCGGGAGATGCATGCGTTGGCGATTTTGGCCTGCGCTTCACTCACGTTGGGACCAGGGCGTACGATAAATGTCATGCGATCATCGCGAAGGGTAGAACTGGCCGAATAGGGACCCTTGATCGCCGCCTCGTTGATGCAGGCAGCCATGGTTTCCTGGGTGAGGCCGCCGTAGCTGTCGCAACCGCTTAGCAGACCCACCACCATAGCCATGGCAAGACCAAGTTTGCCCGATACCCAAGCTCGTGTCATCAGAACTTCCTTTCCGCCGGGGCGATCTTCGCCAGCGCGATCCCGCCCTGCGCCTCGGTGGTCAGAGGCTCGGTATGCACCGGCCGGTAGTCAAGCCTGACCTTGTCGCCATCCACCCAGGCCAGCGAATGCTTGCGCCAGTTGGCGTCATCGCGGCTCGGATGGTCCTCATGCGCGTGCGCCCCCCGGCTTTCGGTGCGGGCATGGGCGGCATAGATCGTGGCCAGCGCGTTCGGCATCAGGTTGGTCAGCTCCAGCGTCTCCATCAGGTCGCTGTTCCAGACCAGGCTCCGGTCCGTGACCTTCAGGTCGGCCATCTTGCCCGCGATCGCGGTCATCTTCTTCTCGCCCGCTGCCAGAGTCTCCTCGGCCCGGAACACCGCCGCGTCGGCCTGCATCGTGCGCTGCATCTCCAGCCGCAGTTCGGCGGTCGGGATCGTGCCGCTGGCGTTACGCAGCGCGTCGAACCGATCCAGCGACTTGTCGACCTCGGCCTTGTTGGTCGCCGGAACCGGGGCCGCCCGGTCCACCACCTTGCCCGCGCGGATCGCCGCCGCCCGGCCGAAGACCACCAGGTCGATCAGCGAGTTGGACCCCAGCCGGTTCGCCCCGTGCACGGAAGCGCAGCCCGACTCGCCCACCGCCATCAGGCCGGGGAAGACGGCATCGGGGTTCGCATGGGTCGGGTTCAGCACCTCGCCCCAGAAGTTCGTCGGAATGCCGCCCATGTTGTAATGCACCGTCGGCAGGACCGGGATCGGCTCCTTGTGCAGGTCCACCCCGGCGAAGATGCGCGCCGATTCCGTGATCCCCGGCAGCCGCGCCTCCAGCGTCTCGCGCGGCAGGTGGTTCAGGTGCAGGTGGATGTGGTCCTTGTGCGCACCCACGCCCCGCCCCTCGCGGATCTCCAGCGTCATGCAGCGGCTGACGTAGTCGCGCGGCGCCAGGTCCTTGTAGTGCGGCGCGTAGCGCTCCATGAACCGCTCGCCGGCGGAATTGGTGAGATACCCGCCCTCGCCCCGCGCGCCTTCGGTGATCAGGCAGCCCGAACCGTAGATGCCGGTCGGGTGGAACTGCACGAACTCCATGTCCTGCAACGGCAGCCCGGCGCGGGCCACCATGCCCCCGCCATCGCCGGTGCAGGTATGCGCCGAGGTCGCCGAAAAGTAGGCCCGCCCGTAGCCCCCTGTCGCCAGCACCACCATCTTGGCGTTGAAGACATGGATCGTGCCGTCATCCAGCTTCCAGCAGACAACGCCAGTGCAGGTTCCATCGGTGATGATCAGGTCCAGCGCGAAATATTCGATGTAGAATTCCGCGTTGTTCTTCAGGCTCTGGCCATAAAGCGTATGCAGGATCGCGTGTCCCGTCCGGTCCGCCGCCGCGCAGGTCCGCTGCACCGGCGGGCCATTGCCGAACTCGGTCGTGTGCCCGCCGAAGGGCCGCTGG
The DNA here is from genome assembly GCF_036781545.1 of Tabrizicola sp. GTDB lineage: Bacteria > Pseudomonadota > Alphaproteobacteria > Rhodobacterales > Rhodobacteraceae > Tabrizicola. The sequence goes on from NZ_DAIQAT010000051.1 coordinate 5,865, forward strand.
TAGATCTTGCCCTCTTCCGTACGGGAAAACGGCACCCCGTAGTGCTCCAGCTCGTAGACCGCTTTCGGGGCCTCCCGCGCCAGATATTCCATCGCATCGGTGTCACCCAGCCAGTCCGAGCCCTTCACCGTGTCGTACATGTGCCATTGCCAGTGGTCCGGCCCCATGTTGCCGAGGCTGGCCGCGATCCCCCCCTGCGCCGCCACCGTGTGGCTGCGCGTCGGGAAGACCTTGGTCACGCAGGCCGTCCTGAGCCCCTGTTCGGCCATCCCCAGTGTCGCCCGCAGGCCCGCACCGCCCGCGCCCACCACAACGACGTCATAATCATGCGTCTCGTATGCGTATTCAGCCGTCATTTCCGTATCCTTGCCGCGCCGCCAGACCCTACAGCGCCATTCTCACCAGGGCGAACAGCCCCGCCGCGATCATCGCGTAGGCTGCGGCCGCCACGACCCACAGAAGAATCTTGCTGCGGACGCCATGCACATAGTCGATGATCGCCTCCTCGGCTTCCGCCTTGCAATGCAGGGCGACGACGATCAGCGTCAGCGCCGCAACAACCGCCGGGAACGGCCGCGCATAGAACTCCAGCACCCCGGGGTGATCACGGCCAAGCGCAGAGCCGAAGGTAAAGATGAACAACGGCACCAGCACGATCAGCGCGGCCGAGCTGACCATCATCCGCCAGTGATGATGTGTTCCACTGCGGGCCGAGCCCAGCCCTTCGGCGCGCTTGCGGTCGGTCATGAACTGCATTGCCTGCCTCCTCAAACCGCGATGACGGTGATGATCGTCAGGATGGTGGCCCCGATGAACATGCCCCATCCCATCCGCTCGCCCGCGGGGACGTCCACAAAGTAGCCCAGGTCCCAGATCAGGTGCCGCAGTCGGCCAAGGGTGTGATACCAGATCGCCCAGGTCGCCGCCGTCAGCACAAGGTCGCCGACGATCCCGGTCATCAGCCAGTCCACCGTGGCAAAGGCCCGAGGAGAGGTCGCCGCCGCCAGCAGCCATGCCACCACAAGGAATACGGTGCCCAATGTGGCAATCCCGGTGATCCGCACCATGATCGACGAGATCGAGGTCATCTGCGGCCGGTAGTAGGGGCCGATCATGAAGGGCGACAGGGGGCGGTTGATCGGCTTCGGGTCGGCCATCGCAGTCCTCACGGGTGGCGGCAGGGCATGACCTGCACAGCTATCGTTCGGTCTTCTGCATAGCGCGTAATTCGCCGAAGTCACGCATGAGAATGCCGCAGGCGCGAGATGTTTCCGCTATCTGCGCAAGTTTTTCCAATTTGTGATCACGAATTTTCGACCCGTGATCACAACTTTGGTCGCACTCGCTTCAGCCGCCCAGCAGCGTTGTATCCCAGGCCAGACTCACTCCGATGTAGCTGCCCAGATACTCGGATCCGTCATAATAGCGCAGGTCGACCCCCAGTTCATCGGTCAGCGCCCAGGTCGCCCCGATGTCCCATTCCGTCTCGGACGGGGCCTCCGCAACTTCGTAGATGCCATAATTGGCGGAAAGCTCCAGCTTGTCGCTCGCCGCAAAGGCCGCCCCGACATAGGCATTGCCCAACTTGTTTTCCGGGTCGTAGGCAAGGTCGAGCGACAGCGACAGCTTGTCTCCGGCCGGGGCCTCCAGGCCAAGCGTCAGCTCGCCATAATCGCCCACATCATTCGGATACAGGTAGCGGATATAGCCGATATCATAGCCGATCCGGCTCGCCAGAGTGGTGCGATAGCCCAGATACAGATCCACCTCATCCGCCAGGGCATCGTCGGCGACCTGCCCCCAGATGCCCGCATAGAAGCCCCGGCTCTCCAGCTCCAGATAGGCGCTCAGATAGCTGTTGGTCCCGGTATCCGGCCCATCCTCGTCGAAGGCGAATTCCAGCTCTCCGCCGCCGTACAGCGACAGGTCCTGCGCCCCGGCGCTTCCCGCCGTCAGCGCCAGCGCGGCAAGTGCAATGCGAAACATGGTGCGATCCCCTCCCTCTCCCCAGAGGGCAGGATGGCACAGCTTCCCACTGACTGGATAGTCAAAATGTCAGATCGGCACCAGCGCCCAGTAGTCCAGGTCCAGCAGCACCTCGGGCAGGTGTTTCCCGTCCGGGCCGCGCAACTCTCCTGCCTTGCCCTTCGTCGCCACCAGCCGCAGCCGCAGCGCCCCGACCGAAGGCACCCCGGTCTCGGCCCTGTCCAGCACTTCCGACCAGGCCCGCACGGTATCGCCCGCGAAGCAGGGGTTGGCATGGGCGCCCGCGTTCAACGCCACGATCATCTGCGCATTGGCAAGCCCGTTGAACGACAGCGCCCGGGCAAGGCTGATCACATGCCCGCCATAGATCAGCCGCCGCCCGTCCTCACGCTGGGTCACGTCGAAATGCACCTTGGACGTGTTCTGCCAAAGCCGCGTCGCCAGCATGTGCTCGGCCTCCTCGACCGTCACCGCATCGACATGGTCGATCATCTCGCCCAGCTCATAGTCGCCCCAGCGATGCGGCTCCCCCGCAAGGCCAAAGTCGTAGCGGCTGAAATCCAGCCCCTCCGGCACCACCAGCGTCTCCGGCGCGACGGAAGCGGCAAGGTCAGGCACATGGACCGGCACCTGAACCTCGCGCCGCCGCTTGCGCACCATCACCCAGCGCACATAGTCCAGCACGGTCTCGTCGCGCTGGTTCAGCCCACGAGTCCTGACCCAGACCACCCCTGTCGCACCCGAGGAGGTCTCCTTCAGCCCGATCACCTCCGACTCCGACCGCAGCGTATCCCCCGGCCAGACCGGCTTCAGCCAGCGCCCCTCGGCATAGCCGAGGTTCGCCACCGCGTTCAGGCTGATGTCCGGCACCGTCTTGCCGAAGACCGTGTGGAAGGCGATCAGGTCGTCCAGCGGCGAGGCCGCCAACCCCGCCGACCGCGCAAACTCGTCCGACGAATAGACCGCCCCCCGCGCGGGATAAAGCGCATGGTACAGCGCCCGCTCCCCCGCCCCCACGGTTCGCGGCACCGCGTGACGGATCACCTCGCCCAGCGTGTAATCCTCGAAAAACCGTCCCGGATTGGTCTTCATAGCTCGCCCAGCTTCACATCCGGATCGTAGTCACCCGGAGCCTTCTTCACCACCGCCTGCCCGCAGCGCATCACCCCGTTGGCCGCGTCGAAGGCATAGGTGGGCGAGCCGTAAAGCTCCCACCCCTTGTTCAAGGCCGCCGTCACCTTGTGACAGAAGGCGGACGTGTCATCCGCACTCAGAAACCGATAGAGCTTCACGCCCCCATCTCCCTGCTTTCATCTTTGCCCAAAGTATCCCACGGGGGTGCGGGGGTGTGAAACCCCCGCTCCGGTATCAGCCCCAGGGCGGCACCCCCAGCCAGTTGTGCACCAGCATGATCGCGACCAGCACGACGACAGCCCCCACCGCGGCGCCGATCTCGCGGCCCAAGGGCGCGGGCGCAGGGGGCACCGGGCGCGGCTCGGCCCGGTTGATCAGGATCACCTCGACCACCGCCCAGGCCAGCATCCCCCCGAACAGCACCACCGAGGCCAGGTCCCCGTTGACCAGAAGATGCGCCACCGCCCAGGTCTTCACCGCCGTCAGCTGCGGATGCCGGATCACCCGGGTAATCCGCGTCTTCATGCCCGACGCCGCGAAAAGATAGACCGCGAAGGCCATCAGAAGGTTGTTCACATGCACCAGGAAGCGCGGCGGATACCACAGCTCGACAAACTCGGCGCCGTCGATCCCCAGCCACTCGCTGCCCCGGAAGCCGATCACCATCAAGACCACGCCCGCCAGCAGCAGAACCGTCACCAGACCCTTGCCCGGCTCGCCCCAGCGCGCCCGCGAGGCCGGAGCCATCCGTTTCCACAGATGCGCGCCCCACCACAGCAAAAGCCCCAGAACGATCAGTGTCATCGCTGCCCTCCATCGGTCGCGGCGCCACCCTGCCGCTAAACCGCGAGCGCTGCAATCGCCTCGGCCTTGCCGATCAGCGCCTGGGCTGTGGCGACATGCAGGTTCTCGACGATCCGCCCGTCCACCACCGCGACCCCCTCGCCCCGCGCCCGCGCCTCCGCATAGGCCGCGATCTGGCGCCGGGCCAGCGCGACCTCCTCCTCCGACGGCGCGAAGACCTCGTTCGCAACCACCAGCTGCGCCGGATGGATCAGCGTCTTGCCGTCGAAGCCCATGTCGCGGCCCTGCTCGCATTCCGCCCTGAGGCCGCCCTCGTCCTTGAAGGCGTTGAAAACGCCATCGACGATCACCTTCCCCTCGGCCCGGGCCGCCAGGACACAGGTCCCCAGCCCCGCCATCAGCGGCAGCCGGTCGGCCCGGAACCGCGCGCCCAGCTCTTTCGCCAGGTCGTTGGTGCCCATCACCATCCCCTCCAGCCGGTCATGCGCCGCAATCGCGCCCGCGTTCAGGCAGCCCTTCGCCGTCTCCAGCATCGCCCAGAGCGGCGCCGTCACCCGGCCCGCCACCGCCTCCAGATCGGCGGGCGCATCCACCTTCGGCAGTAGCACCGCGTCCACGCCCTCATGCGCGCCAAAGGCCGCCAGGTCCCCCTCGACCCACTCGGTCCCCAGCCCGTTCACCCGCACGATCCGCGCCCGCGCGGCGTAATCCGCGCGCGCCAGCACCCCTGCCAGCAGCTCCCGCGCCCGCACCTTCTCCTCGGGCGAGACCGCATCCTCCAGATCGAAGATGATCGCATCCGCCGCCAGGTCCCGCGCCTTCTCCAGCGCCCGCTCGCGCGAGGCCGGGATATACAGGACAGACCGATAGGGACGCGTCCCGTTCATTCCCATCGACTCACCTCCGCGCAACATTCTTGCGCTTGAAAGCACGGATCGGACACAAACGGCAAGTCTAAATTCGCCGCGCCGCAGAAATCCCTTGGCGCGCGCAGCGCAACCCGCGCGAGGCATTAACCGCCCGTCAGCCCGATCCCGGCAGCCTTGGCCCGTCCCGAAACCGGAAAGGCCCGCCAATGACCCAGCAGATGTTCGCCTTTTCCCTCGGCGTCGGCGTCCTGCTCGCCGCCGCCGGGATCGCCCAGTCCGCCCCGCAATGCGACAGCCGCGACGCCGTGACCGCGCTCCTCGCCCAGCGCTACGGCGAGACCCGCCGCAGCATCGGCATCGCGGGCGAGGCCGCGGTGATGGAACTCTACGCCGCCGAGGCCACCGGCACCTGGTCGATCACCCTCACCCTCCCCGATGGCCGAATGTGCCTGATCGCCTCCGGCTCGAACTACGAGACCGTCACCGAGGACCTCCCGGCCAGGGGCGACCCCGCCTGATCCGGCCTGCACCGCTTGCAGGCCCGGAACCCCGCCGCCTCGCAGTCCTCCACCAGGGAGCGGAACTCCACGTTCCGCCGCAAGGGCGTCCGCGCCGGGCAGGTCAGGCGGCAGAATATCCCGGTCGTCCTGACGCAGACCAGCGCCAGCCCGTCGAACCGGCCGTCCCGCGCCGCGAGAGAGTCATAAAGCGCATCGGTATCGGGCAGCATCGGTCCATCCTCCGGATCAAGGGCGCACCGCCACCCTCGCACACCGCCCGAGGCAGATCACCCCGCCCCCGGCCGATCCCGCAGCTTCCGGGTCAGATCAACCCCTTCGCTCCGTCCCAGACCAGCTTCAGCGAAATCAGCATCAGCGCCCAGGTGACAAGCCGGAAGAACAGCTTCTCGGGCATCACCTTCACCGCCCAGACCCCGACAAAGACCGCCACCACCGCCGGGACCGACAGCACCGCCGCCATCTCCAGGTTCTCCAGCCCCAGTTGCCCCAGCGCGTAATAAGGCACCAGCTTCGCCGCATTGATGATCGCGAAGGTAATCGTCGCCGTCCCGGCAAAGACCGCCTTCGGCATGCCCAGCGGCAGGGTATAGACCTGATAGGGCGGCGCCCCCGCATGGCTGACGAAACTGGTGAACCCCGTCACCGCCCCCCAGAACAGGCCCGGCGCGACCTCTGCCCGCTTCGGCTCCGCCAGCACCGGCTTGCGCAGGATCAGGTTCAGCGCGAACGCCACCCCGATCAACCCCACCAGCAGCGTCACCGCCGCCTCGGGCACCACGCTCGCCGTGGCCCAGCCTACCCCGATCCCGACGATCGCCCCCGGCACCAGGATCCCCAGCACCCGCCGGTCATAGGCGTGGCGATAGGCGTAAAGCCCGAACATGTCCGACACCACATAGACCGGCAACAGCATCCCCGCCGCCGTCACCGGGTTCATCACCAGCGCCATCACCGGCACCGACAGCATCCCCACGATCGGCACGCCGCCCTTGCCCATCCCCACCAGCGCCGCCGCGACCACCGCCGCCACCCAGAACCAGATATCCATCGCGCCCTCCGCTGGCGTTACCGCTAACCCCTTCTCAACCGGGCCGGAAGGCGCAAAATTCCGCATACAATGGTATACCGAGACACATTCCAGTGCTGGACAGCCGCGGGATAAGGGGCTACCCCTGCCCCCGATTCACCCCCCAAGGAGGCTTCCATGGCCAGACCCAAGATTGCCCTGATCGGCGCCGGTCAGATCGGCGGCACGCTTGCGCACCTGATCGCGCTGAAGGAACTGGGCGACGTCGTCCTGTTCGACATCGCCGAGGGCACCCCCCAGGGCAAGGCGCTGGACATCTCGCAATCCGGCCCCGTCGAAGGCTTCGACGCCGAGGTCGTGGGCACCAACGACTACGCCTTCCTGCGCCGGGCCGATGTCTGCATCGTCACCGCCGGCGTCCCCCGCAAGCCGGGGATGAGCCGCGACGACCTCCTCGCCATCAACCTCAAGGTGATGAAATCGGTGGGCGAGGCGATCAAGAAGCACTGCCCGCAGGCCTTCGTGATCTGCATCACCAACCCGCTCGATGCGATGGTCTGGGCGCTGCGCGAATTCTCCGGCCTGCCGCACAACAAGGTCATCGGCATGGCCGGCGTGCTGGACAGCGCCCGCTTCCGCCACTTCCTGTCGCTCGAATTCAACGTCTCGATGAAGGACGTCTCTGCCTTCGTCCTCGGCGGCCACGGCGACACGATGGTTCCGTCCGTCCGCTATTCCACCGTCGGCGGCATCCCCCTGCCCGATCTGGTGGCGATGGGCTGGACCACGCAGGAAAAACTCGACGCCATCGTCCAGCGCACCCGTGACGGCGGGGCCGAGATCGTGGGCCTCCTGAAGACCGGCTCCGCCTTCTACGCCCCCGCCGCCTCCGCCGTGGAGATGGCCGAGGCCTATCTCAAGGACCAGAAACGCCTCCTGCCCTGCGCCGCCCATGTGAAGGGCGCCTACGGGCTGAACGGCCTTTATGTCGGCGTGCCCGTCATCATCGGCGCCAACGGGGTGGAGCGTGTGGTCGAGGTCAAGCTCGACACCTCCGAGAAGACGATGTTCGACAAATCCGTCGACGCCGTGAAAGGCCTCGTTGCGGCTTGCAAGGGCATCGACCCGTCGCTGGCGTAAGGCAGGTCGGGCTTCGGCCCGACTCCCCTCGGGGCTGCCCCGCACATTCCGGCAGCCCTAAAGCTCTGCCACCGCCGCCACGAATGCCTCGATCTCCGCCTCGGTGTTGAAGTAATGCACCGAGGCGCGGACCAGCGATCCCAGACCCCGGGCACCGAGGTCGAGCCGGGCATAGGGCAGCGACGAAACCGAAACGTTGATCGCCCGCGCCCGAAGCCGCGAGGCAATCCCGCCGGGATCGAGATCGCCCTTGCGAAACGTCACGATCCCGGATTTCCGCAGCCCCAGATCATGCACCGTGACGCCCGCGACCTCGGCCAGCGCGTCCCGAAGCCTTGTACCAAGTCCCGCCACGCGCTGCTCGATCCGGTCCACCCCGATCCGGCGTGCGTAGCGGGCCGCCGCCGTCAGTCCGACACGGCCCGCAACATTGCTTTCCCAGTTCTCGAACCGCTTCGCGCCCTCGGCCCAGACAAAGCTGTCGGGACCTGTCCAGGTCGCCGAATGCAGGTCGATGAAGGGAGGATCGATCCGATCCAGGATCGCGCCGGAAACAAAAAGGAAGCCCGTGCCCCTGGGGCCGCGCAGGAACTTGCGTCCGGTGCCGGACAGGATGTCGCAACCGATCCTTTGCACATCGACTTCAATCTGCCCGACAGACTGGCACGCATCAAGAAGATAGATCAGCCCGTGCCGCCGGGCGACCTCTCCCACAGCCTCCGCCGGATTGACCAGCCCACCCTGGGTCGGAACATGGGTGATCGCGATAAGTTTCGTTCTGGGCGTTATCATGCGCTCCAGCGCGTCAACGTCGATCTGGCCGGATGCGTCCGAAGGCGCTATGTCGATCTCCAGCTCGCGTCGCCGTGCCAAATGCAGCATCGCAAGGTAATTCGACGCATATTCCGACGCATGGGTGATGATGCGGTCTCCAGAGGCGAGGGGAAGGCCGTAGAAGGCTGCATCCCAGGCGCGTGTCGCGTTCTCGACATAGGCGATCTCGTTCGCCTTCGCATTCAGCAGCGCCGCGAACTCGTCGTAGAACGCGCCAAGCTCTGCCCCGGCCCGCCGTTCGGCCTCGTATCCACCAAACTGGATCTCGTCCTTGTAGACGCCGTTCATTGCCTCGACCACGGGGCCGGGCATCAGCGACGCGCCCGCGTTGTTGAAGTGCAGGATGTCTTCGCAAGCAGGCGTATCGGCACGGAGCCGCCGGATTTCGAGGTCATCCATGGCCGAGGATCGTCCTGTTTCATAAAGAGAAAATTTGTTTCTCATTGTAACGAGGCTCGGCAATCGTCACAAGGCCCCGAATGCGCCCCGCCAAGGTCCGTTCCGTGCTACCATCGCGCCATGTTCGGGGACTTCCGGCGGTCGTCTGTGGCGTTTGCCCGGTTGCCCCGCCATTCGGGCAAAGGAGTGCAATCCTTTCCACTTCCCTAACGCCCAAAGCCAACCCCTTGATTTCCCTCGCCCCGGAAACCTGCCCGCGCGTGGGCACCCAAACGCCCCCTTGCCCCCCGCCCGCAAATCCGGCATCCCCGGGGGCCACACATTTCCCCGGAGGCCCCCAATGGACTACTCGAAATCCGGCAACCCCAAGGGCGCCCGCCGCGCCCCCCGCGGCCCCGACCACGCCCAGAAGGGCGGGCCGAAAGCCACCACTCCCCCGCGCGAGACAAAGGAAGACCTCCTCGCCCGGATGAAGGCCGCCGCCAAGGCCCCGGTGCAGAAGGCCCCTCCCAAGGAGTGACCCGTCTCGCCTCCCCCTATCTCGCCCCCGGCTTCTATGCGGAGGCCATCGCGAAGGGCCGCCACCGCGACATCGTCGGCGGCCGCTGGGACGAGACGGGGCGCGTCCAGATGGAGGCCCTCCTCTCCGCCGGGATGACGCCGGAGGACCACCTCCTCGATATCGGCTGCGGTGCCCTCCGCCTCGGCCACAAGGCGGTTCCCTACCTCAAACCCGGCCACTACTGGGGCACCGACGCCTCCCTCGCCCTGATGCGGCACGGGAGGCTCCACGAACTCCCCGACCCGGCCGCCCTCCCCGAAGACCGGCTGATCGAGGATGCCGCCTTCGCCTTCCCCGGCCTTCCGGACACGATCACGCTGGCCATCGCCTTCGGCGTCTTCACCCATCTCCCCCACGCCGCCCTCGCCATCGCGCTGACCAACCTCCGCCGCTTCCCCGACCTCCGCGCGGCCCTTTTCACCGTCTTCCTCGGCGACACCGCAGGCCCCCTCCGCCAGCCCGACGGGGTCGTCACCCATCCCGACCGCCCGCCCTACCACGTCAGCGAAGCGCAGGTCGCCCGGACCATCCGCACCGCAGGCTTCACTCCCGCCCGCCAGCCCATGCTCCTTCCCCGCGGCCAGGTGCTCTGGACCGCCACATAGGGCCTTCCCGACTTGCACCCGGCGCCGCGGACCGCCAGACTCGGGCCAGAACCGGAGATCCCCATGCGCACACTCGCCTTCACCCTCGCCCTCCTCGCCACCCCAGTAACCGCCGAGACGATCTCCGAGGAGATCGCCCGCACCGGCCTTGGCCCCACCGAAGCCCGGCTCGCCGCCCTGACCTCCCCCACCAACGAGGACCTCTTCGCCCTCGCCGGTCTCCGCTTCCTCGGCGGGATCGAGCAGGCGCTGCAACTGCGCTGGCAGACCGGGGTCAAGGCCGACTGGTCGGAGCTTCCCATCCTCCGCCTCCCCATCCCGGAGAACCCGAACGCCATCCCCTTCCACGCCGCCGATTTCACCGCGCTCATCCGCAACCTCGACGCCGATATGGAGGCCTCCCGCGAAGCCCTGGCCAAGCTCGGCGACAAGCCCTTCGCGCTGCCGATCCGCATCGCCGACCTCTGGTTCGACATCAACGCGAACGGCACCCGCGAACCGGGCGAGGGCCTCGCCGACGTCACCGGCATGGCGCTTGGCGGCGGCAGGATGTTGGGCGTCCAGGTGCAGGACCCCGTGATCACCTTCGACACCGCCGATGCCGCCTGGCTTTCGGCCTACACCCATTTCCTGTCGGGCTTCGCCTCGACCGCGCTGGCCTATGATCCCGAACCGGCGATCCAGCGCGTCCTCGACTCGTCCAAGGCGATCTATGCGCTCTGGGGCGACACCCCCCCGAACAACGCGATGGACATGATGTTCGGCCGCCAGGTCGACCGGGCGGCGATGGTCCTGCAGGCGCTCTCCAACACCCCCGACAAGGCGCTGGCGCAGGACGCCTATGGCCATTTCCTGTCGATGATCCAGGAAAACCGCCGCTTCTGGGCCCTGGTCGCGCTGGAAACCGACAACACCGGCGAATGGGTGCCGAACGACAAGCAGGTCTCCGGCCTTGGCCTCACCATGCCGCCCGGCACCGGCGACCGCTGGCAGGCGGTGCTGGCCGATGCCGAGAAGCTCCTGAAGGGAGAGGTCCTGATCCCGCACTGGCGCTTCGGGGCCGAGGCCGGGATCAACCTGAAGAAGGCCTTCGACAACCCGCCCCCCGTGGATCTGATCACCTGGATTCAGGGCGAGGGCTTGCTCCCCTACGCCGAGAAAGGGCCGCAGATGAGCGGACAGGCCTGGCGCGACTTCGAGGATTTCGTCCAGGGCGATGCGATGCTGTTCGCGGTGTTCCTGAACTGACCCGCCGAGCGCCGATTTCTTCGAAGGCTCCGGTCCGGACGTTTCGAAAAAAATCCGGCGCTCAGGCCACGTCTGCCAGCACAGTCTCCAGCGTGGCGACCAGCTTGTCGGCGATCTCGTCCAGTTCGGCGTCGCTCGCATTGAAAGGCGGCGCGAGGATCACCGTATCCCCGGCCGCCCCGTCGACATGCCCGCCGGACGGATAACAGATCAGCCCGCGCCGCAGCCCTTCGGCGCGGATGCGGCCGTTCACCCCCAGCGCGGCCTCGAAGGGCGCCTTGGTCTCGGGGTCCGCCACCAGTTCGACCCCGATGAAGTACCCCCGGCCCCGCACATCGCCCACCTGCGGCAGATGCGCCATCCGCGCCCGCAGGTCCGACCTCCAGCGCGGCCCCTTGTCCCGGATGCGCGCCAGCAGACCCTCTTCCTCGACGATCCGCTGCACCGCCACCCCGGCGGCGAGACAGGCCGTATGCCCGGTATAGGTATGCCCGGTCAGCGGCCCGCCATGGCCTGCTGCCATCACATCGGCGATCTCCTGCGTGTAGACCGCCGCGCCCAGGGGCAGGTAGCCGCCCGACAGCGACTTCGCCACGGTGATGATGTCCGCCGTGATCCCGTCCTCTTCGGACGCCCGCCACACCCCGGTCCGGCCCGACCCGCACATCACCTCGTCGCAGATCACCAGCACGCCGTGCCGCCGGCAAACCTCGGCCATGGCCTTTGCATAGCCTTCCGGCGCGGGCAAAGCCCCGCCCGCCGCACCGACCACCGGTTCGAAGAAGAACCCCGCCACCGTCTCCGGCCCGAGCCGCTGGATCTCCGCCTCCAGTTCCGCCGCCAGATGCGCGACCAGCCCCTCCCGCGTCACGCCCTTCGGCAGCCGGTAGGCATTGGCGGCACTCACCCGGCCCACCATCGGCAAGGCCCCGGCAAAGGCGCGCTGGCGGTCCTCGAACCCCGACAGCGCCGTCGCCATCAGCGTGTTGCCATGCCAGGACCGCTTGCGCGCGATGAACTTCACCCGCCCCGGCTCACCCCGGTCGAAATGGTACTGCAGCGCGATCTTCACCGCGCTTTCCACCGCCTCGGACCCCGAGGTGGTATAGACCATGTCCGCCAGCCCCGTGGCCTTGCAGATGATCTCGCTCATCTCCTCCAGCGGGTCGGTGGTGAAGAGATAGCGGTAGCCATAGGCCACCTTCTCCATCTGCCTGGCCACCGCCGCGTTCACCCGCGCATCGCCGTGGCCGATGGAAAACACCGCCGGGCCGCCCGAGCCATCGATATACTGTCGCCCCTCCACATCCCACAGATAGGCCCCCCGCCCGTGGCTGATCTTCGGCAGGATGGCTTGCGTGATATCATTGGCGCTTGGGCGCGGCATGGCGGTCTCCTTCTCTCCCGGTGCAAGCCTTCGCAAGCGCCCCGAGGCTTGTCAATCTCGCCACGCTGCCGGTGATTCGCGCCACGGCTGGCGTTACCGCCACCATGTGATCACGATTTTCCATCGTGTGATCACACGTTTCGCAACCGTGATCACATCGTTCATTTTCCCGGCATTCCCCCCGCTTTACAGGCATTTGCCGTTTGGTTCCCCCGCAAACCCGTGCCAGAACGCCCCTGACCAATCCCGGCCGCGAAGGGGCGCCCCATGAATATCCACGAATACCAGGCGAAAGAGCTTCTGCGCAGCTATGGCATCCCGGTTTCGGACGGCCGCGTCGTCCTGAAGGCCGAAGACGCCAAGACCGCCGCGGGGGAACTTGACGGCCCGCTCTGGGTGGTGAAGTCGCAAATCCACGCCGGGGGCCGCGGCAAGGGCCATTTCAAGGAGCCCGAGGCGGGGGAAAAGGGCGGCGTCCGCCTGGCCCGCTCGGTCGGCGAGGCCGCCGAATTCGCCCGCCAGATGCTGGGCCGCACCCTTGTCACCGTGCAGACCGGGGCCGCGGGCAAGCAGGTCAACCGCATCTACATAGAGGACGGCTCGGACATCGAGAAGGAATTCTACCTCGCCTTCCTGATCGACCGTCAGACTTCGCGCATCTCCATCGTCGCCTCGACCGAGGGCGGGATGAGCATCGAAGACGTGGCGCATGACACGCCCGAGAAGATCCACACCTTCACCATCGACCCGGCCACGGGCCTGCAGGATTTCCACGGCCGCCGCGTGGCCTTCGCGCTGGGCCTGACCGGCAACCAGGTCAAACAATGCGTGGGGATCGTGAAGAAGCTCTACCAGCTGTTCCTGGACAAGGACATGGACATGCTGGAGATCAACCCCTTCTGCCTGTTGAAGGACGGCACGCTGCGGCTCTTGGACGCCAAGATGGGCTTCGACGGCAACGCGATCTACCGCCACCCCGACATCGCCGCCCTGCGCGACGAGACCGAGGAGGACCCGAAGGAACTCGCCGCCTCGAAATTCGATCTGAACTACATCGCCTTGGACGGCGAGATCGGCTGCATGGTCAACGGCGCAGGGCTGGCGATGGCCACGATGGACATCATCAAGCTTTACGGTGCCGAGCCCGCGAACTTCCTGGACGTCGGCGGCGGGGCGACGAAGGAGAAGGTGACCGAGGCCTTCAAGATCATCACCTCGGACCCGAACGTGAAGGGCATCCTGGTCAACATCTTCGGCGGCATCATGCGCTGCGACATCATCGCCGAGGGCGTGATCGCGGCGGTGAAGGAAGTGGGCCTGAAGGTCCCGCTGGTGGTGCGGCTGGAGGGGACCAACGTCGAGCTTGGCAAGGAGATCATCCGCAACAGCGGCCTGAACGTCATCGCGGCGGACGACCTGAAGGACGGGGCGGAGAAGATCGTGAAGGCGGTGAAGGGATGAAGCGAAGCATTTACCTCGTCTTGGCCTTGGCTGGATGTGTCGCGGACGCTTCTGCGACTTCATCCGACAGTCGTTCCTACGTAAAATACCTGAACGCGTTCGCATCTGCGTGTTTGGCGGAAGATTTGACGGAAAACAAAGCAAAGGCTGCTGCCCGCGCAAGCGGAGTCAATTTTTACGGTATGTTTGGATATAAGACGAACGATGCTGTATCGACTGGCATCACATTGACCGGATACAGAGCCGGAGGTTTTGATCGGGATAAGGCCTACACGTCCTACACGTGCAATGTTCGATTTCGTGGGACATGGGCGGACCAGATATTCCCGGATGTTCAAGAAAAGCTTGCATCAGCTGGCTTTGCTTCCATCTCGCGATTCAACCGTAAGACTTATTCACCTGCACAAGCCTATGATGGCAAGGAAATAATCACCATTGCGGGGAGAGTGTCCCGCGGCGGCAAATCTTTCGCGGTAAGCATCACTCAGTCGCCGCCTGGTTCTGACGCCAGTGCGAGGATCTCATATATCCCCAATACGACGATAACAATCTCAACGGCTTCCTCCAATTGATTTCGCATTGTGTCGCCAACTGAAACTGACAAAACAGATCGGAAGACAGAAGATGTCCGTCCTCGTCAACAAATCCACCCGCGTCATCTGCCAGGGCTTCACCGGCTCGCAGGGCACCTTCCACTCCGAGCAGGCCATCGCCTATGGGACCAAGATGGTCGGCGGCGTGACCCCCGGCAAGGGCGGGACCGAGCACCTCGGCCTCCCCGTCTTCGACAGCGTCCATGAGGCCGTCGCGAAGACCGGCGCCGATGCGACCGCGATCTACGTCCCCCCGCCCTTCGCCGCCGACTCGATCCTGGAAGCCATCGACGCCGAAATCCCGCTGATCGTCTGCATCACCGAGGGCATCCCGGTGCTCGACATGATGAAGGTCAAGCGCGCGCTGATCGATTCGAAGTCGCGGCTGATCGGCCCGAACTGCCCCGGCGTGCTGACCCCCGGCGAATGCAAGATCGGCATCATGCCGGGCTCGATCTTCTCCAGGGGCTCGGTCGGGGTTGTCTCGCGCTCGGGCACGCTTACCTATGAAGCTGTGAAACAGACCACCGACGTGGGCCTTGGCCAGACCACCGCCGTGGGCATCGGCGGCGACCCGATCAAGGGCACCGAACATATCGACGTGCT
>NZ_DAIQAT010000052.1:0-20589 GCF_036781545.1 Tabrizicola sp.
ACTGGGTGATCCCCAGCGCCTTGCAGCCTTCGGCATATTCGCCGGTGCAGATTTCCTCGGGCTTGTTGATGCCCTTGTCGAAGATTTCCGCCTTGATGTTCTCGGCCGTCACCACCGCCGGGACGAAAAGCTCCGACGGCGTGTTGTAAAGCGTGGTCTTGGCTTCCGGGGTTTCGCCCTTCAGGAAGGCCACCGCCACATTGGCTGCCGCCGCCGCCACGATCTCGGAGGGTTTCGAGATGGTGTTGTACTGGTCGCCCGAGATGATCAGTTGCAGCGCCGCGATGGTCGCGTCGTTGCCCGTGACCGGCGGAACCGGATCGACGCCCGCCGCTTTGAAGGCCGCGATCGCGCCGCCGCCGGTGCCGTCGTTCGCGGCGACCACGCCGACGATCTCGGCCCCGAAGCGGGTGATTTGGCCCGCCGCCCATTGCTGGGCTTCCGGCGGCGCCCAGTCCGGCGTGTCGAACTCGGCCAGGGTCTTGTAGGGCGAGGCGTCAAGCGCCGCGTCGATCCCGTCGCGGATCAGCCCGGCGGCGGCATCGGTGGGCGAGCCGTTGATCTGCAACACGCCCGCGCCGTCCGGCACGCCGGTGGCCTTCAGATGGTCGACCAGCGACTGCGCGATGGCCTGGCCAATGCCTTTGTTGTCGAACGAGACGTAGTAATCGGCCGGGGCATCCGGGATCGGGCGGTCATAGGCGATGACCTTGACGCCCTGCGACTGCGCCAGCGTCACCAGCGCGGCGGCGGCCGAGCTGTCGACCGGGTCGAGCACGATCACCTTCGCACCTTGCGCCAGGACCGAGTTGAACTGCTGCTGTTGCAGCGCCACGTCGGCATTGGCGTTCTGGTAGATCACCGTGCAGTCGGCGCAGAGCTTCTTCATCTCGGCCTCGAAGCCGGGGAAGTCGTGCTGCTCGTAGCGGGTCGAGGCCTGGTCGGGCATCAGGAAAGCCACGGTCGCGGCCTCTTGCGCAAAGGCGGTGCCCGAGGTCAGCGCAAGCGCCGTCCCGGCCAGCAGCATCATCTTGGTCTTGGTCATGGTCTCTCTCCCTTGGTGGTCGTCGATCTTCCCGGCCCAGTCAGGGGGCGGCGGGGGTTTCCCGGTTGCGCGTGGCTTGCCCGAGGCTTCGGGCAACAACCGGCCACGCTGCGCACCGGAGGGTCGGGCGCGGCCAGTCATTCGGTTCGTGTCTTGCGGGCTCAGGCGGCCAGCGCGCGATTGTCCTCGTGCAGCGCGCGGAACCGGCTGGGCGGCATTCCCTTTCGTCGCAGGAACTGGCGGTTGAAGTTCGACAGGTTGTTGAAGCCCACCGCGTAGCAGATGTCCGTCACCGTCTTCCCGGTCTCGTTCATCAGCATCTGGCAGGCCAGGTTGATCCGCAGGCGGTTGACGCATTCCACCACCCCCATCCCGGTGTGGCGGCGGAAGCTGCGCGAGAAGGCCGAAGCGGTCATCCCCGCCGTCGTGGCAAGGTCGGCCTCGGTGAAAGCTTCGGTCAGGTTGTCGTTGATGAAGGCCAGCGCCGTGTTGACGCCTGCGGTCATGAAGCCCGAAGGGTCCGGCAGATAGGCGTCCGAGGCCAGCGCCCGCGCACCGGTGTCGGCGGCGAGGTTCGCGAGGAGGTCGAGGAACAGGCTGACGCGGCGGGGGCCCTTCGCGCCGACCAGCTCGGCCAGGATCGGGGCGACGCGGCTGGTGCAGGCCTCGGTAAAGAGGGCGCCGCGGCGGCTGAGGTCGAAGAGCGGGGTGAAGCCGCCGGTTTCCGGGAACAGCTCGGCGATCCGGTGCAAAAGCGCTTCCGGGAACTGCACGATGCGGTTCCGGAGCGGGATCACCACACCCTCCGGCACATCCGAAATCCAGTTGTGCGGCAGGTTCGGCCCGGTCAGGACCAGCTGGCCCGGCCCGAATTCGCCGATATGGTCGCCGATGTAGCAGCGCCCCGTCGTGGCGATGACGTGGTGCACCTCAAGCTCGGGGTGGAAATGCCAGCGGACGGTGTGGAACGGGTAGCCGTGCTCCCAGGCCTTGAAGGACTGGCCCTGGCCGATCTGGACGACTTCGAGATCCGGCTGCATCACGTCCTCCCCCAACCACCCGCGTCTCCCGCGCAGGGCGCAGGTCGTCAAGCAACGGCCCGCCCTCAAAGCTTGCCGCAAAGAATCGCGTCCTGCTACATCTGCATCGACCGGATGGTGATACTTTTTTGACTTTCTGCACTGCAGTATGGTCAAATTATTGCTTTCGGTGACTTGCCCGGACGTGCTTCAAGACAAGGCGGCGGCGACAAAGGGCTTGCCCGGGGGCCTGAATCCGGCAAGTGTCGCGCCCGAACGGGGTCACTTTGCGAAAGGGGCGTGCCCAAGGCTGTGGGGTCGGAAGACCCCGACCAGCGCAGCGGCACGGCGGGTTGAGATGGTTCACCGGCCCAAGGCGTTTTCCGGGCAAGGCAAGTGATGTCGGCACTCCCGCGCCCGCATGGACAGCTGAGCGTCGCCGAGGCTGCCAGGCACAGCTGGGACGTCATCGTGATCGGCACGGGCATCGGTGGCGGGCTGGCCGGGCGGCGCCTGGCCGAACATGGGCTGGCGGTCCTCTATGTTGAGAAGGGGCCGCTGGGCCACCGGGCCGAGTCGCATTTCCTGCGTGACGACCTGTCGGACTATGCCGCGCGGCAATCGCGGGGGCTGTGGCCGACCATGATGGAGGCCACCGTCGACGGCGGCGCGGCGCACCGCTTCTTCGCCCCGCTGGGCAGCGGGGTCGGCGGCTCGTCGGTCTTCTACGCGGCGGCGGCGGAGCGCCCCGAACGGCACGATCTGGAAAGCACCAACGAGATGCCGCATCCGGCGGGCGGCTGGCCGGTGGGCTATGATGCCTTCCGGCCGTATTACGATCAGGCGGAAGAGCTGCTGTCGGTCCGGGGCGACGCCGATCCCCTGTCCGGCCTGCCGCCTCCCGGCCTTGCCGCCCCGCCGCTAACGCCGACCGAGGCGGCGCTTTTCCGCGACCTGCGCCAGGCGGGCCTGCATCCCTACCGCGCGCATGAGGCGCTGCGCCGGGTCCCCGGATGCAGCGATTGCCTGGGGCACAAATGCCCGCGGCCCTGCAAGATGGATGGCCGCTCCGCCGGGGTGGAGCCCGCGCTTCAGACCGGGCGGGCGGCGCTTCTGGCCGATTGCACGGTCGAGGAACTGGTCGAGGCGGCCGGGCGGATCACCAGCCTGCGGGTGCGCGTGGCGGGGGCCGAGCATCGGCTGCAGGGCGAGATCGTGGTCCTGGCCGGAGGGGCGCTGCATTCGCCGGGCCTTCTTCTGCGGTCGACGGGCACCCACGCGGCGGGCTGCGCGAATTCCAGCGGCTGGGTCGGGCGCGGGCTGATGTTCCACCTGAACGAGATGGTCGCCGTCTGGCCCCGGCGCGGCAGTCCGGCGGCGGGCGCCACGCGGGCCGTCGCCTTCCGCGACCTCTACGCGCACGAAGGCAAGCGGCTGGGCCTCGTGCAGTCGATGGGGGTCGCGGCCGATGCCGGGCGGATCGCCGATCACCTGAAGGGCATGATCGCCCGCTCGGTCCTGCGTCGCGTGCCGGGCCTGGGCAAGGCGGCCACGGTTTTCGCCCGCGCCAGCGCCAGGCTCTTCGGCAGCGCGACGGTCTTCGTCGCCGTGATCGAGGACCTGGCCTATCCCGAGAACCGGGTGCGGCCGCACCCCGAAGATCCGGAAGTGCCGCAGGTGGACTATCGCATCCCCGACGAGCTGCGGGCGCGGCGCAGCCTCTTTCGCCGGGCGATGCGCCGGACGCTGGCGCGGCACCGGATCCTGTTTCTCACCTTCTCGCCGCTTCTGAACTTCGGCCATCCCTGCGGAACGCTGCGCTTCGGCACCGATCCGGCGACCTCGGTCCTGGATGCGGATTGCCGGGCGCATGATCTTGACAATCTCTATGTCGCGGATGCCTCATTCTTTCCAAGCTCGATGGGCGTCAATCCCAGCCTGACCATCGCGGCCAACGCCCTGCGCGTTGCCGATCTGGTGGCGGTCCGGCTGGTCCGGGAAGGGCGCAAGACTGGCTGATGCGGGATATGAGAATGCAGGAGGCACTAAGCGAGATCGCCGTGATCACCGAGGCCGGCTGGGGCATTGGCGAGGCCTTGGCGCTGGCCCTGGTTCGGCTGGGGGTGATGGTTGCGGGCCTGTCGCGCCAGGCGTTCCAGCCTGCGGACGACCGCATCCTGCCCGTCGTCGCCGATGTCCGAGACCCCGCCGATGTCGCCCGCGCCTTCGACGACATCCGCGCGCGGCTGGGGGCGCCGACCATCCTTGTCAACAACAGCGAGACCTATCCCGACCGCGACATCCTGGACGAGACTCCGGCCAGTTTCATGGACACGCTGCAGCTGAACCTGGGCGGGGCGGTCAACTGCTGCCACGCCGTGCTGCCCGGCATGGTGGCGGCGGGGTCCGGACGGATCGTCAATGTCGTGACCTTCGCCGATGTGCAGCCCGCGCCGCTTGCGGCCGGCTATTCGGTGTCGAAGGGCGCCTTGCGCATCTACACCCGCGCGCTGGTCGCCGATCTGGGCGACCGCTTCCCCGGCATCGTGATCACCGACTGGGTGCCGGGCACCCACCAGCCGCGCAAGGGCATTCCCGATGGGGTCGCCCCCCAGCTCGCCGCGGAATGGGGGGCGCGGCTGGCGCTGATGAAATCGCCCGAAATCAACGGTCTGGTCTTCCTGCAGGACCGGGAACATGCGCTGCCCCGGTCGCTCAAGGGGCGGATGAAGGACCGGATTCTCGGCCGTTCCCGCGCGCCGGTCGCCCTGCGCTAGGCGCTGCGCGGCCCGTCGATGCCCAAAACTTGAGCAGATGATCACCCCAAGGGCGAAATCCCGGTGGAAACGCTTTGCGCCGAAGGCTGGCTCTGCTCTAGTCGGGCCAGGGCAGGTCGGGGGTTTCCGGTGGCGCAGTTCAACGAGATGTTCCAGGGGGCCGAGGTCCGCATCCCCTATTCCCGCCTGCAGGACTGGGTCGCGACCATGCCGCAGGAGCTGCGCAGCCTGAAACAGGCCGAGGCCGAGGCCCTGTTCCGTCGCATCGGCATCACCTTCGCCGTCTATGGCGAGGGCGGCGACCCCGACCGGCTGATCCCCTTCGACATGTTCCCCCGCGTCTTCTCGGGTGGCGAATGGGCGAAGCTGGAGCGCGGCATCAAGCAGCGGGCGCGGGCGCTGAACGCCTTTCTCGTCGATGTGTATGGCCGGGGCGAGATCATCCGGGCGGGCCGCATCCCCGCCCGCCTCGTCTATCAGAACGAGGCCTATGAAAAGGCCGTCGCCGGCTTCGTGCCGCCGAAGGGGGTCTATTCCCATATCGTCGGCGTCGACATCGTGCGCACCGGGCCGGACGAATTCTATGTGCTGGAGGACAACTGCCGCACGCCATCGGGCGTCAGCTACATGCTGGAAAGCCGCGAGATCATGATGCGGATGTTCCCCGACCTCTTCCGCGAGAACCGGATCGAGCCCGTCGACACCTATGCCGACAAGCTGCGCCGCACGCTGGCCAGCGTCGCCCCCGCCCGCTGCCCGGGCGAGCCTACGGTCGTCATCCTCACCCCCGGCCATTTCAACAGCGCCTATTACGAACATTCTCTGCTGGCCGATCTGATGGGGGTGGAACTGGTCGAGGGGCAGGATCTCTTCGTCGATGGCGATCATGTCTGGATGCGCACCACCGAAGGCCCACAGCGGGTGGACGTGATCTACCGCCGCATCGACGATGCCTTCCTCGATCCCCTGTGCTTCCGCCCCGATTCCATGCTGGGCATCCCCGGGCTGATGGACGTCTACCGGTCCGGCGGCGTCTCGATCTGCTCGGCGCCGGGGGCGGGGGTGGCCGATGACAAGGCGGTCTACACCTATGTCCCGGACATGGTCCGCTTCTATCTGGGCGAGGAGCCGATCCTGCAGAACGTGCCCACCTGGCAATGCGGCCGGGCCGAGGACCTGGCCCATGTGCTGGCGAACCTGGCCGATCTGGTGGTGAAGGAGGTCCACGGATCAGGCGGCTACGGGATGCTGGTCGGTCCCAAGGCCAGCCGGGACGAGATCGACCGGTTCCGGGCGAAGCTTTCCGAGGATCCGGCGAATTACATCGCCCAGCCGACTCTCGCGCTGTCGACGGTGCCGACCTTCGTCGAGGAAGGGGTGGCCCCGCGCCATGTCGACCTGCGCCCCTATTGCCTGGTCGGCGAGCGGATCGACCTGGTTCCCGGCGGCCTGACGCGGGTGGCGCTGACGGAAGGCTCGCTGGTGGTGAACTCCTCGCAGGGCGGCGGGGTCAAGGACACCTGGGTGCTGGCGGAATGAGTGGCCGGGCACAACTCTTCTGCGAAGAATTGCGATTTTCCGCAGAAAAATCATGCGCATGCGGAACGGAGTTCATGTCATGCTGAGCCGCACCGCCGACAACCTCTACTGGATCGCCCGCTACATGGAGCGCGCCGATACCGTCGCCCGTCTGCTGGAGGTCGGCAGCCGCATAAGTCTTCTTCCCAGCGCGCACGGCTACCGCAGCGAATGGGACAGCCTGTTGCAGGCCACCGGCTTGACCCATGCCTTCGCGCAGAAATACGGCCAGACCGTGCAGCGCAACATCGAGAGCTTCCTGTTCTTCGACCGCGACAACCCGTCTTCCGTTGCCAGCTGCATCACTGCCGCGCGCGAGAATGGGCGCATCGTCCGCACCGCGCTCACGACGCAGGTCTGGGATGCGCTCAACACCGCCTTCCAGGAGCTGAAGCAGCTGGAGCGCGAGGAACGCTCGAAGCTCGAACTCTCGCGCCTCACCGACTGGACCATGCGCCACGCCGCCATGCTGCGGGGTGCCATCGACGCCACGCTCTTGCGCGACGACGGGTTCAACTTCCTGAACATCGGCTATTACTTGGAACGCGGCGACAACACCGCCCGGCTGATGGACGTGAAATACTACGTCCTTCTTCCCCGCGTCGATTTCGTCGGCTCCGGCCTCGACAACTACCAGTGGACCACGCTTTTGCGCGCGATGGGGGCGCATCGGGCCTTCCACTGGGCCTATGGCGGCGAGGTGACGGCGGCGAAGATCGCCGATTTCCTGATCCGCAATCCGCAGTCGCCCCGCTCGCTGGCCACCTGCACTGCCGGTTTGACCAACCACCTCGGCCGCCTCGCCAAAGCCTACGGACGCGAGACCGAGGCGCAGGAGAAGGCGCGCGGCCTCGCCGCTGGGATCGAATCCGCCACGGTCGAGGCGATCTTCGACGAAGGCCTGCACGAATTCCTGACCCGCTACATCGCCGAGGCGGCGGTGCTCGCCAATGCCATCCACGACAGCTACCTCAGCGGAGAGATGCGCTGATGCGCCTGACCGTCGATCATGTGACCCGCTACCGCTACGACACGCCCGTCCGGTCGGTGGTGCAAAGCCACCGCCTGACGCCTTCGGTCTTTGCGGGCCAGAAGGTGCTCGACTGGGACGTCACGGTGACCGAGGGCACCAAAGGCGCCCGGCACCGCGACGGGGCAGGGGATCTGGTGCAGGGCTGGACCATCGCCGGGCCGGTCACCGAGATCGCCGTCCGGGTGCAGGGCACGGTGGAGACCGAGGATCTGGCGGGGGTTCTGCGCGGCCACCGCGAGACCGTAGCCCCCGACTGCTACCTGCGCGAGACCGTCCCCACGCGGATCGACGTCGCGCTGGCTGCCCTGGCCAACACCGCCACCGGCCCCGACCCTCTCTCCCTCGCCCATGCGCTGTCCGCAGCTGTCGCCGAGGCCATCGCCTACCGCCCCGGCGTGACCCATGCCCATACCACCGCCGCCGAGGCGCTGGCTTTGGGCGAGGGCGTCTGCCAGGACCATGCCCATGCGTTGATCGCCTGCGCCCGCAGTCGGGGCATCCCGGCGCGCTATGTCTCGGGCTATCTCTTTGCCACCGAAGACGGCACGCCGCATGAAGCCGCCCATGCCTGGGCCGAACTGCATGTCCCCGGCCTCGGCTGGGTCGGCTTCGACCCCGCGAACCGCTCATGCCCCGATGCCCGCTACATCCGCCTCGGCTCGGGCTTCGACGCCCAGGACGCCGCGCCCATCCGCGGCATCGCGCGCGGGGGCGGACGCGAGGCGATGGATGTGATGGTTGCGGTCCAGCAATCCGCCCAATAGGCTGCCCGGCGCGGAACTGGGGGACAACGGATGACCTACTGCGTGGGCCTTCTCTTGAATGAAGGCATGGTGCTCTTGTCGGACACGCGCACCAATGCCGGGCTCGACAACATCTCGACCTACCGCAAGATGTTCACTTTCGAGGAGTCCGGCGAGCGTGTCATCGTGATCATGACCGCCGGAAGCCTGTCCGTCTCGCAGACCGCCATCGCCCAGCTGCGCGAGGCGATCGAGGACCCGGAGGCCACGCCGGATACCTCGATCATGCTCGCGCCCACGCTCTTGAAGGTCGCCGAGATCGTCGGGGCGACGCTGGCCAAGGTCAGGGCCGAGGTGGACGAGAAGCTTTCCGCCATGCAGGGGGCCTCGGCCAGCATGATCGTCGCCGGGCAAAGGAAGGGCGGCGCGATGCGGCTGTTCCTGATCTACCCCGAGGGCAATTTCATCGAGGCGACCGAGGACACGCCCTTCCTGCAGATCGGCGAACACAAATACGGCAAGCCGATCCTTGACCGGGTGGTGAAGCCGACGACCAGCCTCGCCGACGCGGTGAAGGCGGTGCTCCTGTCGATGGATTCGACGCTGCGGTCGAACCTGTCGGTGGGGATGCCGCTGGACCTCGCGGTGATTGAGCGCGACGCCTGCAAGGTCACGCAGAAGCGCCGGATCGAGGCGGGCGATCCCCAGTTCCGTGCCATGTCCGAAGCCTGGTCCACCGCGCTGCGCGACGGGTTCGCGAAGATCAGCATCTGACCGGGCGGGCCCGGCGCCGAGGGACTGCAGCCGGATGGACCTCTCCCAGTCCCCGATCGTGCCGAGCACATGGGACAGTCATCGCCTGTCGACGGGATCGGGAAGCAGCTTCCCCCCCCGGTCGGGGCCGGGGAAACAGAAGATCGTGATTCCTGCGATTTTCCCCTTGGTTGGAGTTGCCTCGGGTCGGGAATGCGGGTCCAATGGCGGAACCGGGCGCATGAACCCGGAAGGGGCAGAGAACAGCAGGACGTATGCAGGTGGCAGACATCACTCGGCGCGGCGCGAAGTGGAAGAAACTGATCTGGCCGGCCATCGGCCTGTCCGCGATTGCGGTTTCGTTCTGGTTTCTCGCCCATGAACTTCGGGACATGTCTTGGGATGATCTTTGGGCCGGTTTCGCGGCCATCCCCCGGATGAACTGGGGGCTGATCGTCCTCTGCACGCTGTGCTGCTATATCAACCTCGCGCTCTACGACGTGATCGCGCTGCAGCATCTGAAGAAGAAGGTGGGCTTCGCCTTCGTCACCGGCTGCGCGCTGACCACCTATTCGCTGGCCCATACCATCGGGGCGTCGGCCTTTACCGGGGCGGTGATCCGCTACCGCGCCTATACGACCAAGGGGCTGAGCGGCCCCGAGGTCGGCGTGCTGGTGACCTTCTGCTCGCTGACCTTCTCGCTGGCGGTGATGATCGTGCTGGGGATCGCCTTTCTGGTGATGCCCGATCTGGCGGATCGGCTGCCGCAGTTCCTGTCGCCCGCTCTTGTGCACTGGCTGGCGGTGGCCACGCTTCTGATCGTGGTGGCCTATCTGATTTCATCGGCGCTCGGGCTGCCGGATCTCAGGATCCGCAATTTCCGCATTTCCTATCCCAGGCTGCCGATCGCCCTGAAACAGGTGACGATCGCGCCGGTGGAGATTCTCTTCGCCGCCGGAATCCTGTATTTCGCGCTGCCCGCCGAGGGCAACCCCGGCTATATGGTGGTGATGGGGGTCTTCGTCGTCAGCTTCACCCTGGCGCTTCTCTCGCACGCTCCCGGAGGCCTGGGCGTGTTCGAACTGGCCGTCATCACCGGCCTGCCGGAGTTCGAGCCGGAGATCGTGCTGGCGGCGCTCCTGGTGTTCCGCATGTTCTACCTGATCTTCCCGCTGATCCTGGGCCTCGTGCTGGTGGCCCTGTTCGAGCACGGCCAGCTGCGCCCCAAGCGCCAGCCGGAAGGCGCGTGACGCGCCGGGTCGCATATGGCCCGCGCCTGACCCCATGATCCCGCGGGAAACCGCTGTGCGGCATTGGTTTTCGACTGTCAGGGGAAAGTTTGGCTGGGGCGCTAGGATTCGAACCTAGGTATGGCGGTACCAAAAACCGCTGCCTTACCACTTGGCGACGCCCCAACCGTGCGGCGGTGTTTAGCGAAGGGGCTGGGGGCGTGCAAGGGGCAAGGGGTGAAAATTTCGCCCCTCCGGCGCGGCTTGCCGGAGCGGGGCGGGGCGGCTAGGACGGGGCATGATCTGGGACGCGATTATCCTCGGCGCCGGGGCTGCCGGCATGATGGCCGCCATCGAGGCGGGGCGCCGGGGCCGAAGGGTGCTGGTCGTCGACCATGCCCGGGCGCCGGGCGAGAAGATCCGCATCTCGGGCGGCGGGCGCTGCAACTACACCAACCTGAACATCGCCCCCGACCGCTTTCTCTCGCAGAACCCGCGCTTTGCGCTGTCCGCGCTGAAGCGCTTCACCCAGTGGGACTTCATCGCCCGGATGGATGCGGCGGGGATCGCCTGGCACGAGAAGACGCTGGGCCAGCTTTTCTGCGACGGGCCGGCGACCCAGGTGGTCGAGATGCTGGTCCGCGATATGGACCGCGCCGGGGTCACGCTCTGGCTCGGCTGCGCGCCGGGCGAGGTGCGGCGGGCGGGCGAGGGGTTCGAGGTGGAGACTGCGCGGGGGCTGCAACGCGCGCAAGCGGTGGTGGTGGCGACCGGGGGCAAGTCGATCCCGAAGATGGGCGCGACGGCCTACGGCTACCGGCTGGCCGAGGCCTTCGGCCTGCCCGTCGTGGAAACCCGCCCGGCGCTGGTGCCGCTGACCTTTGCCGAGCAGGAGCTGGCCTGGATGCGGCCGCTCGCCGGCGTCTCGCTGCCGGGGCGGGTCAGCTGCGGGAAGACCGGCTTCGACGAGGCGCTGCTCTTCACCCATCGCGGGCTGTCCGGCCCGGCGGTCTTGCAGGTCTCCTCCTACTGGCGCGAGGGGGAGGCGATCTCGCTGGACCTCCTGCCGGGCTGCGACGTGGCGGCGGATCTGCGCGCGGCGCGGGGGAAGCTCGCGCTGCGGACCGTGCTGGGGCGCTGGCTGCCCGAGCGGCTGGCGCGGCATCTGGAAGAGGCGGCGGGGGTGACGGGGGTGATGGCGGAGCTGTCGGGGGCCACGCTCGACCGGGTGGCGACGGGCATCCGCGACTGGCGGCTGGTGCCGGTCGGGTCCGAGGGCTACCGCACCGCCGAGGTGACGCTGGGCGGCGTCGATACAAGGGCGCTGGACGGGCGGACGATGCAGGCTCTGGGGGTGCCGGGGCTCCATTTCGTGGGCGAGGTGGTGGACGTGACCGGCTGGCTGGGCGGCTACAACTTCCAATGGGCCTGGTCCTCCGGATGGGCGGCGGGGCAGGCGGTGTGAGGGGTGTCCACGCGGGACAGCCTTCCGGGTCTTAGGGATTTCAAGGACTTGGGCGTGGACGTTGACATGACGTTCAGCCTTTGTCCGAGGCAGAGGATCAACCGAGCCGGTCGAGCCGTCCCTTGTTGCGGACAATGTTGCGGTAGTCCCATTGCACCACCCGCGCCTCGGCGAGCCAGAGGTCAAGCGCCTTCGAGCCGATCTCCTCGACCGTGCGGTAGCGCGCCTCTGCGGCCTTGAAGCTGCCCTCTGGCGTCGGGCCGGGGACGGAAAAGGACTGGCCGCTCCAGAACAGGAGCCGGATGCAGGCCTTCAGCTTCGAATAGCCGGTGATCGGGTTGCCGGTCAGGAACCAGACCGGATGGGCGTGCCAGACCTGCGCTTCCGCATCGGGCAAAGCGCGGGTGATTGCGGTGCGGAGCCTGTCGCAGATCGCCCGATCCGCCGGAGCGAGTGCGGCGTGATAGTCGTCGATGGTTTCGTGGGCCATACCGGAAGCCTGCCACCGCCGGGCTGGTGCGGCAAGCTCCGTATCATCCCAGATCATCCCAGCCGGGAGAACTGCCGGGTCAAGAGGGCGATCAGGCCGGGGTCCATTGCGTTGAAACGGTCGGGAACATCCAGGCAGACCACGCGCTTGCCCTTCAGGTGCGGGCCGAACTGCCGTTTGAGGCGGGCGAGTTGGCTGCGCTCCATCACCGCGACGGTGTCAGCCCAGTCGACCTGATCGGCCGAGAGCGGCACATCGGCATCGCGGCTGAGGCCGCCGCAGTCAGCCTCCACCCCCAGAAGATCGGGTGCCAGCGCCGCTGCGGTCGGGCTGCGCATCCGGGCCTTGCCGCAGACGAACAGCACCCGCTCGGTCTGTCTGCCCATGTCAGACCCGCAGCGGATCGGCCTTCGCCAGCCGGTCGAAAGCCATCAGGCTGGCGACCAGCGCGGGCATGTCGCGCAGCGGGATCATGTTCGGCCCATCCGAAGGCGCGCGGTCGGGGTCTTCGTGCGTCTCGATGAACACCCCGGCGATCCCCAGCGATACGGCGGCGCGGGCCATGACCGGGGCGAACTCGCGCTGACCGCCGGAGGAGCTCCCCTGGCCGCCGGGCTGCTGCACCGAATGGGTCGCGTCCATGATCACCGGATAGCCGGTGCGCGCCAGGATCGGCAGCGACCGCATGTCGGCCACCAGCGCGTTGTAGCCGAAGCTGACCCCGCGTTCGGTCAGAAGGATACGCTCGTTCCCGGTGCTGGCGACTTTGGCCGCCACATTCGCCATGTCCCAGGGGGCGAGGAACTGGCCCTTCTTCACGTTCACCACCGCGCCCGTCTCACCGGCGGCAAGCAGAAGATCGGTCTGCCGGCACAGGAAGGCCGGGATCTGGATCACGTCGACCACCCGCGCCGCCTCGCGCGCCTGGCCCGCGTCATGCACGTCGGTCAGCACCGGCAGTCCCATGCCCCGTACCGCCTCCAGCACCTTCAGACCGGCCTCCATCCCCAGCCCGCGCCTGCCCGAAAGCGAGGTGCGGTTGGCCTTGTCGTAGCTGGCCTTGAAGACATATTGCGCCCCCGCCGCGGCGCAGGCTTCGGCCATTGCGCCCGCGATCATCTGGGCGTGGTCCAAGCTTTCCAGCTGGCAAGGGCCGGCGATGACCAGAAGCGGGCGGTCGTTGCCGACGGTCAGCCCGCCGATCGAGACATCCTTCATGCGCGAAACCCTTACGAGGAGACCTGGTCCCGCAGGATCGCCGCGGTCATCGAGAGCATGAGGTAAATCCCCAGAAGGATCAACATCGTCACCAGCGTGTTCTCGAAAGCACGGGGATAGGTCGCCTCGTCGGGCGGGATCGGGCTGACCGACAGCGACAGGTAACGCACCTGGCGGTTGGCCTCGACCCGCGAGGTCTCCATCGACTGGAGCGCCTGGGCCAGCAGCATCTGCCGGGTCTGCAGGTCGGACTGGGCGACCAGAAGCTCGCCCTGGATCTGCGCCAGGCTGGTGGCGTCGGGCGTATCCTCGGTCATCCGGGCGCGCAGCTCGGCCACCTGGGCCTCGAGCGTGGCGATCCGGCGCTTGACCGGCTCCATCCGGGCCTGGTTCGGCTCGGGGTTCGATTCCATCTGCGCCAGCGAAAGGCGCTCCTGGGTGATCTGGGTCTCCAGCCCGTTGATCTGGCCGACGATCAGCCCGACCTCGGTCTCCGAGGAGATGATCTTGAACTTCTCCTGCAGCTCGATCAGGCGCTGCTGCGATTCGCCAAGCGCCTTGTGGGCGGCATCGTAATGTTCCTGCGCCTCGCGCATCTGGTCGGAGCGCAGGCGCCGGGTCAGATGGTCGACCTGACCTTCGGCATAGCTGATCAGCTGCTTCGACCAGGCGGCGGCGATCTCGGGATCTGCTGCGATCACATCCATCTTGATCACGCCTTCGGTGGTGTCGAAGGAGATCTTCAGGAACTTCTTGTAGACCTTGTAGGCGGCCTCGAGGCTTGCGTCCTTGTCCAGCCGCTGCAGCGGGTCAATCGCCTCGCTCTGGAAATGCGCGCGGAAGCCGAGATCCTGGTCCAGGCGACCCATCGCCTCGCGCGATTGCAGATAGCCCTGCACGGCGATGGAATCCTGCGAGGTGGCAAAGGCGGTTCCCGAGAAGAGCCCGCCGAGCGAGCCGCCGGACGAGGTGGGACCTGCCTGCTGGATCACGAATTCCGAGCGGACGGAATACATCGGCGTGGCGATGAAGTAGAAATACCAGCCGGCGAGGAAGGTCGGCAGCAGGACGAAGGCGAAAAGCCGCGCGCCAAGAAGCGCGAGCCGCCGCCGCCTGCGCCGGGCGATGTCCCGCTGCATCCGCAGGATTTCCGCCGCCTGATTGACCTCGGCGCGATGCTCGGTCGAGGGCAGTTGCGCGGGCTTGATCTTCTTGGGCAGCTGCACCGTGTCGCCGGGCAAGCGGGCAAGCTCGCGCCCCGTCGTGGCGGGCGATGCGGCGGGGTCAGGCTCGACCACGGGATCTGAGGTGGCCTCGGCCTCGGGGGCGACGATGCGCAGAAGCGAGGCGCGCGAGAACGGGTCGATCCCCGCTTCGCGCAGAAGCCGCACCGCGTCGAATTCCGAGGTCGGGGTCAGCCGGTTCTTCTGTGCGATGAGAACGGCGCGGCGGAACTGGCGCGAGGTCAGCCCCTCGGCGGCGATGGCGGCATTGGCGGTGGCGATCTCCTCGGGCGTCTCGGCCTTGCGAACCGGGGTGCGGGGGGCGTCAGAGCCTGCGGAGGCGCCGCCCGTACCCGCGGCCATGGGGTCGGCCGCGAAGGCCGTCGAAGACGCGGGGATCGGCAGGTGATTGTCCGGGCGGCGGAAATCGAGCGCGCCGAAGCCATCTTCCTGCGTGTCGAAGGGAAGCCCGCTGTCCTCGTCCGGCGGGGCGGGGCGGTCAACCCGGCGGGTGTTGTAGCGCGCGGCCTTAGGCGTGGTAGTCATAGAGGCTTTTCGCTTCTTCGAGGGTCTCGAACTGGTAAAGCTTGCCGTTCCGCAGTACGGCGGCCGAGCGGCAGAACCTCTCCAGCGTCTTGGGCGAGTGCGAAACGATGACGACGGTGGATTTCAGCAGCCGTTCCTGCAGGATGTTACCGGCCTTGCGGTTGAACTCGACATCCGAGGAGGCAGGCATTCCCTCGTCGATCAGGTAGATGTCGAATTCTATCGACAGCAGCAGGGAAAACGAGAAACGCCCCCGCATCCCCGAGGAATAGGTGGCCAGCGGCATGTCGAAATATTCGCCGAGGCTGCAGACCCAGCGGCAGAAGCTTTCGACATAGTCGGGGTCGAGCCCGTAGAGCCGGGCGATGTAGCGGCAGTTTTCCCGGGCCGAGTGCTTGGCGTTCACGCCGCCCATGAAGCCCAGCGGGAAGGAGACGCGCGAGGTCTTTCGGATCGTGCCTTCGTCGGGCTTTTCCAGCCCCGCCATCATGTTGATGATCGTGGTCTTGCCGGTGCCGTTTGGGGCGAGGATGCCGAGCGAATTGCCGGGCTCGATCCGGAACGAGGCGCGGTCAAGGATCACCTTGCGCTGCGTCCCGGTCCAGAACGACTTCGACACGTCGTGAAATTCGATCATCCTTCGCCTCGCGCCCGTTCGCTGGGCGTCTTCGTTCTGCCTACCGGCCTATCGTTAACATCTGGTTTGTGGCTTTCAAAGGGCCAGAGCCGGGCAGTGAAGCAGGAAAGACCCGGTTCACGGAGTCGTGCCACGCTTGGGCGTGCGATGCAGAAGCAGCGCCAGCGGCCCGGCAAGGAGGCTGAGCGCAAGCCCAAGGCGGGCGGCCTCCTGCATCGCGCCGCCGGGAAGCGCGCTTTCCAGGCTGAGCAGGGGGACGGTGAAGCCCATCGCCATGATCACGCCGATCCGCAGGATGTCGCGCAGGCCGATGCCCGGCGGCAGGCGCAACCCCAGACCCAGGGCAAGGCCGAAACCGAGGAGCAGCATCCCCAGCGGACGGCCCAGCCAGAGCGCGGTCAGCGTGGTGA
The DNA here is from genome assembly GCF_036781545.1 of Tabrizicola sp. Taxonomy (GTDB): domain Bacteria; phylum Pseudomonadota; class Alphaproteobacteria; order Rhodobacterales; family Rhodobacteraceae; genus Tabrizicola. Next base: position 16,167 of record NZ_DAIQAT010000052.1, read on the forward strand.
CGGTGGTCGGCGCAAAGGCGGCAAGGTCGATCCCGCCCCGGGTCAGGCCAAAAAGGAAGAGGATCGCGGTCAGCGGCCAGAGCAGCGCATGGGCCAGGCGGTTCAGGGGGTCGTGCAACAGCTCTTCCGCCTCGGCGAAGAGGCCGAAGCTGCGGTCGGCATGGGCGATGGCGGGGATCACCGGCAGAAGCCCGAGCGCGGGCGGCAGGCCGGAGGCGGCGACGCCGATCCAGGACAGAAGGCCCGCGACCACATAGGGCAGAAGCCGCTGGCCTGCGCGGCGGGTGCGCTCCGGCGCGCCGGGGGCGGGCGCCCGGCCGTAAAGCGCCCAGGTGGCCAGCGCGGCGGCCAGCGGAAGCAAAAGCCAGACCAGCCGCAGCGAGGCCTCGGGATCGGCGATCCCCGCGATGACAAGCGCGAGGATATCCGTGGCGATGGTAAGGAGCAGCAGCAGGTGCAGCGCCGGATGGCCGGGGCCGAAGACCGCGCGGCCGATGAGGAAGCAGAGCACCACATCGCTCCCCAATGGCACCGGCCAGCCGGTGGCGAAGCCCGCTTCCTCCGCCGTCTCGACCAGCTGGCCCACCAGTACCCAGACCCCCGCCGCCCCGGCCATGCCCCCGAGCATGAGTCCCGCGGGCAGGATCGCCTGCCGTCCCCTCAACGGGCCCTGTTCCAGGGTCAGCGCCTCCCACAGCTCCTTGCCGAGGAAGAAGAGGAAAAGCGCCATCAGCCCGTCTGCAACGATGTTGAGCGGCGTCAGGCTGAAGGGCAGGGGAACGAGCCAGCGCGGAAGGTCGAGGAGGCGGAATTCGATGGCGTCGTAATAGCTTGCCGGGGCAAGGTTCACCCAGGCCGTGGCCAGCGCCGCGCCGCCGAGGAGCGCCTTGGCGAAACGGGGCAGGAAACTGGAGACGCGATACATTCCGGGGACTCGGGCGCAGCCTGTGGGTCCCGCCATTTGACCGCGATTTTCAGGTCCCGCAAGGGCAGGCCCAGCCGGAAGGGCCAGCCGGACAGCAGCGGCCTCCGGCGGGGTATTTGCGCCACAAGGGTGCGGCGGGGTTGCGGCGCTGGCGATCGGGGTCCAGTCTGGCCCGATGGGGTTGATCGAGGACATCCGGGCCTGCCGCATCTGCGCGGCGCGGTTCAAGGCGACCGCGACCGCCCATGAGCCGCGGCCCATGGTCTGGTTCCGTCCCAAGGAGGAGGGCGGCACGCGCATCCTGATCGCGGGTCAGGCCCCGGGGCTTCGGGTGCATGAAAGCGGGCGGCCCTTCACCGACCGCTCCGGCGACCGCCTGCGCGACTGGATGGGCATCGGCGCGGCCGAATTCTACGACCTGTCGCGGGTCGCGGTGCTGCCGATGTCCTTCTGCTTTCCGGGCTATGACGCCAAGGGCGCCGACCTGCCGCCCCCGCCCGTCTGCGCCAGAACCTGGCGGGCGCTGGCGCTGGAAGCACTGGGTCCGGTGCCGCTGACGCTGCTGGTCGGCGGCGCGGCGATCCGCTGGCATCTCGGTGCGAAGGACGTCAGCGCCACCGTGGCCGATTGGCGCGGGCCCGCCGCGCGGGGCGTCTTTCCCTTGCCGCATCCGTCCTGGAGGAATACGGCATGGCTGAAACGCAACCCCTGGTTCGAGGCGGATCTCCTGCCCGTTCTGCGTGCCCGGGTGCGGGAGGTTCTGGATGCCTGATGTCGTGACCCTGCTTGATGCCGCCCATGCCGCGGTGTCCGCCGACCCGGAGAACGAGGCGCTGCGGCTCCGGTTCTTCGAGCGGTTGGCCGATGGCGAGATGGTGATCCTGTTGGAGCGCGAGGCGGTGGGCGAGAGCCTGGAGCCGAAGGTCTTCGCGCTGGAGGACGGCCCGGTGGTGCTGGTCTTCGACCGCGAGGAGCGGCTGGCCAGCTTCACCGGCGGCATCGCGCCCTATGCGGCGCTGCCGGGGCGGGTGATCGCGGGGCTCCTGAAAGGGCAGGGGATCGGGATGGGCGTGAACCTCGGCGTCGCGCCCTCCTCGATGCTTCTGCCGCCCGAGGCGCTGGACTGGCTGGCCGAGACGCTGGCCGACGGGCCAGAGGAGGCCGAGGCGCTGCCCGAGGAGTTCCTGCCGCCCATGGTGCCCGAGGCGGTGATCGCGGCGCTGGACGGCAAGCTTGCCCGGGCGGGGGGGCTTGCCGCATCGGCGCTGCTGGCGGGGGTGGTCTACGCGGGCGGGCGGCGCGGGCATCTCCTCGCGCTGATCGACGCGGCGGAGGGGGCGGAACCGGCCCTGGCCCGCGCGATGAACGAGGCGCTGGTGTTTTCCGGGATAGAGGCGGGGGAGCTGGACGTGGTGTTCCTTGCCACAGACTCCCCGGCGGCACAGGCCATGGCGAAGGTGGCCCTGCGCTTCGACCTGCCGAAGCCGCAGGTGCAGGACCTCGCCCCCGCCGCGCCGGGAATGGACCCCTCGCGCCCGCCCAAGCTCCGCTGACCGGGCGGAGCCTCCGGCGGGGATATTTGGGCAAAGATGAAGGGCTTGTGTTTGGGGTAATATGATACCCTTATTGCAAGGCACTGATTTCAAATGGTTTAATCTTGGTATCGCGGGTTGACGCTGCATCCCGCTTCTGCGACAAGCCCGCATCCGAATTTCCGGGGGCAGTCCTTGCCCCCTTTTCGTTGGGAACCACGATGAAAACCTTCACCGCTACTCCGGCGGACATCGAGAAGAAGTGGATCCTGATCGACGCCGAGGGCGTCGTTCTGGGCCGCCTCGCCACGATCGTCGCCAACATCCTGCGCGGCAAGAACAAGCCGACCTTCACCCCCCACATGGACATGGGTGACAATGTCATCGTCATCAACGCCGACAAGGTGCAGATGACCGGCAAGAAGCGCGACGACAAGGTCTATTACTGGCACACCGGGCATCCCGGCGGCATCAAGCAGCGGACCGCGCGTCAGGTGCTGGAAGGCGCCCACCCGGAACGTGTGGTGGAAAAGGCCGTGGAACGGATGATCACCCGCAACCGCCTGGGCCGCCAGCAGATGACCAACCTGCGCGTCTATGCAGGCGCCGCGCATCCGCATGAGGCGCAGCAGCCGACCGTTCTGGACGTCAAGGTCCTGAACCCGAAGAACACCCGGAGCGCGTGATCATGGCCGATATCAAATCTCTCGATGACCTGAAATCGGCTGTCGGCTCCGCGCCTGCCGCCGTGGAAGCCGCGCCCCGCGCCCCCGTCCGCGACAAGCTGGGCCGGTGCTATGCCACCGGCAAGCGCAAGGATGCGGTCGCCCGCGTCTGGGTCAAGCCCGGCTCGGGCAAGGTCGTGGTCAACGGCAAGGAAATGGCGGTCTACTTCGCCCGTCCCGTGCTGCAGATGATCCTGAAGCAGCCCTTCACCGTGGCGAACGTCGAAGGCCAGTTCGATGTCTATGCGACTGTTGCCGGGGGTGGCCTCTCGGGTCAGGCCGGTGCGGTGAAGCACGGGATTTCGAAAGCCCTGCAACTTTATGAACCCGCCCTGCGCGGCGCTCTGAAGGCGGCAGGCTTCCTGACCCGCGACAGCCGCGTCGTCGAACGGAAGAAATACGGCAAGCCGAAGGCACGCCGCTCGTTCCAGTTCTCGAAGCGGTAAACGGTGCGCTGAAGCACACCCTACGACAAACGAAGGCCCGCCCTACAGGCGGGCCTTTTGCTTTGGTTCAGCCCGCCTTGGCGGCCAGAAGCTCGGCCGTGCGTTTGGTGTTGTGGTAGATGCCGAGGAACAGATAGAGCATTCCCCCCATCATCACGACATAGAGCCCGCCGCCGATCAGGACCGCAAGGCCCTGCAGCGCGCCGCCCTGCGGGCTGGCCATCGCCATGACGCTGATGACCAGGACCGCAATGCCTGCGACGACGATGAAGACGGCGATCAGCTTTTCGAGAGCCAGGATGAAGAAGTCCCGCATTCCGGTATCCTTTCTTTTCGCTGCGTCCATCCTGCGCCTTGGGCGCATGTCTGACAAGCTTTTGCCGTGACGCAAAAAAAGAAGGGCCGGGAAAACCCGGCCCAGTCAGGGGTAAGAGCGAAGATCGCTCGGGGAATGGCTCAGGGCTGCCAGAACGGCTTGTCGCTTTCGCGGCGGGCGTCCTGCACGTCGAGGCCGATGTCGCGCAGAAGATGCGTGTCAAGCTGGCCAAGGCGCTGGCGGTCGCGGCGGCGATCGGCAAAGGTGGTGACGGCAGTGACCAGACGCGCGACAACGCCGGGACGGGCGCGCAGCGGAAGGGTCTGGATATGGGTGCGGGGCATGTTTGCCTCCTTCGATTTGTGTTGATACAATCTGCCGTTCCTTGTACAGATATTGTATCAATACTCCGCAATGAGTCGCCAGAGGTTTATTGTGACTGATACAAGTTGGGCGCCCGATCTGACTCAATTCCCCGG
>NZ_DAIQAT010000053.1:0-20179 GCF_036781545.1 Tabrizicola sp.
CGAACCACGCGGGCGGCATCCTTGGCGGGATTTCCACCGGGCAGCCGGTGGTCTGCCGCTTCGCGGTGAAGCCCACGTCGTCGATCCTGACGCCGCGCCGGACGGTGACGCAGGACGGCCGGGAAACCGACCTGATCACCAAGGGCCGCCACGACCCCTGTGTCGGCATCCGCGCGGTGCCGGTGGGCGAGGCGATGATGGCCTGCGTGCTGCTGGACCACCTGCTGCTGGACCGGGGCCAGACCGGCGCGGTGCGGGGGCGGATCGGCTGAGCTTCCCGGGGACCGGGATTTGCGGATCGGGATGATGCGGCACGTCTTCGCGATGTCCGGGATCGCGACGGGCCGCCTGTCCACGCGCAGCAGAAATGGAATGGAGGGCCCCGCACCCCTACGGGACCCTCCATCCACCCCACGCGCACACCCCAAGCACCGCGTAGTCTGTATAAAAGGTCCCGGGCGTCCTGCCCTGACTTCTCCCTGATAGCCGAATCCGCCGCGCCGCTCAAACGCGAAGCGCGCGGCATTTAGGGCAAATCCGATCAGTCGCGCGGGTTGGGCAGGAGGAAAGCCACCAGACCCAGAAGCGGCAGGAAGGCGCAGATGCGGTAGACGGTGACGATGCCCCAATGGTCGGCCAGCACCCCCAGGCCCGCGGCCCCCAGCGCCGCGATGCCGAAGGCGAGCCCGAAGAGAAGCCCGGCAACCATCCCCGTGCTTTGCGGCATCAGGTCCTGGGCATAAACCACCATCGCCGGGAAGGCCGAGGCCAGGATCAGCCCGGCCAGCGAGACCGCGATGACCGATGGCACTAGCGGCAGCCAGGGGACCAGAATGGTCAGCGGCAGGATGCCCAGGATTGACCACAGGATCACCCGCCGCCGCCCGATCCGGTCGCCGATGGGACCACCGATGATGGTGCCGACCGCGACCGCGGCGAGGAAGATGAAAAGGCAAAGCTGGGACTGCCCGACGCTCAGGCCGTACTGCTCGATCAGGTAGAAGGTGTAGTAGCTGGAGAGCGAGACCGAATAGACGAACTTGGAAAGCATCAGCAGGATCAGGAGGATCATCCCGAAGCGCACGGTGGCGGTGGGCAGGGGCACGGCGGCGCGGGCACGGCTTTTCCGGGCGTGGGCACGGGCGGCGCCGACTGCCACATACCAGCGCCCGACGCCCCAGAGGAGCGCCATCCCGGCAAGGGCGACGGCCGCGAACCATTCGATCGAAAGCTGCCCGCGCTGCATCACCACGAAGGCCGCCGCCAGGGGGCCAAGGGCCGATCCGGCATTGCCGCCGACCTGGAACAGCGATTGCGCGAAGCCCGGGCGCATCCCGGCCGCCAGGCGGGCGATGCGCGAGGCCTCGGGGTGGAAGATCGACGAGCCGAGGCCGATCAGCGCGACCGACAGCAGCACGACGCCGAAGCTTTGTGCATGGGCCAGAGCCACGAGGCCGACCCCGGTCGAGGCCATTCCGGCGGACATGGCATAGGGCAGCGGCCTGCGGTCGGTGTAGAGCCCGACCAGCGGCTGCAGCACCGAGGCGGTGCCCTGGAAAACGAAGGTGATCAGCCCGATCTGGGAAAAGCTGAGCGCCAGATTGCTCTTGAGCAGCGGATAGGCCGCCGGAATCAAGGATTGCATCAGGTCATTCAGGAAATGACCAAGCGCGACGGCAAGGATGACCTGCACGACAGTGCTGTCACCGGCGGTCTGGGAAGGCTGGGGAGTGGCGGACATCGGGTCTTTCCGGCTGCGGGCGGGCCAACATGGCGCGCTCCTCGGGGAAAGACAATGTCCGCCGGTCCGCCTTTGTCAGGCGTAGACCTTTTCCTTGCCGAAATGCTTGACCAGCAGATAGTAGAACACCGCCCGGAACTTGTTGCGCTCGGACTTGCCGTAGGTGTCGACGGCGGCGTTGATGCCTTCCATCAGGGCCGGACCATCCTTCAGGCCCAGTTTCTTGATCAGGAAGTTCGACCTGATGCGCTCCAGCTCTTCCTTGTCCGAAGCGGCAACGGTCTGCGCGTCATTGTCATAGATCGACGGCCCGCAGCCGATCGTCACTTTCGTCAGAAGCGCCATGTCTGGCGTCACGTTGCACTTGTTCTTCAGGTCATCGGCATATTTGGCGATGAGTTCGTCCCTCTTGCCCATCCTTTGTCTCCCTTGACTGGAACGGTGATCGTTAACGGCTGCGACCGTAGTCTGCCGGGCCAAGTTCGGGAAGGGGAAATTCTTGGCCTTGCCGTCAGTCTGCCGATGGATCGGGGAAGACGATCCGGTGATTGATCAGATAGCTGGCGATCGCAGCCAGCCCCGAGGCGAGGAGATGAACGAAAAGATCGTGCCGGAAGCTGCCGTTCGCCAGAAGGAAACTGACCGACGCGGCGATCCCGACCCCCAGCCCCTGTGTCGCGGCATAAAGCCACAGCCCGTGCCGGTGGGGCGTGCGGTGGGTGAAGGTGATACGGCGCTGGAGCCAGAAGGCCACGGGAATGCACAGGACCCAAAGCGCCCCCGCAGAAACCGCCCTGGGCAGGGGGAGGTGCGAGGTCGCAGTGGCCGCCAGTATGGCGTAAAGCAGGGAGATACCACCGCCCACGGCCAGGAAGCGCAGGAACATGGAGTGCCGGATCGTCACGGGGAAGTCTCTGCAAGTCTGGCCTTGTCGACTCTCAGAAGCCGCAGTTCGGTGCGATCCAGCGTCACATCCGTCAGCCAGTCCGGCATCTCGCCAGCGATAAGGGAGGCGGTCCAGGGATTGCCACGCTCGATCCGGCTGTCAGCGCAGAGGACGACATAGTCCGCGCCTGACTTGGCGATTGCTGCGCGAAGCGCGTCCTCGGTCAGGAAAGCCCCGGTCCCGTTCCAGAAGGCGTCGAAGCTGCGATGATAGCCCGCCGATGTCACGGAATGCTGGGTATAGGTTATAATGGCCGGCCCCAGGTTCATCGTCGAGAACATCAGCGCCGGAGGCAGGCGGGCGATCTCGGCCATGGCCGTCGGGGTGCGGCAACTCCCGCCACGCAGACCTGGCTGCTGCGACGCCTCGGGGCCAGAGTCGGTCCTGGACGCCGAAGACAGCCAGGTCACAGCGTTTTCCACGACGGTCGGAAGGGCCAGAAGCAGAGCCACCGCCGCAGGGGCACGGACCCGGCTTTCGCGGGGGATCAGGGTGAAGCCGTAGACCAGGAAACCCGCAAGGAAGGGGATCGCCGGGGTCATCAGGTTGACGGCCCGGATCTGCAGCAGGGAAAAGCCCAGCCCGATACCGGTCACGACGAAGGCCTGCATCAGCGCGGTGGCTTGCAGCGGGCCGATCCGTCCCCGCAGGCGCCAGAGGGTGATCGCGGCGAGACCGGCGATGACGAGCGGCGGCAGGAGGATGCGACCCAGAAGCGCGGGGTCGCTCGCCAGCAGGGTCGGAACGGACAGGGCCTCGATGATGTTGGTCTCGATGATGTTGCGCATTTCCGGGTCGACGCCGGAATAGGGGCCCGCAAGGCACTGGCCCGGAAGCGGGAAGGCGAGCCAGAGGCCCACCCCGGTCACGGCCACGAGGGTCGCGATCCGCGACGCCGGGCCGGTCAGGACGCGCCCGGCCAGAACCGGGGTCAGGGTCGCGACGACACCGACGAGACCCAGCGCCATGACCGGGGTTGCCAGCACGTCGCACCAGGGTGTTGCCCAGCCCGACATCGGTGTCTGGCCAGCCAGGAACAGCGGCGCGGACAGCGTGATCGCCGCGCCGAAGCCGAGAAGCCAGGGGCCGGTGTTGGCCTGCCCGAAGGCATGGCGCAGCGCCATGAGGCCCCAGATCGTGGCGTAGTAGGGTAGAAGCTCCAGCCCGATCGCCAGAGAGAAGGCGGTGACGACCCCGCCCAGGGCCCCCAGGACCCAGGCGCGACCCGGCACCAGAGCCAGATAGAACAGCGCTGTGCCGCAAAGGACCTGCAGATTGTGGTGGTCGATCCGCGGCGGAACGAATTCGCCGCCCAGCTTGCTCCAACTGAGGAAGACGGCGACCGCCCCGATGGCCGAGGCGGTTCCCAGAAGCCGCGCCGTACCATGTGCCAGGACAAGCACCATCAGGCAGGCCAGGAAGCTGGGCCAGAGGATCACGGCGGCAAGTTCGGCGGCTGAGGTCGATAGGAAATGTCGGGCGACAAGGATGATGGCGGCGAGACCGGCGTCGATGTAGCGCGACCAGTGCATCGGAATGCCTTCGGGCGGCAGGACGCGGTATTGCCGGGTGTCCCACCAGGATTGGCCGGACAGAAGGTCGCGCATCTCCATCAGGCGCATCTGGTCGTCCGGATCGGCCATGAGAAGCAGATCAGAAATCTGCGGCATGGATTTGAGCGCGGTGAGGAACACCAGCGCGATTCCCGCAAGGCAGATCAACCAGAGAAGCGACCTGGGTGATTCGGTAATGGTTCTAAAGGTGATAGGCACGTCGTTCTGTTTCCGGCGTTTTCGTTGTTAGCCAAGCCTGCTGCAAATCACTGTGATTTTGGAAACAGTCATGACTATGGCGAAAAGTATCCGCTTCTGTGGTGCGGAGCCCCGCCATGTCAGGATTCATCCCATTCCCCGCCCCAATTTAGGCGCTTTTGCCAGCGCATCATTGCACGACGCCGCAGGTCTGCCTGACCGACCGCCAGGGAATCAGCCGATGATCGAACTCACCATCCTCATGCCCTGCCTGAACGAGGCAGAGACACTCGAGACCTGCGTCCGCAAGGCGCGCGGGTATCTTGAAGCGTCAGGCATCAAGGGCGAGGTCATGGTGGCCGACAACGGCTCGACCGACGGCAGCCAAGCCATTGCGGAAGGCCTGGGCGCCGTGGTGGTGCCGGTGGCGCAACGCGGCTATGGCGCGGCGCTGATCGCGGGAATCTCGGCGGCGCGGGGCCGCTTCGTGATCATGGGCGACAGTGACGACAGCTATGATTTCGCGCGGCTGGACGGGTTCGTCGAACGGCTGCGCGCCGGGGCCGACCTGGTGATGGGCAACCGCTTCAAAGGCGGGATCGCCAAGGGGGCCATGCCGCCGCTGCATCGCTATCTGGGCAACCCGGTGCTGTCGACCGTCGGGCGGGTTCTGTATCGTACGCCGGTGGGCGATTTTCACTGCGGGCTGCGCGGCTTTTCGCGGGCGGCGATCCTGAAGCTGGGGCTGACCAGCCCCGGAATGGAATTCGCGTCGGAAATGGTGATGAAGGCCTCGCTGGCCGGGTTGAACATCGCCGAGGTGCCGACGACGCTCTCGCCCGACGGACGGTCGCGTCCGCCGCACCTGCGGTCGTGGCGGGATGGCTGGCGGCACCTGAAGCTTTTGCTGACATTCGCGCCGTTCTCGATCTTCCTTTATCCGGGCCTTGCGCTTCTGGCATTGGGTGGCGCGCTGTTCCTGCCGCTGCTCTTCGCGCCCGTGACTTTGGGCGGCGTAACGCTGGATACCGGCACGCTGATCTTCGCCGCGACCTTCATCATGACCGGGTTCCAGCTGGTCTGGTTCCATGCGCTGGCCCGGCTTTTCGCGGTGCGGATGAACCTGCTGCCCACCTCGCCCCGGTTCGAACGCCTGCGGTCCCGGCTATCGGTGGATACCGCCTGCCAGGTCGGCGCGGTGTTCCTGCTGATGGCTTTCCTGGCGACCGTTGCCTCGGTCGGCTTCTGGGCCTCGCGCGGGTTCGGGCCGCTGGAGGCGGGAACGATCACCCGCACCGCCTCGCTGGTCGCCGTGCTGGCGGCGCTGGGGATGCAGTCGGTGACGAACGGATTCCTCTGGGGGCTGTTGAGCCAGAAGGCGCCGGTCGAGGTTCCGACGCCCGAAGGCGAACCGGCCCGGGTCTGATCCCCAGGCCGGTTTCCGCAGTCAATAGCGGTAGTGGTCCGACTTGAACGGCCCTTCCGGTTTCACCCCGATATAGGCGGCCTGGTCGGGCTTCAGCTCGGTCAGCTTGACGCCGATCTTCTTCAGGTGCAGGCGGGCAACCTTTTCATCCAGCGCCTTCGGCAGGATGTAGACGCCCGGCGCATAGTCCTCGCCCTTGGTCCAAAGCTCGATCTGCGCCAGCACCTGGTTGGTGAAGCTGGCGGACATGACAAAGCTGGGGTGGCCGGTGGCATTGCCGAGGTTCAGGAGACGGCCTTCGGACAAGAGGATGATGCGGGCGCCCGAGGGCATCTCGATCATGTCGACCTGGTCCTTGATGTTGGTCCATTTGTGGTTGCGCAGCGCGGCGACCTGAATTTCGTTGTCGAAGTGGCCGATGTTGCCGACGATGGCCATGTCCTTCATCGCGCGCAAATGCTCGATGCGGATCACGTCCTTGTTGCCGGTGGTGGTGATGAAGATGTCGGCGCTGGCGACCTCGTCTTCCAGCAGCGTCACCTCATAGCCGTCCATCGCAGCTTGCAGGGCGCAGATCGGGTCCACTTCCGTGACCTTCACCCGTGCGCCAGCACCGCGCAGCGAAGCGGCCGAGCCTTTGCCCACATCGCCATAGCCGCAGACCACGGCGACCTTGCCGGCCATCATCGTGTCGGTGGCACGACGGATGCCGTCGACCAGCGATTCCTTGCAGCCGTATTTGTTGTCGAACTTCGACTTCGTGACGCTGTCGTTGACGTTGATCGCCGGGAAGGGAAGCTGACCCCGCTTGTGCAGATCATACAGACGGTGGACGCCGGTGGTCGTCTCTTCCGACACGCCCTTGATCGCGGCCTTGGTCTTGGCGAACCAGCCGGGGGAGGCTTTGATCCGCTTCTGGATCTGCAGCTTGATGACCTCTTCCTCCTCGGACTGCGGCACGGCCAGCACATCCTCGCCCGCCTCCATCCGTGCGCCCAGAAGGACGTACAGCGTCGCGTCGCCGCCATCGTCGAGGATCATGTTCGCGCCCTCGGGGAACATGAAGGACCGGTCAAGGTAGTCCCAATGTTCGGTCAGGGTCTGGCCCTTCACGGCGAAGACCGGAATGCCCGCAGCGGCAATCGCGGCGGCGGCATGGTCCTGGGTCGAGAAGATGTTGCAGGAGGCCCAGCGCACATCCGCCCCCAGGGCCACCAGCGTCTCGATCAGCGCGGCTGTCTGGATCGTCATGTGCAGGCTGCCGACGATCCGCGCGCCTTTCAGCGGCTGCGAGGCGCCGAATTCCTCGCGGCAGGCCATCAGGCCCGGCATCTCGGTCTCGGCGATGGTCAGTTCCTTGCGGCCGAACTCGGCCAGGGCGATGTCCTTGACGATGTAATCCGCAGCCATGCGGCGCACTCCTTGATCCTTAGTTGCGCGGGCAGATAGCATTGATCCCGACCGCAGACAACAAAGGCCGCTCCGCATGAAACAACCCCGCGCCTGGCAACGGATGCTCTCGGGCCGCAGGCTGGACCTTCTCGATCCGACGCCGGTGGATATCGAGATCGAGGACATCGCGCATGGCCTGGCCTTTGTCGCGCGGTGGAATGGGCAGACGCGGGGGGACTGGCCCTATTCGGTGGCCGAGCATTCTTTGCTGGTGGAGGAGATCTTCACGCGCATGAGCCCCGGTATCGCGGCAAAGTGGCGGCTGGCGGCGGTGCTGCACGATGCACCGGAATATGTGATCGGCGACATGATCAGCCCGGTGAAAGCGGCGGTGGGGCCGGGATACGGAGAGCTGGACCAGCGGTTGACGGCGGCGGTGCATCTGCGCTTCGGCCTGCCTGCGGTGTTGCCGGTGGCGATCAAGAAGGCGATCAAGGCGGCGGACAAGGTTTCGGCCTGGCTGGAAGCGGTGCGGATCGCGGGGTTTCGCGAGGCGGAGGCCGACAAGCTGTTCGGACGACCCGTGCCGGAGCTGGTGCACAGGCTGGAGATACGGCTTCGTCCGCCCGCAGAGGTGCGGGCGGACTATGTGGCTTCTGTGGCGCGGCTGCTTGCAGCCTGCGACTGACAGGGACAGGCGCCGGGCATCAGCGGCCGATGACCCGCAGGCGATCCGCCGTGTTCAGCCCTTCGATTTCCATGAACTCCCGCGGGCTGCGGCGTTGCTCACGGCGCGGCAAATGCTGTTCCGGGACATGGCCCAGGCGCGTTGCGATCATCAGGGCCTCGGCGAAGATATTCAACATGATCTTTCTCCTTTTCGTCTTTCGATGATCTCTTTTGCCATGAAAACAGTCGTGATACGATTCAATAGCTTTGAGTGACTGTTAGGTGATCTAACATATGGCGACCGACTGGCGCAGCATCCCCTCGCTGACCGCGCTGCGCGCCTTTGCGGCGACGGCGGAGCTGCGCAGCTTTTCTCAGGCGGCGCGGATGCTGAACGTGACCCATGCCGCCGTGGCCCAGCAGGTCCGCGCGCTGGAGGATCAGCTGGGCCGGTCGCTGGTGCAGCGTGAGGGGCGTGGGGTCAGCCTGACCACGGATGGCGAGCAGCTGGCCGAGGCGCTGGGGGAAGGCTTCGGCGCGATCCAGCGCGGGCTGGAGGCGCTGCGGGCAGGCGAGACGGATCGCCCGGTGCGTGTGACGCTGACTGCCAGTTTCGCGGCGCAATGGCTGATGCCGCGGCTAAAGGACTTCTGGGAACAGCAGCCCGACATCGGCCTGTCGCTGCATCCCGACAACCGGGTGGCGGACCTGCACCGCGAGCGGATGGATCTGGGCATCCGCTATGGCAATGGCGACTGGCCGGGGCTGGAGACGCAATACCTCGCCTCGGCCCGGCTGGTGATCGCCGGGGCGCCGTCATTGATCGGCGAGCGCAGCGAATTGACGACGGCCGAGATGGCGGAGATGGACTGGATCCTGTCAACCGGCTGGCCGGAGCAGGATACCCTGCTGCGGCAGCTGGGGCTGGACCCCGAGGCCTTGAGCCGGACCGACATCAACAGCGAGGAGCTGGCCATCGCGGCCGCGCGGCAGGGGCTTGGGCTGGTGGTGGAAACGGCGGCGCTGATCGAATCCGATGTGGCGGACGGGCGACTGCGCATCGTGCATGAAGGCCGCGAAAAACTTCCGGCCTATTTCATCGTAACCCTGCCCGGGCCAAAGCGCGCTGCGGCCCGGGCATTCCTGAAATGGCTCAAATCGCAGAGCTGAGGCTCAGATCGCCATATCGTCCGGCTTCTTGCCCTTGGCCAGCGCTTCAGAGAACCAGCGCGGCTTACGGCCACGGCCCGACCAGGTGTCGGCGGCATTCGCCGGGTTCGCGTATTTCGCCGTCGACGGCGAGCGTTTGCGTCCGGTCGTGACCCCAGTCAACTCGGACAGCGAAAAGCCCAATGTCTTCGCCTTTTCTTCCAGTTCCGCCAGCGCTTCGCGTTTGCGGCGGTCTTCATAACCCGAAATCGCCTTGGCAACCTGCGATTGCAGATCCTTCAGCTCTTTCAGGGAAAGCGTATTCAAGTCGAGTTTCAATGTCTGATCCCCCTCGGATAAAGACGCCTCCGGAATAGGGCCAATATCGCACCAGCGCAAGAATTGTTGACTAGCGGGGGCTTCTTTTCGCAAGAATACGCTGCAACGTGCGGCGATGCATGGAAAGACGGCGCGCCGTTTCCGAAACATTGCGGTCGCACATTTCATAGACGCGCTGGATATGTTCCCAGCGGACGCGGTCTGCCGACATCGGATTCTCCGACGGCTCCGGCAGATTGCCACCCTTGGCCAACAGCGCATTGGTGACGTCATTGGCGTCGGCCGGTTTGGACAAATAGTCGACCGCGCCGATCTTCACCGCCGCCACCGCCGTGGCAATCGCGCCATAACCGGTCAGCACCACGATCCGGCAGGACGGACGCTTTTCGCGCAGCGTCTCGATCACCTCGAGCCCGTTGCCATCCTCCAGCCTGAGGTCCACCACCGCATAGGCCGGGGGGCGCGCAATGGCCTTGGCACGGCCTTCCGCCACGCTTTGTGCGGTTTCGGTCAGGAAGCCGCGCTTCTCCATCGCCTTCGCCAGCCGTTTCACGAATGGCTCGTCGTCGTCGACAAGCAGAAGCGTCGGGTCCGGGCCCAGATCGGCGAGGTCTTCGGTCATGCGTCTTTCCTGGTCTTCAGCAGCAGGTCACGAGGCAGCTTTGCCTGCCTTCACGAAACAAGCAACGCTTTCCGCCATCTGATCGGAGGTAATCTCGCGCCGGAAGAAATCGACGAAGCCTTCGCCCGGCAGCATCAGATAGGTGAAGGTGGAATGGTCCATCAGGTAATAGTCATCGCCGGTGTCGCGTTTCTTGTAGAAGGTCTTGTAGGCCTTCGACGCCGCCTGCACCTGATCCGCGCTGCCGGTCAACGCCACGAGCTTGGGGTGCATGTTGTAGGCGTAATCCGCCAGCGCCTCGGGCGTGTCGCGGTCCGGGTCGATGGTGATGAAGACCGGGGTCACGTCCAATCCCTTGGCCTCCAGCTTGTCCACCGCCTCGACATTGCGCGCCATGTCCAGCGGGCAGACGTCGGGGCAGAAGGTGTAGCCGAAATAGACCAGCGCGGGTTTGGTGATGACGTCCTTGTCCGTCACCGTCTGTCCCGCCGTGTTCACCAGCGTGAACGGCCCGCCGATATCGCCGCCCGCAATCTGGCCCTGGCGACATTGGGCAAAAGCGTCGTCACCCCGGTTCGCCACGACATACCAGGCCGAGGCCCCGAGGAAAGCCGCAACGGCCGCTGCCGCCACACCTGCATAAAGCTTCGTCATGTTCACCCCATGGTCCGACGGGTCGCATTGATCTCAGATGCGCCGACCCATAACAATGGTCAACCCGATTGGGAGGACATCTGGTCACAGCATGGTCACCGCGCCACCCACCGTTCAGGCCCGCGATGCAGGGGTCAACATGGTCCGCCTGCGCACGCTCATCCTGTTGCGCTGGATGGCGATCGCCGGGCAGGTGGCGGCGATCCTGGTGGCCAGCCAGGCCTACGGGCTGCAACTGCCGCTGGGTCTCTGCGCGCTGGCGGTCGGGCTCTCGGTGCTGGCGAACCTGCTTCTCGTCGTGCTTCTGCCGGAAAACCGGAGGCTGAACGAGGCCGAGGCCTTCCTGACCCTCCTCTTCGATCTGTCGCAGCTGGCGTTCCTTCTGTTCCTGACCGGCGGGCTGACCAACCCGTTCGCGATCCTGGTGCTCGCGCCCGTCACCATCTCGGCCAGCGTGCTAAGCCTGCGCTCGACGCTGTTCTTGGGGGCGCTGGCGATCCTTGTCGTCAGCGTCGCCATGGTCTGGCACCTGCCGCTCCGCTTTCCCGACGGCACGGCGCTGGTGATCCCGCGGCTCTTCGCCTTCGGCTTCTGGTTGTCGATCATCATCGGCATCCTGTTCCTCGGGCTTTACTCGCGCCGGGTCGCGACCGAGATGCGGTCGATGTCCGAGGCGCTGCTGGCGACCCAGATGGCGCTGGCGCGCGAACAGAAGCTGACCGACCTGGCCGGCGTGGTCGCCGCCGCCGCGCACGAGCTGGGGACGCCCCTTGCCACCATCAAGCTGGTCAGCGCCGAGTTGATCGAGGAGCTGGACAGCCAGCCCGAGTTGCAGGAGGATGCCCGCCTGATCCGTGCGCAGGCCGACCGCTGCCGCGACATCCTGCGCGACATGGGGCGGGCCGGGAAGGACGACCTGCATCTGCGGCAGGCGCCCCTGTCGGCGGTGTTGCGCGAGGCCGCCGAGCCGCATCTGGCGCGGGGCAAGCAGGTGGAATTCGCCTTCGCGCCGATCCAGGACGGCGCCGAGGCGCAACCCACGATCCTGCGGCGGCCCGAGGTCATCCACGGACTTCGCAACCTGGTGCAGAACGCGGTGGATTTCGCCCGCTCGACCGTCTGGGTCGAGGGCGAATGGACCTCGCATCGCATCATCATCCGCATCACCGACGATGGCGACGGCTTTCCGCCGAACGTGATCGGCCGGATCGGCGACCCCTTCGTCCGCGCCCGCCGTCCCGAGCCCGAGGCCGAGAAGCGCCCGGGATACGAAGGCATGGGGCTTGGGCTCTTCATCGCCAAGACATTGCTGGAGCGCTCGGGCGCAGAGCTGTCCTTCGCCAATGCGACAGACCCGTTCCTGTCCCCCGAGGACAGGCCGGAGCGTTCGGGCGCGGTGGTCGAGGCGATCTGGAACGCCTCGGACCTGGCCCCGCCCCCAAGCACGGGCGGCCTCGGCCAGAACACCCGCATCGACCTTTGAGCAGCAGTTAACCGGCGATTAACCGTTTGCCGCCTAGCCTTGGCCCAGGTGTCGAGGATCGGGGGCCGGGATGGCGATTGAAATGTGGATGGCGGTGGGAACGGTCGGAACCGCGCTTCTGGTGGCAATGTCCGCGTTGTTCTTCATCGCTGCCTGGCAATCGCGGCGCGACGCTGCCGTGCCCAGCATTTTCGATCACAGCCCCGCGCGGGTGTCGTTCCTCCTCGACGGCGACCGTCTGGTCGATGCGACACCCGCCGCGCGCGCGCTTCTGCCGGACGGCGAAGACAGCTCGGCCCGCGCCCGGCTCGTCACCCGGTTCGGACCGGATTTTCCCAATCTTTCCGAACATCTGGCCGCCCTGCCCCGGCTGGGCCAGGTACAGATCGCCGCGCAGTCCGGTTCCGGCCCGGCGCTGGTCCTGAAGGCCGAACACCTGTCAGGCCTGACCCGGATCACCGTCGAGGGCGGCCAGGGACCCGCGGCCAGTCCGGCCGATGCGGCGACGGCTGCGGCGCTCCAGCAAGAGGTGATGGCGCAGCGGGCGATCCTCTCGCGCGCGCCAGTGCTGATGTGGCGCGAATCCGCGGCTGGCGGGGTGATCTGGGCGAATCACGCCTATCTCATCCGCGCGGTCGAGCTTCTGCCCGAAGGCGAAGACCTGTCCTGGCCCCTACCGAAGCTCTTCGACCAGCCCACAGCGCCGAAGACCCATCTGCTCCGTCTGAAGCTGCAGATGCCAAGCGGGGCGGAATGGTTCGACCTCGTCCGGATGCCGCAGGGCGAGGAGATGCTGTGCTATGCGCTGGCGGCGGACAAGGCGGTGCAGGCCGAGGCCGCGCTGCGCGAGTTCATGCAGACCCTGACCAAGACTTTCGCCGACCTGCCCATCGGCCTAGCGATCTTCGACCGCTCGCGCTGCCTTCAGATGTTCAACCCCGCGCTGGCCGACCTGACCACGCTCGCGCCGGAAATGCTGATCGCGCGCCCGACGCTGAACGCTTTCCTCGACGCGATGCGGGCGCGGGCGATGATCCCCGAACCGCGCGACTATCGCAGCTGGCGCAAGCAGCTGGCCCGGCTGGAGGAAGAGGCCGCGATGGGCCTCTTCGAGGAGACCTGGAGCCTGCCGGGCGGCCAGACCTACCGGGTGATCGGTCGCCCCCATCCGAACGGCGCGCTGGCCTTCATGTTCGAGGATATCTCGAACGAGATGTCGCGCACCCGCCGCTACCGGGCCGACCTGGAGCTTGGCCAGTCGGTGATCGACGCGGTGGAGGACGCGGTCGCCGTCTTCTCGCAGGGCGGGCAGCTGGTGATGTCGAACCACGCCTATGCCCAGCTCTGGCAGCACGACCCGCAGGTCCTGTTGTCCGAGGCGAGCATCGGCACGCTCTGCGCTTGGTGGCGCGAGCATGCGGCGCCTTCGCTTCTCTGGGACGACGCGACCGACTTTGTCACCAGCGCGGGCGATCGCGCGCCCTGGGAGGGGGAGGTGCGGCTTCTGGACGGGCGGCTGGTCTCGTGCCGGTTCCGCCCGCTGACCGGCGGGGCGACGCTGATCACCTTCCGGCTGCAGGGCGTGCTGGCGTTCCACACCGTCCGGGACCCTGCGCCGATGGGGCTCCTCTCGGCCTGAGGCTTGCGGCGGCCCGCCCCGCCGCTACAGTCGCGGCATGACGCGCGCCGCCCTGCTTTCCCTTGACCTGCCCGATGCCGATGCGACCGAGGCTCTGGGCCGCAGACTGGCCACGCTGGCCCGGCCCGGCGATGTGATCCTGCTGGAAGGTCCGATCGGGGCCGGGAAAAGCTGCCTCGCCCGCGCCTTCATCCGCGCCCGCCTGGGCCGTGCGGAAGAGGTGCCCTCGCCCAGCTTCACCCTTGTCCAGGTCTATGAGGCGGACGGGGTGGAGATCTGGCACGCCGATCTTTACCGGCTGACCCACCCCGACGAGGTCTGGGAACTGGGCCTCGACGACGCCTTCCAGAGTGCGATCTGCATGGTCGAATGGCCCGACCGGCTGGGCGCCCATGTCCCGCCCGACGCGCTGTGGATCAGGCTGGAGGCGGCAGGCGAGGGGCGCCGGGCGGTGATCGTCGGCGGGCGGGACGGGCTGGGGAAGGCGCTGGTCGATGGCTGAGCGGGCGGCTGCAATCAGCGATTTCCTGGCCCTTGCCGGTTGGGGCAGGGCCGAGCGCCACCATCTGGCGGGCGATGCCTCGGACCGGCGCTACGAACGGCTGCGGCTCGGCGCGGCGACCGCCGTCCTGATGGACAACCCGCCGGGCGGGGCCGACGATCCGGCGGCCTTCGCCAGCATGGCCCGGCACCTGCGCGCCCTCGGCCTCTCTGCCCCGGCGATCCTCGCCGAGGACCTGCCGCGCGGCCTTCTGCTGCTGGAAGACCTGGGCGACGACCTCTATGCCCGGCTCCTGACTGCCGATCCCTGCCGGGAGGCCGAGCTTTATGCCCCGGCGGTCGACGTGCTCCTCCATCTGCACTCCGCCCCACCCCCGCCCGGCCTGCCGAACCTTTCCGCCGCGGATTGGGCGACGGCGGCGGGCTTCGCACTGGACTGGTACGCTTTTGCGGCCACCGGGACGAAACCGGACGCGGCGGACTTCCACGCCGCCCTCTCCGCCGCGCTGTGCACCCATGCCGATGGCCCCCGCGTGTTGATCCTGCGCGACTATCATGCCGAGAACCTGCTCTGGCTGCCGGGTCGCGGGGGGCTCGCCCGTGTCGGGCTCCTCGATTTCCAACTCGGCCAGCTGGGTCAGCCGGGCTATGACCTCGTCTCGCTGCTCCAGGACGCCCGCCGCGATGTCCGGCCCGGGACCGAATCCGCGATGGTTGCCCGTTTCGCCGCTGCCACCGGGGCCGATCCGGCTGCCTTCGCCGCCCATTACGCGACGCTCGGCGCACAGCGGGCCCTGCGCATTCTCGGTATCTTCGCCCGGCTCTGCCTCGTCGCGGGGAAACCCCACTACCTGCGCCTGATCCCCCGCGTCTGGGGCCAGTTGCAGCAGAACCTCGCCCATCCGGCGCTCGCCGACCTCCGCGCGATCTGCGACCGGCTGCTGCCCGCGCCCACCCCCGACCTCCTGCACAAGATCGAACGGCAATGTCCGACTTCCCCTTCCCGCTGATGATCTTCGCCGCCGGGTTCGGCACCCGCATGGGCGCCCTGACCGCCGACCGGCCCAAGCCGCTGATCCCGGTCGCTGGCCGGGCGCTGATCGACCATGCGCTGGAGGTCGGCCACCAGGCGGGCGCGACCCGGACGGTGGTGAACACGCATTACCGCGCCGACCAGATGGCAATCCATCTTGCCGGGCGCGGCGTTGCGATCAGTCACGAATGTGAGCAAATACTCGAAACCGGCGGAGGCCTGAAAGCCGCGCTGCCGCTTCTGGGCGATGGGCCGGTGGCGCTGCTGAACAGCGACGGCATCTGGACCGGGCAAAACCCCTTGCGCGAGCTTGCCGCCGCCTGGGACGGCAGCCGGATGGAGGCGCTGCTCCTGCTCCTGCCCCTGGCCGATACGCTGGCGCATGGCCCGAAGGGTGATTTCCGCCTGGCCCCCGACGGGCGGATTTCGCGCGGCGCGGGCGGCGAGGACCATGTCTACATCGGCGCGCAGATCCTGCATCCGGCCCGGATCGCGACGACTTCCGATGCGGTCTTCTCCCTCAACCGACCCTGGAGCGAGATGATCGCCGCAGGCACCGCTTACGGGATCGTCCACCACGGCGGCTGGTGCGACGTGGGCCACCCCGAGGGGATTGCGGCGGCCGAGGCGCTCCTCCACTCTGCCCGGCATGACTGAACCGAACCTCTTCGCCCTGCCCCTCGGCGTCGACTTTCCCGCGGAACTGGTGGAAGGCCTGCTGGCCCGCATGGCCGGCCAGCCGCCGGAAGCGCTGGCGCGGGTGACAGTGATCGTCAACACCCAGCGGATGCGCCGCCGGGTGGCGGAAGGCCTGCAAGCGAAGGGGGCGCTGCTCCTGCCCCGGCTGATGCTGATCACCGAAGCCGCCACACTGGCCGGGATCGCCCTGCCCCGCCCGATCTCGTCCCTGCGCCGCAGGCTGGAGCTGTCGGTGCTGCTGGACGGGCTGCTTGCCACCGGCTCCACGCAATTCCCCCGCACGGCGCTGTATGATCTGGCCGACAGCCTGGCTGCGCTGATGGAGGAGATGCAGGGCGAAGGCGTCGATCCCGGCCGCATCGCGCGGCTGGACGTGGCCAACCATTCGGCGCATTGGGCGCGCACACAGGCCTTCCTCGGGATCGTGACCGAGGCGCTGCGCGGCGAGGCCCCGGATGCCGAGGCCGTGCTGCGTCGGGCGGTGACGCGGCTGGCGGAGGAGTGGTCCACCAGCCCCCCCGCGGACCCGGTGATCCTGGCGGGCTCCACGGCCTCGCGCGGGACGACGGCGCTTCTGGTGCAGGCCATTGCCCGGCTGCCGAACGGCGCGGTGGTCCTGCCGGGCTATGACTTCGACACGCCCGATCCGGTCTGGGCCAGCATGGACGACGCGCTGACCGCCGAGGACCATCCGCAATTCCGCTTCCGCCGGGTGATGGACCTGCTGGAGTGCGGGCCGGGGGCGATCCGGCGATGGACCGAGGCGCAGCCTCCCGCGCCCGACCGCAACCGGCTGATCTCGCTCTCGCTCCGCCCCGCGCCGATCACCGACCAGTGGCTGACCGAGGGGCCGGGCCTGCCCGACCTGCGCCCCGCCACCGAAGCGCTGATCCTGATCGAAGCGCCCAGCGAACGCGCCGAGGCCATCGCCATCGCCCTGATCCTGCGCGAGGCCGCCGAGACCGGCACCCGCGCCGCGCTGGTCTCGCCCGACCGCAACCTCACCCGCCGCGTGACCGCCGCACTGGACCGCTGGGGCATCCGCCCCGACGATTCCGCCGGGCGTCCGCTGGCCTTGTCGGCCCCCGGTCGCCTGATGCGGCAGGTCGCGGCACTGTTTGGCCAGAAGCTGACCGGCGATGCGCTGCTGGCGCTGCTCAAGCACCCGCTCGCCTTTTCCGGCCCCGGCCGCGGCCCGCATCTGATCCTGACCCGCGAGTTCGAGCTGCATCTGCGCCGCCACGGCCCCGCCTTCCCCACGGCGGAAAGCGTGCAGAGCTGGGCCGATACCCAGACCCACGAGCGCGCCGCCGACTGGGCGCGGATCGTGGCGGCCACGCTTTGCGGGCACGAGGCCATTCCACGGCTGCCCCTGGAAGACTTTGTCGCGATGCATCTGGTCCTGAGCGAGGCGCTGGCGCGGGGCTTTGCCGAAACCGGCGCGGGGGCGCTGTGGGAAAAGGCGGCCGGGGAAGAGGCCGCGAAGGCTGTGGCAGAGTTGCAGGCCGAAGCCGGGGCGGGGGGCGAGATGACGCCTGCCGATTATGCGGGCGTGTTCCTGGGCGTGCTCAACCGGCACGAGGTGCGCGAGACGGAAAGCGTGCACCCCGGCATCATGATCTGGGGCACGCTGGAGGCCCGGGTGCAAGGCGCCGATCTGGTGGTGCTCGGGGGCCTCAACGACGGCACCTGGCCCGCCCAGCCCTCACCCGACCCCTGGCTGAACCGGGCGATGCGGAAGGAGGCGGGGCTGCTTTTGCCGGAACGCCGGATCGGGCTTTCGGCGCATGACTACCAGCAGGCGGTGGCGGCAAGGCGCGTGGTGCTCAGCCGGGCGAAGCGGGGGCCGGAGGCGGAAACCGTGCCCTCGCGCTGGCTGAACCGGCTGGTGAACCTGATGTCGGGCTTGGCCGAGAGGAACGGACCCGATGCGCTGCGGGCGATGCGCGACCGGGGCGAAGGCTGGCTGCGCCAGGCCCAGGCCTTCGATGCGGCCCCCGCGGCGGCCCCGGCGCGGCGGCCCTCGCCCCGCCCGCCGGTCGCGGCCCGGCCGCGGAAGCTGTCCGTCACCGAAATCAGGACGCTGATCCGCGACCCCTATGCGATCTACGCGCGCCATGTGCTGAAGCTGAAGCCGCTCGACCCGCTGCGCCCCGTCGCCGACCCCCGGTTGCGCGGCACGGTGCTGCACGAAATCCTGGAGATCTACCTGCGCGAAGGTGGCGGCGGGCGCGAAAGGCTTCTGGCGATCACCGGGGAAGTGCTGGCCGAAAGGGTGGCCTGGCCTCTGGCCCGGACGATCTGGCAAGCCCGTATCGCCAAGGCGGCGGATGCCTTCCTGGACTTCTCGGCCTCGACCGGGGGCCAGCCGGTGCTGATCGAGGAAAAGGGCGCGGTGGCGCTGCCGGGCCTCGACTTCACGCTGACCGGCAAGCCCGACCGGATCGACCTGTTGCAGGACGGGCGGCTCTATCTGATCGACTACAAGACCGGCGCGCCACCCACCAAGGCGCAGCAGAAGCATTTCGACAAGCAGCTGTTCCTGACTGCCGCGATGGCCGAGGCGGGCGGGTTCCGGGGGCTGGACCCCGGAGAGGTGGCGCGGCTTTCCTATGTCGGGCTGAAGGCCCGGCTGGACATCGAGACGACAGACCTTGAGCCGGGCGAGGTGGCCGAGGTCTGGACCGAGTTCGGCAGGCTGATGGCCAGTTACGCGCGTCCCGGCCAGGGCTACACCGCCCGCCGCGCGCTGGAATCCGTCCGCGATGCCAGCGATTACGACCACCTGTCGCGCTTCGGCGAATGGGACATGACCGACGATCCCGTGCCCGAAGAGCTTGGCTCGGAGGATGGGGCATGACCGATGCCCTCACCCCCCAGATCACTGCCGCCGATCCCGCGCGGAACACCTGGCTTTCGGCCAATGCCGGCTCGGGCAAGACCCGCGTGCTGACCGACCGCGTGGCGCGCCTCCTGCTCGGCGGGGTGGAGCCGCAGCACATCCTTTGCCTCACCTACACCAAGGCCGCCGCGTCCGAGATGCAGAACCGTCTGTTCCAGCGGCTGGGCGCCTGGGCGATGATGCCCGAGGCCGATCTGCGCACGACGCTCGCCACGCTGGGCGAGGGCGCGCTGTCGCCCCAACGCCTGTCCCGCGCGCGCCAGCTTTTCGCCCGCGCCATCGAGACACCGGGCGGGCTTCGCATCCAGACGATCCACAGCTTCTGCGCCAGCCTCCTCCGCCGCTTCCCGCTGGAGGCCGGTGTCCCCCCCGGCTTCACCGAGATGGACGACCGCGCCGCCCGCCAGATGCGCGCCGAGATCGTCGAGGAAATCGCCGATGGACCGCAGGCCGCCGTCGTCCGCCGCCTGGCCGAGGTCCAGAACGGCGAGGATTTCGCCACGCTGGTCGACCAGATCGCCAGCAATCGCGGAGCCTTCGTCCGGCCGCTTGCCGCCGCCGAAATCTGGCCGCTCTTCGGCCTGGCGCCCGGTTTCACGCTGGGCGACATCCTCGCCGACGTCTTCTTCGGCGACGAGGCGGTCTGGATGTCCGGCGTCCTCGGCATCCTGGCCAACGGCTCGAAGACCGATGCCAAGGCCGCCCAGACGCTCGCGGCGCTGGACCTGCGCGCGCCGACCTCGGCCACGCTCATGGCGCTGGAGGATTGCCTGCTGAACAAGGGCGGCAGCAAGGATCCGTCGCAGCACTATGCCGCGAAGATCGGCAGCTTTCCGACCAAGCCGGTCCAGCCGCTTCTGGGCGATCTGATCGACCCGCTGAACAACCTCATGGCGCGGGTCGAAGCCGCCCGCGCGAAGCGCTGCGCCCTCGCCGCGGCTGAAAAGACCCTTGCGCTCCACGATTTCGCCGCCGTCTTCCTGCCCGCCTACGCCGCCCGCAAGGCCGCGCGCGGTTTCCTTGATTTCGACGACCTGATCGCCCGCGCCAAGGCCCTGCTGACAGATCCTTCGCTGGCCGCCTGGGTGCTGTATCGTCTGGACGGCGGGATCGACCACATCCTTGTCGACGAGGCTCAGGACACCAGTCCCGAACAATGGCAACTGATCGAAGCCCTCTCCGCAGAGCTGCTCGCGGGCGAGGGCGCGACCAACCGGCAGCGGACGCTTTTCG
>NZ_DAIQAT010000054.1:0-19815 GCF_036781545.1 Tabrizicola sp.
CCATGAAGCCGCCGAAGATGTTGATCCCGGCCATGAAGACCGACAGCGCCGCGAGGAGGATCACCAGGAAGGACCCCGATCCGATCTGCATCAGCGCGCCCAGGATGATGATCGACGAGATCGCATTCGTCACCGCCATCAGCGGCGTGTGCAGGGAATGCGAGACGTTCCAGATCACCTGGAAGCCCACGAAGACCGCCAGCACGAAGACGATGAAGTGGCTCATGAAGGCCGCGGGTGCATAAAGCCCCGCCAGCAGCATCAGCCCGCCACCGATGGCCAGAAGACCAACCTGGCTGCGGGTCTGCGCCTTGAAGGCCGCCACTTCATTCGCCCGGCGTTCCTCGGGCGTCAGTTCGCGCGCCTTTTCCTTCGGCTTCTGCACCGCAATCGCGGCCACCTTCGGCGGCGGCGGCGGGTAGGTCACCGCCCCCATATGCGCCGCCGTGGCGCCCCGGATCACGTCATCCTCCATGTTATGCGCGATGACCCCGTCCTTCTTCGGCGTAAGGTCGGTCAGCATGTGGCGGATGTTGGTGGAATACAGCGTCGAGGCCTGCGCCGCCATCCGGCTGGGGAAGTCGGTATAGCCGACGATGGTGACGCCGTTGTCGGTCACGATCTTCTGGTCCGGCACCGTCAGGTCGCAGTTCCCGCCGCGTTCGGCCGCAAGATCGACGATGACCGACCCCGGCTTCATCATCCGGACCATGTCCTCGGTCCAGAGCTTCGGCGCGGGCCGACCGGGGATCAGCGCGGTGGTGATGACGATGTCCATCTGCGGCGCCAGCTCGCGGAACTTCTTCAGCTGCGCCTCGCGGAACTCGGGGCTCGACGGGGCCGCATAGCCCCCGGTCGCCGCGCCGTCGGTCTGCGCCTCGGCGAAGTCGAGGAAGACGAAATTCGCCCCCATCGATTCAATCTGTTCCGCCACCTCGGGGCGCACGTCGAAGGCATGAACGATGGCCCCCAGTGACGTCGCCGTGCCAACCGCTGCCAGCCCCGCAACGCCTGCGCCCACCACCAGTACTTTCGCGGGCGGAACCTTGCCCGCCGCCGTCACCTGACCGGTGAAGAAGCGGCCGAAATTCGACCCCGCCTCGATCACCGCGCGGTAGCCCGCGATGTTCGCCATCGAGGACAGCGCATCCATCTTCTGCGCGCGGGAAATCCGCGGCACCATGTCCATCGCGACGATGGTCAGGTTCTTCTTCGCCGCCGCTTCCAGAAGTTCGGGGTTCTGTGCGGGCCAGAAGAACGAGATCAGCGTCTGCCCGTCCGACAGTTTCGCAAGCTCCGCCGCATCCGGCCCCCGCACCTTGACGATCACATCCGCCGCCGCGATCACCGCCGCCGCATCCGGCAGCACCTCGACCCCCGCCGCCGCATAGGCCGCGTCCGAGAATCCGGCCTTCGCCCCCGCCCCTGCCTGGATGCAGGAGGAATGCCCCAGCTTCGCCAGCTGCGTGGCAGAATCCGGCGTCATCGCCACCCGGTTCTCACCGGGAAAAACCTCTGTCAAAGCGCCTATCTTCACCCTGGTCCCCCGATCTTGCCTGTGCGGTCACAAACCGACCCGACGCACATAGCATTGCGCAACATTATTTCAAACTCTACTTTTTCCGCCCGCCACCGCGTCATTTCCGCCCCAGCCAGCGCCGCGTGCGCGCGGCCCAGAGGTCGAACTCCGGTCCGAAAGCCTCGGTCAGGCGGGTCTCCTCGTCGCGGATGAAGCGGGTCTGGATCAGCCAGACGAAACTGAAAACCAGCGGCAACGCAAGCACCGCGTCAAGCCAGAGGATCGCCCCGGTCAGGATCACGGCATCGGCCAGATAGATCGGATTGCGGGACAGGCTGAAGAGCCCGGATGTCATCAGGGCCGAAGGGTCGCGACGCGGGATGACGGTCGTCCGCGCCCGGGCCATCTCTGCCACCGCCGCGCCCAGCAAAAGCGCGCCGATGACCACCAGAACCGGACCCAGCACGCGCCCCAGACCGCCAAACACCGGCGGCGAGACCAGCGACAACACCCAGGCCGCGCCGATATGCAGCGCCAGCCAGCCGGGCGGGATGTCGATCGCACGCAGGAAGGGACGCAAGGCGGGCCTCCTTTCCGGCCCCTCTAGACGCAGCGTCACCAAGGCGCAAGCCTCCGCCCCCTGAAAGCGACCCGCAGCTTCCTCCTGGCGGCAAATACTCCCCCGCCGGAGGCGCCCGAAGGCTTCATCCGTGTCATGCCAACAATTTTAAGCTTGAAATTTATCGCCCGCCCGCGCATAAAACGGGAAACTCCGAAGGACGCGCCCATGCCCATCGACTTCGCCGCAACCAAGGCCCGCTTCCACCTGCCCGAGGGGGTGATCTACCTTGACGGCAACTCTCTGGGTCCGATGGTGAAATCCGCCCCCGCGCGGATGGAGAAGGCGATGCGCGACGAATGGGCCGAGATGCTGATCCGCGGCTGGAACAAGGCCGGCTGGATGGCGCAGCCCGCCGTGCTGGGCGACCGGATCGGCAAGCTGATCGGGGCGCCGGCGGGCACCGTCGTTCTGGGTGACACCCTGTCGATCAAGGTCTACCAGGCGCTGGCCTCGGCGCTGGAGATGAACCCGAAGCGCCGGGTGATCCTGTCCGACACCGGCAACTTCCCGTCGGACCTCTACATGGCCGAGGGTCTGTGCCGCACTTTGGGCGGCCAGTACCGGCTGAAGACCGTCGCCCCGGAAGAGGTGATGACGGCCATCGACGAGACTGTCGCCGTGACGATGATCACCGAGGTCGACTACCGCACCGGCCGCCGTCATGACATGGGTGACATCACCCGGCGCGCGCATGAGATGGGGGCGCTGACCGTCTGGGATCTGGCCCACAGCGCAGGCGCGGTGCCGGTGGATGTGACCAGGGCCAAGGCCGATTTCGCGGTGGGCTGCAGCTACAAATACCTGAACTCCGGCCCCGGCGGCCCGGCCTTCATCTATGTCGCGCCGAAACACGCCGACACCGCCCGCCCTGCCCTTTCCGGCTGGCTGGGCCACGAGGCGCCCTTCGCCTTCGACCTGAACTACCGCCCCGGCCAGGGGATCGAGCGGATGCGCGTCGGCACGCCGCCGATCCTGCAGATGGCCGCGCTGGAAGCCGCGCTGGATGTCTGGGACGGCGTCGACCTGCGCGAGGTCCATGCCCAGTCGCTGCGCCTGCAGGACCAGTTCATCAAGGGGATCGAGACCCGCGCGCCGATGCTGCAGCTCGCCACCCCCCGCTCGCATCTGATGCGCGGCAGTCAGGTCAGCTTCCGCCACCCGGAAGGCTATGCCATCATGCAGGCCCTGATCGCCGAGGGGGTGATCGGCGACTTCCGTGCCCCCGACATCCTGCGCTTCGGCTTCACGCCGCTTTATATCGACGAGGACGATGTTGCCCGCGCGGTCTCGGTGCTGGCGAAGATCATGGATTACGGCACCTGGGACAAGCCCGAGTTCAAGGCCCGCGCCCGCGTGACCTGACGCAGCCAAGGACGCCCGCATGGCCCGACCGATCCGCCTTGGCCTTCTCCTTCTTCTCGCGCTGGCCATCGCGGCTTGGGTCCTGATCTCCCGTCCCCGCGACACGGGCCCTGCGGCCACGCCGCAGTTCCTGCGCGGGGTCAACGGCGATCTTGTCGACAACTGGGGCAGCATCGCCGAGCTGATGGCCGATCCCGAGGCCCTGGCGATCTTCCCCGACTGGCGGCGCAAGGTCACCCCCGCGATGTATCAGGCGCTCGCCGAGGAAGGCTTCGATTTCATCCGCATGCCGATTGATCCCGGCCCCGCTTTGGCCTACGGCCCTGGCCCCGACCAGGACCGGATGATCGACGGCATGCGCATCGTCGCGGAAATGGCGCAAGAGGCCGGGTTGAAGGTGATCATCGACCTCCACCCCCTCAGCCGGGGTGACGAAGTCGGGGGCATGGACAGCATCATCGGGCCCCTCTGGCCGGACTACGTCACGCTGGTCCAGCGCATCGCGGAAAAGCTGGACGGCCTTCCCCCCGACCGCACCGCTTTTGAACTGCTGAACGAGCCCGCCTTCGACTGCGACGGCGTCTATGGGGGTGCCGCGCCGAAATGGCCCGCGATGCAGGCGCAACTTCACGCCGCCGCCCGCAAGGGCGCACCCGACATCGCCATCGTCCTGACCGGCGCCTGCTGGGGCCAGGCCAACGCACTTGCCGCGCTCGACCCGAAGCTCATCCCCGACGATAACGTGATCTGGACCTTCCACAGCTATACCCCCTACAACTACACCCATCAGGCGGCATCTTGGGCTGGAGTGCCGGAAAAATACCTGCGCGACCTGCCCTATCCGCCCTCGCTCTTGACGCGCGACCAGGCGGACAGGATCATCGCCGAGTCCAAGGCCCGGATGGCCGCCGCCGAAGGCAGCGCGGACAGCGAGGCCATCACCAGGGCGGTCGAGGATTATCTCGCCACGCCCGACAGCGATGTGGGGGCCGAAATCGCGGTTGCCGCGGCCTGGGCCGATGACCATGGCATCCCGCGCAGCCGACTGCTTCTTGGCGAATTCGGCGCGCTGCACACGCCGGATGAGGTGACGCAGCCCCTGGAGTGGTATCGCGCCTTCCTGTCCGACAAGCGCGCAGCCTCGGAAAAGGCCGGGATCGGCTGGGCCGTCCTCAGCTGGGCCGGGGGCATGGGCGTGGCGATGCCGGAAGATCCTGACCGCCGCCTCGCGCCGGAAATCTGCCGCGCCCTGGGCCTGCCATGCGGCAACTGACCCTCCCTCCCCTCTGCCGCCCCTCTGGCTGGGTCGCCCTCTGGCGGCGGATGGGCAATCTCTCCATTCTCAACCGAAAGACATCTCTCCCCTGCTGAAACCCATTTTCAAACCGGAGAGAGACGATGACCACTACCCCCTACAACCCCGCCGAGGATGGCGCCCAGATGGCCTTTGACGGCCGCATGTCCTATGGCGACTACCTGCACATCGACCGCATCCTGTCCGCGCAGACGCCCCTTAGCGACGCGCATGACGAGATGCTCTTTATCATCCAGCACCAGACCTCGGAACTCTGGATGCGCCTTGCGCTGCACGAGATCGACGCCGCGCGCCGGATGATCGCCGCCGACCGCGCGCAGGAGGCGTTCAAGATGCTGGCCCGCGTCGCCCGCATCTTCGAGCAGCTGAACAACGCCTGGGACGTGCTGCGCACCATGACGCCCTCGGACTACACCACCTTCCGCGAAGCGCTCGGCCAGTCCTCGGGCTTCCAGTCATGGCAATACCGGCTGATCGAATATGCCGTCGGCAACCGCAACCTCGCCATGCTGAAGCCCCATGCCCACCGCCCCGACCTGATGGCGAAGCTGGAAGCCGAACTTGCGCGCCCCTCGCTTTATGACGAGGCGCTCCGTCACCTCGCCCGCCAGGGGCTGCCCGTTCCGCAGGACGTTCTGACCCGCGACCTGCGGCAGGCCTGGACCCCGCACGACGGCGTGCAGGCGATGTGGGAGGTCATCTACCGGGACCCGGCCGCGCATTGGCAGGCCTATGAACTGGCCGAGAAGCTGGTGGATTTCGAGGATTATTTCCGCCGCTGGCGCTTCAACCACCTGACGACGGTGGCCCGCGTCATCGGCATCAAGCGCGGCACCGGGGGCACCTCGGGCATCTCCTACCTGCGCCGTATGCTGGACGTCGAGCTGTTCCCCGAGCTTTGGGCGGTGCGCACCACGCTCTGATCAAGCCCGCCCGCCTGCCGGACTCTGCGGCAAGCGGGCAACTATGCTTTGTAAATCAGCTATTTTCACGGCCCCGTGATCGGATTCCAAACCCCGCCCGGTTTGACCTGCCGGGCGCACTCGTCTAGCGTGCAGCCAAAGGACCTGCGACATTTTGCCGACGGGTCGATCAACCGTGGATGATCCTATGCTGCAGACTTCCCGTCGCCTGCGCCTTACCCCTGCGATCCTCGCCGTCGCCCTTCTGGCCGCCTGCGTCGATCCGGCCGCCGGCCCCACCGCCTCTTCGACAGAGCCGCTGCCCAAGGCCGGCGAGAACGTCTATCTCGCGACCATGGACGCCGGGATCGCGATCCCCGCGCTGCCGGTCGAGAAGATTCCGGAAGCCTACCGCCGCCAGGTCGTCGCCTATGAGACCGACCAGCCGCCCGGCACCATCATCATCAACCCGAAGACCAAGCTGCTTTACTATGTCCTAGGCAAGAACAAGGCGATCCGTTACGGCATCGCTGTCGGCAAGGCCGGGTTCGAATGGTCGGGCGAAGCCATCGTCGCCGAGAAGAAACCCTGGCCCCGGTGGATTCCGCCGAAGGAAATGATCGCCCGCAAACCCGAGCTTGCCAAGTTCGATGAGGTCGGCCAGCCCGGCGGCCCGACCAATCCGCTCGGCGCCCGCGCCATCTACCTGACCTCGGGCGGACGCGACTATGGCTACCGCATCCACGGCACGCCGGAATGGCAGTCGATCGGGCGCAACGCCTCGTCGGGCTGCATCCGGATGATCAACCAGGACGTGCTCGACCTCTACAGCCGTGTCCATGGTGGCGAGAAGGTGATCGTGCTCACCGCGAGCGGAGAGATGCCGAAGGGCCTGCATATCCCGCCGCCGATCGCGCCGAAGGCCTCCGCCAAGCCGAAAGCGCAGCCCGAGGTCGCCCTGCCCGCGGGCGCCGTGCCCGCGCTGAAGGTGCTGCCGACGCCCTCGATCGCCACCGGCGCGCCCGTCGTGGCCCCCGCCGTCGCTCCGGCGACCACGGCTCCGGCGACGTCCACCGCCACGACGACAGCCCCGGCAGAAAACGCCCCGGCGGCAACCGCCCCGGCCTGCACGGTCGCGCTGGTGAACGGCGTCTGCCCGCCCGGGAACTGACCCGGCCTCCGGAAAAGCAGAAGGGGCGCCCGGTGGCGCCCCTTCTGTCATTCTGGACCCGTCACTTCAGCCAGCGGTCGTAATCGCTGACCAGAAGATGCCAGGGCGCCTCGTCCTCCTCGATCTCGGCGAAACGCCCGATGGGCTCGCGGAAGATGTTGTCGGTCAGGTCGTCGTTCACGGTGGAGACCTCGCCGATCAGCACATCGCCCCCCTCGCCCCAGAAGGCGTGCCAGTCACCCGGCATCAGCGTCACGCTTTCCCCGGGCGCAAGCTTCAGCTTCGTCCCCGGCCCGTAAGGCGTGTCGATCCCGTCGCAGCGCACCATCCCGCCCTTGTCCTCGGCGAAGTGGCCAGCGTCATCCGACCCGTAAAGCTCCACCACCAGCGTCGCCCCGCCGCGGTTGATGATGTCTTCGGCCTTGATCACATGGGTGTGCATCGGCGACAGCTGGTCCTGGCGGCTGATGAGCAGCTTCTCGGCATAGCACATGCCGCCGCCTCGCTGCAGATCGGCAAGCTGCCCGTTGCGCAGAGTGAAGAGGAAGAGACCCATCTCGTCGAACCGGCCCTGACCATAGTCGGTGATGTCCCAGCCGCAGCGCGCGTCGATGATTGCACTCACATCCTTGCGCGCCCTGAATTCCTCTGCCGACCAGTTGGCAAAGGGTGGCAGCACGAAGCCGTGGTGCCGGATCAAGTCGTCCGCCGCGCGCATGATATCGTTGATGCGTGACCGTTTCATCGCTGTCTCCCTCGGGTGATTGAGGCAGTTATAACGATTGCACAGCCGGTCTCAACGCCGCAGGCTCATCTTTTCCCGAAGATCGACCCCAGAACGCCCCGGATGATCGCCTGCCCGGATTTCGTCCCCAGCTGGCGCGCGAAGCTTTTGGCGAAGGCTGTCCCGATGGAATCCGACCGGCTGCCGCCCGAGGACCGTTTCGGTTTGGCCTCGCGGTAGCCATCGGCGTCATAACGCCGCGCGCGTTCGAACTCGCGCTTCTCCTCGGCCTGACGCTGCTCCAGCTCCGCCGCGTCCCGTGCCGCGGTCTCCGCCCGCGCGCGAAGCTTCTCGAAGGCGCTTTCCCGGTCCAGCACCTGATCGTACTTGCCCCGGACCGGCGAGCCCGCCATCACCGCCGCCCGCGCCGTTGCGTCCAGCGGCCCGAGCTGGCTGGACGGTGGCCGGACCAGCGTCCGCTCCGCCACTCCCGGCACGCCCTTCGCCTCCAGAAGCGATGTCACCGCCTCGCCTGTCCCCACATCGCGGATCGCCTCGTCGATCTTGAAGCGCGGGTTCGGGCGATAGGTCTCGGCCGCCTTGGCCAGATCCTTCTGGTCCTTCGCCGTGAAGGCCCGAAGCCCGTGCTGCACCCGGTTGCCCAGCTGGCCCAGGATCGTGTCCGGCACGTCCGCCGGGTTCTGGGTGATGAAATAGACCCCCACCCCTTTCGACCGGATCAGCCGCGCCACCTGTTCCACCTTCGAGATCAATGCCTTGGGCGCATCGGTGAACAGAAGGTGCGCCTCGTCGAAGAAGAAGACCAGCTTCGGCTTGTCCGGATCGCCCACCTCGGGCAGAATCTCGAACAGTTCGGACAGAAGCCACAACAGGAAGGTCGCATAAAGCCGGGGCGAGTTCATCAGCCGGTCCGCCGCCAGAATGCTGATCCGTCCCGCGCCAGAGGCATCCACCGTCATCAGGTCGGCAAGGTCCAGCGCCGGCTCGCCGAACAGGTTTCCCCCGCCCTCGTTCTCCAGCACCAGAAGCCGCCGCTGGATCGCGCCAACGGAGTCCTTCGACACCAGCCCATAGCGGCCCGAGATCGTCTCGGCATTCTCGGCCACGAAATTCAGCAGCGCCTGCAGGTCCTTCAGGTCCAGAAGCGGCAGCGCCTCCTCGTCGGACAGGCGGAAGGCCACGTTCAGGACGCCCTCCTGCGGCTCGGACAGTTGCAGAAGGCGCGACAGCAGCAAGGGGCCCATCTCGGCCACCGTCGCCCGCACCGGGTGTCCCTTCTCGCCGAACAGGTCCCAGAAGATCACCGGGAAGGCGCGGTATTGCAGGTCGAAGCCGATCTGCGCCGACCGCTTGGCGAAGGCTTCGTGCAGCTTGCCCTCGGCCGAGCCCGCTGCTGCGATCCCGGCCAGGTCGCCCTTAACATCCGCCATGAACACCGGCACGCCCGAGGCCGAGAAGCCCTCGGCCAGTATCTGGAGCGTCACCGTCTTGCCCGTCCCGGTCGCCCCCGCGATCAGCCCGTGCCGGTTGCCGTATTTCAGGAGAAGCCGCTGCGGCACGCTGTAATCCTCGCCGCCGCCGCCCACGAAAATGCTGTCTGCCGCCGTCGCCTGTTCCGTCACCTTCGCCCCTCACAACCCTGGGTTGAGCCGTTCTCGCGACCCGTCCCCGCTACCCTTCGCTCCAACCATACATTGTTAACTTCGTTGTGCCAGACTCAAGAGGCCAGACCCGGCGCTTCCGTCGGGGCTGGCGGTGACTTCCTCCCTGTCAACTGGCCGCGCCCTTGAAAAGGCGCGGTTTTTTCTGCTTTGTTCCGCAAAAGAACCCGTTGACGGGCCGTATTTTCCACCGTAGCGTCCCAACCCATGAAGTCGGCCAGTCCGACAGGGAGCAAAAACAAGATGCAGAAAGGGCCGGTCTTCCCGGCCCTTTTTCATTTGCCCGCCAGGTCCAAGCAGAACCCTGCCAGACACGTTTTTCTCACCTGACTCGGGGCGAACCCCATGCTAGAGACCCGCCACGCAATCGACCGACCAAAGGACATGTCGAAAATGGCAAAGACCACGAGCACCGCGCTTGCCCTGATCCTCGCGCTTGCCGCCGCGCCCCTGATGGCCCAGACCACCGAGGAAGCCCCGGCGACGGGAGATGCAGCCCCGGCAGCCACTGCGGGAACCGGCACCGAATATCCGACGGGCCAGGAAGTGGGCGGTGCCGCCGACGGTCCGGGCAGCAGCTACACCGCCGCCACCTTCGAGGCCTGGGAGCAGAAATGCGTCCACACCGAAGGCGGCGCCGATCCCTGCCAGCTCTACCTTCTTCTGAAGGACAAGACCGGCAATTCGGTGGCCGAGTTCACCATGTTCAACCTGCCGAAAGGCTCTGAAGGCCCCGCCGTTGCCGGCGGCACCTTCGTCGCGCCGCTGGAAACCCTGCTGCCGGCGGGCATGACCCTGCAGATCGACGCCGGCAAGGGCAAGCTCTACCCCTTCACCTTCTGCACCGGCATCGGCTGCGTCGCCCGCATCGGCTTCACCGCCGAGGAGATCAAGGCGCTGAAATCCGGCGCGAATGCGAAGATCACCATCGTTCCCTTCGTCGCCCCTGACGAGAAGGTGGAACTGACCCTGTCGCTCAAGGGCTTCACCGCAGGCTATGATGCCGTGGTCGCCGCGAACGACAAGGCCGATGCCGCCGCAGCGGCAGCGGGGGCAGCGGCCCCGGCAAATGGCGCCGCCGCTCCGGCCGAGCCTGCGCCCGCGCCCTGACCCTGCACGGTCAACCAATCTTTCGGGCCGATCCGCAAGGGTCGGCCCGTTTCGTTCAGGCTCGCCGGAAGGCCAGCACCGCGTTCAGCCCGCCGAAGGCGAAGGCGTTCGACAGCACCGCCTCCACCCGCGCCGGGCGCGCCTTCAGCGGCACGATATCCAGCGGGCAATCCGGATCGGCGGCCTCGAAGCCCAGCGTCGGTGGCAGCAGGCCCGCGCGCAGCGCCTGCACACAGGCGATAGCCTCCAGCGCGCCGGTCGCCCCGATCGCATGGCCATGCATCGCCTTGGTCGACGATACTGGCGGCGCCGCTGCCCCGAAGACCTGAAGCACCGCGGCGCTTTCCGCCCGGTCGTTCGCCAGCGTGCCCGTGCCATGCGCATTGATGTAGCCCACCTCCTGCGGCGAAAGCCCCGCATCCCGCAGAGCCGCTTCCATCGCCCGCACTGCCCCCGCCACGTTCGGCGCGACGATATCCCCGGCATCCGCCGTCATCCCGAACCCCGCGACCTCGGCCAAGACCGTCGCGCCCCGCGCCCGGGCATGGTCCTCCGCCTCGAAGACCAGCACCCCGGCGCCGTCACCGATCACCATGCCCTTGCGGCCCAGGCTGAAGGGGCGGCAGGCATCCGGCGCCAGCACCCGCAGCCCCTCCCAGGCCTTCACGCCGCCGAAGCACAGCATCGCCTCCGCGCCGCCGGTCAGCATCACATCCGCCGCTCCCGCCCGGATCTGCTGCAGGGCCAGCCCCATCGCATGGTTGGCACTGGCGCAGGCCGAGGACACCGCCAGCACCGGCCCGGTCAACCCATGCCGGATCGACAGATGCGAGGCCGGGGCGTTCGGCATCAACCGCGGCACCACCAGCGGCGAGACGCGGTTCTTGCCCTCGGCAAAAACCGCGCGGTAGCTGTCCTCCCAGGTCTGGATGCCCCCCGCCGCCGTGCCCAGGATCACGCCGCCGCACGGACCCAGCCCTTCGGGCAATCCGGCCATCGCCACCGCCTCGGCACCCGCCACCAGCGCATATTGCGTGACCCTGTCGTACAGCGGCAGGTCCTTCGCCGGAAACCGCTCCTCCGGCCGCCAATCCCGCAGTTCTGCCCCGATCCGGATCGTCAGCCTCTCGGCATCGCGGAACCCCAGCGGCCCGATGCCACACCGTCCCTCGCGCAACGCCTGGAACGTGCCGGGCACATCCTGCGCCAGCGCATTCACCGTCCCGATGCCGGTGATAACGACCCGCCTCATGCGCCCCTGGCGATCAGCGCCTCGATATCGCGGACCACGCCACCCACGGTCGCGAAGTCGAACTCCGGCTGGTCGGGCGCGTTGGCGTTGAACGGAACGTGGATGCCGAAACGCTCCTCGATGGCGAAGATCGCCTCGACCTTGCCGAGGGAATCCAGCCCCAGATCATCGATCCGCGCATCCGGCGCGATCTCGGCCGGAGACAGCAACAACTGCTTCGCCAGGATCGCGATCACCGCCGCCTCGATCTCCGCCCGCTCCACCCTATTCGCCTCCGGCCTCGCCCTTCTCCAGCGCCGCCACCCGTGCCGCCAGCCGCGGCAACCGGCGCAGCGCCTTCTGCATCTCGACATGGGCCTCCATCTTCACCGCCGGATATCCCAGCAGCACCCGGCCCGCAGGCACATTGGTGAAGATCTTCGTCGCGCCCCCGGCGATCACGTCATCACCGATGAAGATGTTGTCGTTGACCCCGCATTGCCCCGCCAGCACCACCCGGTCGCCGATCCGGACCGAGCCCGCGACACCGACCTGCCCGCACAGCAGGCAATCGCGGCCCACTTGCACGTTGTGACCGATGTGGACAAGGTTATCCAGCTTGGTCCCCGACCCGATCACCGTATCGCGGATCGTCCCCCGGTCGACGCAGACATTGGCGCCGATTTCCACGTCATCGCCGATGGTTACGGCGCCTAGCGAATGTATCCGTGTCCAGCTCTGGTCCCGGATTTCCGCGCGGGAGCCCAAGGTTTCGCGGATTTCCTCGATCCCGGACTTCTCCGGCGTCACGAAGGAAAAACCGTCCGCCCCGATCACCGCGCCCGGCTGGCAGATGAAACGGTTGCCTATGGTGACACGCGCCCCGATCCGCGCGCCCTGCAGGATCAGCGCCCCGGCCCCGATCCGCGCGCCTTCGGCGATCGAGACATGGCTTGCGATCCGCGCCCCCGGCCCGATCGCCACGCCTGCGCCAATCACCACGAAAGGCCCGATGGCCGCCCCTGCGCCGATCTCGGCGGTCGGATCCACCACCGCCATCGGATGCACCCCGGGCGCGATCGAGGGGCCCGGATCCATCAGCCGCGTCAGCCCCGCCATCGCCAGCCGCCCGCGCGGCGCGAAGATCGCGGCCTTGAGGCCCATCGCCCGCCAGTCCGCCCCCGGCCAGACCACCGCCGCCCGGGATTGGCCCTTGCCGATCCCGTCCGCGTAACGCGGGTCCATCGCCAGGGCCAGCTGATCCGGCCCCGCCGCCTGTGGCTCGGAGGCGCCCGTCACCACCAGGTCCAGATCGCCCTCGGCCTCGGCCCCCAAGGCCTTCGCAATATCCCCGATCCTGTGGCCCATGGCTCCCCCGGCAGCTTTCGCCCCAGATTTAGCCCTGAACGCCCGCCAGTTCCACCCCGGCGGCCTGCAATGCCGACCAGAGCGCCGCATCCCGCCCATAGACGTCACGGCGATAGCCGATGCGGCCCTTCGCGTCGGGATAGGCCGTGAAGTAGACCAGATGCACCGGCAGATGCTCTTTCAGCTTCACCATCGTCTCCTTGCCGGTCTTCAGCGCGGCCTCGAACTCGGCCTCGGCATCGTCGGTCTGCCAGGACAGAAGCTCATGCGCCAGCGCAAAGGGATCGGCCACCCGGATGCAACCGTGGCTGTAGGCCCGCACTTCCTTGTCGAACAGCGATTTCGACGGCGTATCATGCAGATAAATGTTGTACTGGTTCGGGAACATGAACTTCACCTTCCCCAGCGCATTCCCGTCCGAGGGCGGCTGGCGCAGGGCGTAAGGGAAGTTCCGCGCATTATAGGCGGCGAAGTTGACCGATCCGCGCGACACCACCCGGCCCCGTCCGTCCACCACCTGCAGATGGCCCACCGCATTCGGGTTCTGCTGCAGAAGCGGCAGGTATTCCTTCACGATGATCGACCGCGGCACCCCCCAGGAGGGGTTGATCACCATATGCTCCATCTCGTCGGAAAACTCGGGGCTGCGCTGGTCGGGCACGTTCTTCCCGATCACCACCCGCGTCTCGAAGATGGTCTTGCCGCCGTCGATGATCTTCGCGCGGAAATCCGGCAGGTTCACCCAGACGTGCTTGACCTCGCGGTCGATGTGCATCCAGCGTTCCCGCTCCATCGCCACGATCACCGATTTCAGCCGCGCTTCCGGGCCGATGTTGATCTCGGCCAGCGTGCCCTCGCCCACCGCGCCGTCGGGGGTAAGCCCGTGGCTCAGCTGGAACGCGGTCACCGCCGCCTGCAGGGTCCGGTCGTAGGAGGCGACCGCGGTCGGCGCCAGATATCCCATCCTGACCAGCCGGTCGCGAAGCGCAATCACCGCAGGCCCGGTATCCCCTGGCAGCACCGGTCCCCCGGCCACGGTTTCGCCCCAGCCGCCCGCGGCGATCTGCGCTTCCAGCCCCAGCTTCGCCTTCATCAGCTGCAGATACTGCACCGACCGCGGCTCCAGCCAGGCCAGCACCGCCTCCGGGTCGCCCCTGGCGATCCGCGACAGCAGCACCTGCGGGTCGATCACGTTGATCTCGCGCACGATTCCCGCATCCACCTGCTTCGGCGTCAGCGCGCCCGAGGTCAGGTCATGCGCCCAGGCAAGATAGGCCCGCGTCATCTCCACTTCCGCCCGGCCCCGGTCGCCCTCGGTTTCCGCGGCGCGCAGCATCGCCGTCAGTTTGGCCACGTCATAGCGCGCCACCGGCAGCCCATGGTCCTGCGCCGTCGCCAGCGCCGACAACAGCGCCTCGCGCCGCGCCGCATCGGCGGCCCCGGTCCAGAGCGTGGCGTAACCCGTGGTGCGGTACCACTCGGCGATCGCCGCGTCGGACGAGGCGCTGGCGGCAAGCGACTGGGTGAAGGACGTGCCATCGGCATGGGCGGCTGGGGTCAGGCCTTGCGCGAGGGCAAGCGACATCGACACAAGCGCCGGGCGGCAGGGCAGCTTGCGCAGAACGGGAAAAAACATTTCGGCCCTCTATCTCAATAGCTTGAAGCTCTCGTGCCATGTTTTCGCATCTCTGCAAACCCTGTCCATTCACAAAGCTGAATCTGCGGATTCCATCGGTGAACTGTGTCCCTGATGGCAACAGTCGTTCGCGAAACCGATGCAGACGCACAACACTGTCGGCATTTCATCGGCGTTCAGCAAAAATTTGCCGATTCAGGTTGTGGTCCTCCCGAGGAGAACAATCGGCGCTTGGGCTTCGATTCGACTTGTGCAATAAGGATGCTGCACTTGGGGAAGAAGTTGCACAAAACGCTGCGGTAACGGCAGTCGAAGACAGCACGGGGACAGACGTTAGAATGACGGACCTTCAGCTTAACAGCGTCTCGCGGCGCGGACTTCTTGGTGTGTTCGCGGCAACGGCATTGGTTGCGGCACCGACCTACACCAACGCGTTCGGGCTTCTCAAGGGCGCAGGCGACATCCGCAGAATCCGCATGTATTCCGGCCGAACCGGCGAAAGCATCGACACGATCTACTGGATCGAAGGCGAGTATATCCCGGAAGTCATCAAGGAAATCAACAACTTCATGCGCGACTGGCGCACCGACGATGTCGTGAAGATGGACCCGCGCAATTTCGACATCATGGCCGCCGCGCATCGGCTGATGGACGTGAACGAACCCTATATGCTGCTCTCGGGCTACCGCTCGGCCAAGACCAACGCCATGCTGCGGTCGCATTCCAAGGGTGTCGCCAAGAACTCGCTGCACATGAAGGGCCAGGCGGCCGACCTGCGCCTGCAGTCGCGCTCGGTCGGGCAGATGGCCAAGGCGGCCACGGCCTGTTCGGCGGGCGGTGTCGGCAAGTATTCCCGCTCGAACTTCGTGCATATGGATTGCGGCCCGGTCCGCAGCTGGGGCGGCTGACCTCCCCTCCCCCGACGAAAGCAGGCGCCTCCGGGCGCCTTTTTCATTTGGATTTTAGGGAACTGCGGCCCCGCTTGCCCCTTCCGGGATGGCAATCACCCCAGAGGACCGGCCTCGGGGCCCGGCTCTGGTGCCGCATCCGCAATCTCGCGCCCGCGATAGCCCATCGCCACCACGAACTTCTCTGAACTGTCGGCACGGCTGGCCGGGGGCTTCACGTTCGCCACCTTGCGGAAGTTGCGCTTCAGCATCGCCTGCATCTCGTTCTCGGCCCCCCCCGCCAGCACCTTGGCGACGAAGGTGCCGCCGTCCTCCAGCACATCGAAGGCAAAGGCCAGCGCCGCCTCGACCAGCGCCACGATCCGCAAGTGATCGGTCGCCTTGTGTCCCGACGATGCCGCCGCCATGTCCGACATCACCACATCGGCCCGTCCGCCCAGCCAGCTCTTGACGGTCTCGTCGGCATCATCCGCCAGGAAATCCAGCTGGTGCAGTTCGGCCCCGGCAATCGGCTCCACCTCCTGCAAGTCGACCCCCAGCACCCTGCCCTGCGGCTTTTTCGGGTTCTGCGACAGCGCATTCACCCGTACCACTGCCACCTGGCACCAGCCGCCCGGCGCACAGCCAAGGTCCACCACCCGCGCCCCGGGCTTCAGGAAACCGTATTTGTCGTCCAGCTCCAGGATCTTGTAGGCCGCCCGCCCGCGATAGCCCTCGCGCCTGGCGCGCTGGACGTAAGGGTCGTTCAGCTGCCGCTCCAGCCACAGCGTGGAGGACAGCTTCCGCCCCTTCGCGGTTTTCACCCGCACCCGCAGCTCGCGCTGCCCGCGCCCCGAATTCGGCTTTTCCGTCATGTATAGGGCCCGTCCGCCAGCACACCATCCGCGCTCATCTGCGCGTAGAGAAGCCCCTCCCTAAGCCCCCGGTCGGCCACCGACAAGCGGTCCGTGGGCCAGATCCGCATCAGCGCCTGCAGGATCGCCGCACCGGACATGATCAGCGCATGGCGGTCGCGCCCGATCCGGGGGTCGGTCCGCCGCCCCTCAGGCCCCAGCGCCAGATATTCCCGGATCACCAGGTCGATCTGGTCGCTGGTCATCTGCAACCCGTCCACCTTGGTCCGGTCATAGCGTTTCAGGTTCAGGAAGCTGGCCGCCACCGTCGTCACCGTCCCGGAGGTGCCGATGATCTGGAACCCGGCCCGGGGATTCTCGGCATTGTAGGGGCTGAAGCTCGCCAGGTTCTCCTCGAAGAACCAGCTCATCAGCGCGAAGCGCGCGGCGTCGTCATCCACGTCGATAAACTGGTCCTTCAGCGTCGCTACCCCCAGGGGTACGCTGATCCAGTCCACCACCCGCGCGACCGCCCCTTCGCCTTGGGCGTCGAACCCCATGTGCAGCCGCATGATCGCCTTGGGCCGGTCGGCAGGCGTCACGGCGCTCAGGTCGATCCACACCAGCTCGGTCGAGCCCCCGCCGATATCCACGATCAACAACTGCTCGGTCGAGACATTGACTAGGGGCGCGCAGGAAATCACCGCCAGCCGCGCCTCTTCCTCCGGCGCGATGATCTCCAGGCTCAGCCCGGTCTCGCGCCGCACCTGCCGGATGAAGTCCTTCGCATTCCGCGCCCGGCGGCAAGCCTCGGTCGCCACCAGCCGCATCCGGCGGACGCCGTGCTTTTCCAGCTTCTTCTCGCAGATGCGCAGCGCCTGGATGGTGCGGCCCATCGACGACCGGCTGAGCCTGCCCGAAGCTTCCAGCCCGGCCCCCAGCTGCACCGATTTCGAGAAGCTGTCGACGATGGAAAACTGACTGCCCAGGGGCTGGGCAATCAGCATCCGGCAACTGTTCGTTCCCAGGTCCAGCGCCGCATACAGCGGAACCGGCCCCGGGCCGGATAGGGCTGACGATTCAGGCCCGCGGAAAACACCGGAAGGCGTCTCGACCAGCGCGTCTGTCGCGTCCGCCCTACGGGGACGCTCGGGCGTCATAACCGCCCTCCATATATGGTTGGGATCAGGGTAGTCGGCTTTTGCCCCCCTGACAAGCGTGGCCAAAACGCGCGATTTGTGGCTTTTCTGCCTGCGCCCTCATGGTCTGGCCGCCGCAACCGCCGATTTCGTTGACCGATCGCCCCCTTGGGCGCAGGCTGATCAAAAAAACATGAGGCAGCCATGTCATACGCATCAAGCACCCTCGCTGCGGGGCTCGCGACCCTTATCCTCGCCCAATCCGCTCTTGCCGGCGGTTCTGTCGCAGACGAAACCACCGCAGCGACCGTGACCGATTGGGGCGGCCTTTCCTTCGGCTTCGCCCTCGCCACGCCGCGCGGCGGCAACAGCTGGCGCCAGGCCTCCGACGGGCTGGAGCTTGAACCCGGTCCCTGGTCCGGCTCGGCCATGGTGCTCAGCCTCGGCCGCGACTGGCAGCGGGACCGCCTGACCTATGGCGCGCAACTTGCCTATGGCAACGGCGAATATGTCGCCAGCCCCGGCGATGCCGCCTTCATCAACTGCGTCGACTGCGCGACCGAGGCCTCCGACCTTCTCACCCTGACCGGCAGACTCGGCCTCGCCGCCGGATCGACGCATCTCTTCGCCACCGGCGGGCTGGCGCGCGGCAATGTCACCGCGACCTATTTCGGCGGGCAACAGGTCTTCGAACATACCGCGATGACCGGCTGGACCTTCGGGGTCGGGGTCGAACAGCGCATTGGCGGCAACCTCAGCCTTGCGCTCTCCTACGACCACGTCGATCTCGGCACCCTCGCCCTGCCCGACTATCTGCCCACCGGCGAAACCCGGGTGAACCTCGACCGGATGCAGGTCGGGATGAAGATCAACTGGTAATCCCGCGCGCCTGTCGCGCCCAAGCAACACAGCGCGTCGTATCCTCGCTGTGCCATGTCGAAAACCGACACCGGCTGTCGCAGGTCGGCCAGTATCAACGGGATCAACCAAGGCAGGGGAATCACGCGAACATGGCCGAGCTCACCATCGTCTACTGGCGCGACATCCCGGCGCAGGTCATCGTCGGCAAGGGCCGCCGCGCGGCCAAGATCCAGCTTTCCGAACGCTTCGAACAGGCCATCGACCGCTGCGCGATGAAGATCGGAGCGCGCGACACCGACAGCTACCTCGCCGAATGGCGGAAAGCGCCCTTGGGCGAGGTCGAGGGCGAGCCCGACGCCATCGCCGCCGCGGAAGCCGCGCGCCTGGAAGCCGAATTCGACACCGCCGCGCTGAAGCGGCTCATCGACGCCGAAGGCTGGGCCAAGGCCTGAAACCATCATGACCATCAAGGAGACCGTCATGGCCCTGTTCAACTTCCGCCGCAAGGAAGAAGCCGCCCCCGCCACCGGGTCGCTGGAACCCTTCCTGAAAGGCTACTCCATCGAGGTCATGCCCCGCACCGCCGAGAAGGTGGAAAGCTTCCGCGACATCCTGCCCAAGGGCACCCGCGTCTACATCGCCCATATCGAGGGCACGCCCATCGAGGAGATGGTGGCCACCGCCAAGCGCATCGGCGACGAAGGCTTCGACGTGATGCCGCATTTCCCGGCCCGCATCATCAAGGACAAGGCAACGCTCCTGGACTGGGTCGCCGCCTACAAGGATGTCGGCGTCGCCCAGGGCCTGATCCTTGCCGGAAACCCCGCCAACCAGGTCGGCGACTACAGCACCTCGATGCAACTCCTCGAATCCGGCGCCTTCACCGGGTTC
The DNA here is from genome assembly GCF_036781545.1 of Tabrizicola sp. Taxonomy (GTDB): domain Bacteria; phylum Pseudomonadota; class Alphaproteobacteria; order Rhodobacterales; family Rhodobacteraceae; genus Tabrizicola. Next base: position 19,275 of record NZ_DAIQAT010000054.1, read on the forward strand.
AAGCGGCTCCACGTCGCGGGCCACCCGGAGGGCAACAAGGACATCGACCCCGATGGGTCCGACCGCATGGTGATGGAAGCCGCCCGCTGGAAATCCGCCTTCGCCGAGCGCACCGATGCCCAGATGGCGATGGCCACCCAGTTCTGCTTCGAGGCGCAGCCGGTCATCGACTGGGTCAACCGCCTGGCTGCCGAAGGCGTGAAGCTCCCGGTCCATATCGGTATCGCCGGTCCCGCGAAGCTGCAGACCCTGATCAAATTCGCCATCGCCTGCGGCGTCGGCCCCTCGCTCCGCGTGCTGCAAAAGCGCGCGATGGACGTGACCAAGCTCCTCCTGCCCTACGAGCCGACCGAAGTGCTGGAAGGCCTCGCCGCCCACAAGGCCGCGAACCCCGGCTTCGGCATCGAACAGGTCCACTTCTTCCCCCTCGGCGGCATCAAGACCAATGCCCAGTGGGTCACTGAGAACGGCGGCGCCTCGGGCGTTCCCGCCAGCGCAACCGCCCAAGGCTGAAAAGCTCAGAACAAGGTTTAAGAATGAC
>NZ_DAIQAT010000055.1:0-19250 GCF_036781545.1 Tabrizicola sp.
CGTCGGCTGCAAGGCGATCCTCTGCCGCCCCCGGCGGGTCTGTCCCTCGCGGCTTGAGTTTGCCGTGCGACGCACATACACCTTCTGGGGACCAAGGAAGGACCGCCCCCATGCGCATTCATCAGGATCTGGCCGACACGATCGGGAACACGCCGCTGCTGAGGCTGAAGAAAGCCTCGGAAATGACCGGCTGCACCATCCTCGGCAAGGCCGAGTTCATGAACCCCGGCCAGTCGGTCAAGGACCGGGCGGCGCTGTATATCATCAAGGATGCGGTGGCGAAGGGGCTGTTGAAGCCGGGTGGGACCATCGTGGAAGGCACGGCGGGCAATACCGGGATCGGGCTGGCGCTGGTGGGCGCGAGCATGGGCTTCCGCACGGTGATCGTGATCCCCGAAACCCAGAGCCAGGAGAAGAAGGACATGCTGCGGCTGGCGGGGGCCGAGCTGGTGCAGGTTCCGGCCGCGCCCTATCGCAACCCGAACAACTATGTCCGCTACTCGGGCCGCCTGGCCGAGGCGCTGGCCAAGACGGAGCCCAACGGCGCGATCTGGGCGAACCAGTTCGACAACGTGGCGAACCGCCAGGCGCATATCGAGACGACGGGACCGGAAATCTGGGAAGAGACCGGCGGCAAGGTCGACGGCTTCATCTGCGCGGTGGGGTCGGGGGGCACGCTGGCCGGTGTCGGCATGGCGCTGCAGCCCAAGGGCGTGAAGATCGGCCTGGCCGACCCCGAAGGCGCGGCGCTGTATTCCTTCTACACCACGGGCAAGCTGGAAAGCCCCGGCACCTCGATCACCGAAGGCATCGGGCAGGGGCGGATCACGGCGAACCTGGAAGGCTTCACGCCCGATTTCAGCTACCGCATCCCCGACGCCGAGGCGCTGCCGATCATCTTCGATCTGCTGACCGAGGAGGGCCTCTGCATGGGCGGCTCGACCGGCATCAACATCGCGGGTGCGATCCGCATGGCGCGCGACTTGGGGCCGGGCAAGACCATCGTCACCGTGCTTTGCGACTATGGCAGCCGCTACCAGTCCAAGATCTATAACCCGACCTTCCTGCGCGAGAAGGGCCTGCCGGTTCCCGATTGGCTGGACCGGGCGGGCAGGGCGATCCCCACGGTCTACGAAGACGCATGAGGCGGCTTCTCCTCTGGCTGGGACTGGTGCTGGCGCTGGCCGCGGTGCCGGTCGCGGCGCAGGACAAGGCCGGAGAGACTGCGCCGACGGCGGCAGAGCCGGCCGCCGAAGGGGCGGAGCTTGACTATGCGCTGTGGGAGCGCATGGCCGAGCGGGCGGAAGCCGAGATCGAGGCCCGCGCCACCACGACCGAACGGATGGAGGAAATCCGCGCGCAGCTGGCGAAGTGGCGGGCGGCGCTGCAAGGCGCGCAAAGCGCCAATTCGGCGCGGATCGCGACGCTGCGCCAGCAGATCGACGCGCTTGGCCCGGCACCGGCGGCGGGCGAGACCGAGGCCGACGAGATTTCTGCCCGGCGGCAGGAACTGGCAAGCCAGCTGGTCAGGCTGCAGGCCCCTGGCATCGCGGCGGAGGAGGCCTACCGACGGGCGGACGGGCTGATCAACGAGATCGACCGCACCTTGCGCGAACGCCAGGCCGACCGGCTCTTGCAGCTCTGGCCCTCGCCCCTGAACCCCGGCAACTGGCCCGAGGCGGCGATCGGCTTTGCCGATACGGTGCAAAGGCTCTGGGACGAGACCGCCGAGGCCTGGGAGAATCCGAAGGCGCGGGGCGAGCTGTTCGACAACATGCCCCTGATCGTCGTACTGGTGATCATTGCCGTGGCGCTGGTGGTCTATGTCCGGCGCTGGATCGAGCGGTTCACGGAAAAACTCCAGCAGGGGGCCTCGGTCCGGGGACGGCACTTCTGGGCGCTGGTCGCCTCGCTGGGCGGGATCATCCTGCCGACGCTCGGGGTGATTGCGCTGTCCTGGGCGCTTCTGGCCAGCGGAATGCTGGGCGAGGTGGGCAGCCGCATCGCGATGGCCTTGCCCTTCGCGGGCTTCGTGGTCTTCGCCGCTGCTTGGCTGGGCGCGCGGGTCTTTCCGCGGATACAGGGCGAGGGCGCGGTCCTGCCCCTGCCGCCGGAACGCCGGGCCGAGGGGCGCTTCCTGTCGGTGATGATGGGGCTGGTGATCGCCGCCAACCTTTTGCGCGCCGCGGCGATGGATGCGCAGGCCTATTCCGATGCCACGACCGCGGTCATGTCCTTCCCGATCCTTCTGACCGGGGGCCTGGTGCTGATGCGGCTGGGCCGGACCCTGCGCAAGGCGCGCGAGGCCGACGACAAGGGGGCGAGCTACGCGCTGCGGCTGATCCAGCTTCTGGCGCAAGGCTTGAGCGTGCTGGGCGCCCTCGGCCCGGTGCTGGCGGGCTTCGGCTATGTCCAGGCCGCCGAGGCGGTGATCTATCCCGCGATGCTGTCCTCTGCGCTGGTGGCCTTTCTCTTCATCCTGCAACGGCTGATCGGCGATGCCTGGATGCTGATCACCAGGCAGGACATTTCCGGGCGCGATGCGCTGGTGCCGGTCCTGGCGGGGTTCGTGCTGTCCATCGCCTCGCTGCCCGTTCTGGCGCTGATCTGGGGTGCGCGGTTTTCCGACCTGACCGAGCTGTGGACGCGGTTCACCGAAGGCTTCTCGCTGGGCGGCACGACGATCTCTCCCAGCAATTTCATGATCTTCGCCGCGATTTTCGTGATCGGCTACATGCTGACGCGGCTCTTCCAGGGCGCATTGCGCACGACGATCCTGCCGAAGACGCGGATGGATCAGGGCGGGCAGACCGCGCTGGTGGCGGGGATCGGCTATGTCGGCATCTTCCTGGCCGCGCTGATCGCGATCAACGCCGCCGGGATCGACCTGTCGGGGCTTGCCATCGTCGCAGGGGCGCTGTCGGTCGGGATCGGTTTCGGTCTTCAGACCATCGTGTCGAACTTCGTTTCGGGGATCATCCTCCTGGTCGAGCGCCCGGTCAGCGAGGGCGACTGGATCGAGGTCGGCGGCGTGCAGGGCAAGGTGCGGGCGATCTCGGTCCGCTCAACCCGGATCGAGACCTTCGACCGCAACGACGTGATCGTGCCGAACGCCGACCTGATCACCGGCCGGGTGACGAACTGGACCCGGTTCAACCTGTCGGGGCGGATCATCGTGCCGGTCGCGGTGGCGCTGGGGTCGGACAGTCGGAAGGTGGAGAAGCTTTTGCGCGAGATCGCCGAGGAGCAGCCGCTGGCGGTGCTGAACCCGCCGCCGATGGTGGCCTTCATGGGCTATACCGCGACCCAGCTGAACTTCGAGATCCGGGTGATCCTGCGCGACGTGAATTTCGGGGTACAGGTGCGCAGCGACATGAACCACCGCATCCAGCAGCGGCTTGCCGAGGAGGGTATCCCCATCGTCCCGCCGCCCGCGCCCCCCGCCGCGCCGGACCCGATGAGGGCGGCCGATGCAGTGCTGGCGCTGGCGGGTCTGGTCGAAAAGGACTTGGCGCAGAAGGACTTGGGGCAGGATGTCAAGGCGACGTCGGCCGGGCGGAAGCCCGCGTCTCCCGGGCCGGCAAGCGATGTGAAGGGGGCCGAACGATGACCGAACTGCTGTTCCGCGCGGATGCCTACCAGACTGCCGCCGATTGCCGGATCACCGGCCACACCCCGGAGGGCGGCATCCTGGTCGACCGCTCGGTCTTCTATGCCACCGGTGGTGGCCAGCCCGGCGACAGCGGGGTGCTGGACTGGGGCGCCGCGCGGGTGCCGATCGCTACGGCGCTGAAGGTCGGGGACGGCATCGCGCTGGTTCCCGCCGAGCCGGTCGCCATGCCCCCGGTCGGCGCCCCGGCGCGGCAGCTGGTCGACTGGACCCGCCGCCACCGCCACATGCGGGTGCATACCGCGCTGCATCTTCTGTCGGTGGTGATCCCGCTGCCGGTGACGGGCGGCCAGATCGGCGCGGACAAGGGGCGGCTCGACTTCGACATGCCCGAGCCCCCCGGCGATGTCGCCGCGCTGGAAGAGGCGCTGAACAGCCTGATCGCGCGCGACCTGACAGTCAGCGACGACTGGATCACCGACGCGGAGCTTCTGGCCAATCCAGGCCTGGTGAAGACGATGTCCGTCCGCCCGCCGACGGGGCAGGGCAGGGTGCGGCTGGTGCGGATCACCGACGGCGAGACGCTGGTCGACCTGCAACCCTGCGGCGGCACCCATGTCCGCCAGACGGGCGAGATCGGCCGGGTCGAGATCGGCCGGATCGAGAACAAGGGTCGCCAGAACCGCCGGGTGACGATCACGCTGGCCTGAGCGCAGCGATCATGCTGGGCTGAGCGCAGCGATTGACCTGAGCACAGCGATTTCGGGGCAGGGGGCAGATATCCCCTTGAACAGCCCGGCAAAGCCGGGGTATCAGCCCCCGACGGACAGTTGGCCGAGTGGTCGAAGGCGCACGCCTGGAAAGTGTGTAGGCGGGGAACCGTCTCGAGGGTTCGAATCCCTCACTGTCCGCCAAAATTCCACATATTCTATCCGTTAAGTGACTGTAATAACTGGATAATTTGTAAATCGTTTTGCCCGACTCCGCGATATTGCCGCACATTTTGACGCACAAAATGCCGCACACACTACCTTGCGCGGCACCACAGTTTGCAGCTACGTTTCCGTCATGGCAAACCAGATCATACGCGGCATTTTCGAACGCAGGTCAACACGGTTGAATTTCAGGCGTGGGTGGCCGACAACTAACCGCCGTTTGCCCGAGAGAGTACAAGTTTGGCCGGTTTCCCGGTGACGAGTTTAAGACTGGGAACGCCGACCTCGTGACGGGTGAATTTCTGCGTCACACGCCGAACGGCCGCTTCCGGGAACGCCGCCGCACAGCATAGTTCGAGGTCGACCGGCGGCTATGGGCCGACCTCTCCTAGACGGGGAAACAGGTCGGCTAAACCTGTCTATTGGCGTGCCCTACACTCTTCGTAGCCTGCGCGCATTAGGTGCAAAAGACCACATATGAGATGCTGAAAGTGCACCGGACGGTGTCGCGGTCCTCCCGCACACCGGCTATCCTGGATCAGGCCCCGGAAATCAGGATTGACCAGACACCACCTCAAGAAAGCCCGCCAGATGAGGACCATCCAGACCGAACGACTTGTCCTGCGCAACTTTGGGCCCGGTGACGCCCAGGCGCTGTTCGAGTATATGCATAAGCCTGTCGCCGCGTGCTTCTTTGATGAAGCTCTTCCCAACATGGAGGCGGCCCAGGCCGATGTGGCAAAGCGGAGCGGAGATGACGGCCAGATCGCCGTTTGCCTGAAGGATGGCGATATGCTGATCGGCGACCTGTTCGCGCATTCCGAAAGGGAAGACGTTCCCGGCTGGGATTCGGTTTCCGTTGGCTGGAACTTCAACCCGGCCTTTGCGGGCCGGGGCTATGCATATGAGGCGGCGCAGGCGCTGTTTGCACATCTTTTCGGCCAACCGCGTATCCGTCGCCTCTATGCCTATGTCGAAGACCACAATTCCTCTTCCGAGCGTCTCTGCGAAAAGCTTGGAATGCGAAAGGAGGGCGTGTTCGTCGAATATGTGACCTTCGGAGACGACGAGGCCGGCCAGCCGATCTACGAGAACACCATGCAATATGCCATTTTGCGTCGGGAGTGGGAGGCAAGCCTCCGGGGTTAGGCCAGCGATGCCCGGCTGGCGAGGGAGGATGCAGGGGCTTTTCGAGGTCACACATCCACGACATCGGTGGCAGGAAGGCCTCTCCGCTTTGTGGTCCATGCTAGGTGCCTTGGGGGCAGGGTCCGCGAAGAGCTTCATCCTCTTGTAAAGAGAGTGCGAACTCACTCCCAAACACCGCTCAAATCACCCGGTCGTTCCCCCCGTCCACCGGAATTTGCGCTCCCGTCGTACGGGCAAAGGTTCCGTCGCAGAATGCCACGACCGCCCGCGCAACATCTGACGACCGGACCTCGGCCCCCATCAGATTGCGGGTTTTGTACTCATCGACGGTGAGGCCATACCGCTGAGCCGATGTCTGCAAGGCTTCCTCGGTCCAGAGACGCGTGTCGAAGACCGCGTCGGGATGGATGGTGTTGACCGTGATCCCAGTCGCGGCCAACTCAAGGGCTGCAACCCGCATCAGCTGGGTCAGTCCCGCCTTGGAAACCGAATAGGCTGCTGCACCGGGGCCGGGCGCGGCGACGTTGCGTGATCCGATAAAGACCACCGCCGGGTCGACGCCGTGTCTCAGATAGGGGACAGCCTGCTTCAGAAGCTTCCGGTGCGACGACAGGTTGACGGCCAGCGTCATGTCCCAGATATCGTCGGTCAGCTGATCGATCGGAGCGCCGGTTCGGAAGATGCCGACGTTCGATACCAGGATGTCCAGCCCGCCATATGAGCTTACCACCCGCGCCAGGGCGGCGCTGACGGCTGCCTCGCGAGTCATATCGACCGTCAGCCCCTCATATCCCGGAAGATTCATGTGGTCGCATAGGCTGGCGTCGATATCGAGACCCACCACGACGGCCCCGCGGTCACGCAGCGCTTCGGCGCAGGCCCGCCCGATACCCGCTGCGGCGCCGCTGACCACGGCGACCTTGCCCGCAAGCCGCGGCAGTGCTCCTTGAGCTTTCAGCTTGGCCTGCTCCAGTTCCCAGTATTCCAGGGCCCGCAGGTCAGGTTCGGTAAGGCCCTGCCAGCCACCCAAGGCCGCGGCATGCCGCAGCGCGCGCAGATTGGCCGTGGCGACATCCGCCGAAACGCGCGCGCGGGCCAGCGTCGGGGCAAAGGTCCGCACGGAACCATCCGGCAGGATCGCCCAATGCGGATAGGGCGCAAGTGGCACAAGGCCAGGATCGGCGGCGCGTACGACGTAGGCGCGGTAGGCGTCGGCAAATCCCGTCAGGGTCAGATCCCGGTCGGGGATGGCCGGGAAAGGCTTGTTGTGAATGACATGCTCCGGCGTCAGTGTGCCGTGGCGCGAGCGCTCCGCCAGACCGGAAATCTCGTCCACCGGCACCGCACCGGCAGGCAGGGACAGAACAGCCCGCCCGGCCAGCGCCGAGGCTTGGGCGCGCAGGAAGGCCACATCGGTGGGCGCGGTATCTGGCGGCGGCACCTCAGCAAGGGGGGGCAGGTTCGCGTCGATCCAGCTTTCGGCCATGCCGCAGATCTCGACCATCCGGTCATAGGATGCGCGGGCCGTCTGCCCCCAGGTGAATACCCCGTGATGCTCGAGAATGATGGCGTCATAGCCTGCCAGTCCCGGTGAATTCAGCGCCGCCCGGATCTGCCGCGCAAGGTCAAAGCCCGGTTTGACATAGGGCAATATCAGGACACGATCCCCGTAGACCCCCGTCAAGACGGCCCGCCCGCCGCCGTTCGACAGCGTCAGAACCGCATCGGCATGCGAGTGGTCGACAAAGGGGAAGGGAAACAGTGCGTGGACGATGGCCTCGATCGAGGCAGCGGCAGCGGCGGGGTCCAGCCGCGCGCGCTTCATTTCGGACACCATATCCGTATCTGACAGGCTCTCCAGTTCGGCCAGCCGCAAGAGGTCGGGCAGGGCAAGGGCGGTAAAGCCCTCGACCCCCATCCGACCCAGATCAAAGCCCGAGGCTTTGACCCAGATGACCGACTGTTCTTGGCCGAAGAGGTCGACCACGATGCCTTTGTACGAGGTGTTGCCGCCGCCGTGCAGAACCAGGGCCGGATCGCGACCGATCAGGCGCGAGGAATAGGCCCGCAAGGCGAGCCCATCCTGCGCACTGGCGGCATCCGCTTCATTCCACAGGTTGCGCATTGCTTCCTCCCTTGCAAATAGACCGCCCCCGTGGCCTGGCCCCCGGAGGGGGCCAAACCGCGTCTGTCTTTGGTCTCTGCCTGTCAGGCGGCCTGGCGCCGTTCCAGATCGAGGAACACCTGATGTCCCACCTCGCCTGTCGCGCCGTGGTGAACCACAGCTTCCAGCGCTTTCAGCATCGCCTGGGGATCGGTGGACTGGAACACGTTGCGCCCCATGTCCACGCCCGCCGCACCTTGATCAATCGCGCGGTAAGCCATTTCCAGCGCCTCACGCTCGGGAAGCTTCTTGCCGCCGGCAATGACGATCGGAACCGGGCACCCGAGGGTGATCTTTTCGAAGCCCTCATCGACATAGTAGGATTTGACGAACTGCGCTCCGATCTCGGCGGCGATCCGGGTCGCCAGCCCGAAATAGCGGGCGTCGCGGATCATGTCCTTGCCAACGCCGGTCACGGCCATCGTGGGAATGCCATAGCGCGTGCCTGTGTCGATCAGCTTGACCACATTGGCGATGGATTTGTGTTCGTACTCGGCACCGATGTAGATCTGCGCCGCCATCGCACTGGCCCCCAGCCGGATCGCGTCGTCAATCTCAACACCCACCAGCTCGTTCGACAATTCGGTCAGGATCGAATTGCCCGCAGAGCAACGCAGGACCACCGGCTTCTTCACCTCGGGTGCGATACAGGCGCGAAGCGCGCCACGGGTGCACATCAGCACATCAGTATAGGGGGCCAGCGGCGCAATCGTCAGGTCGATCCGTTCCAAACCCGTGGTCGGACCCTGAAAATAACCGTGGTCGAAGGCCAGCATCAGCGTGCGCCCGGTTTCGGGCCGGAATATCTGTGCCATCCGCGCCTTCATGCCCCAGTCATGGTGCGCGGCCCCTTTCAAATAGAACCGGCTGGTGTCGGCGGGGCGATCCTGCCCCCAGTCCTTGCCATCCTTGATGTCGTCAAGATCCGCCATTTTCATCCTCCTGCGGCCACTCAGGCCGCCACATGATCCCGTATCGCTGCCATGATGATCGCCACCGAAATCGCGCCGGGGTCCGGGTGGCCCAGACTGCGTTCGCCCAGGCTGCGGGCCTTGCCGGTGGTGGCAATCATATCCTTTGTTGCGTCGACCCCGCGCTGCGCGCCTTCGGCGGCCTGTGCGGTGGCGGTTATCAAGGTTGCCTCGTCCGCAGCCGAGCGGGCGGCGTGGGCCAGCGCATCAAGCATGGTCTTCTGCCCTTCGACGACGCCCCCGCGCTTGGCCACAGCAGCCTGGGCATCAGCCAGAAACTGGCGAAAGCTGTCGGCGGTGATCACGTCTTGCCCGGCAAATGCCTTTGCGCCTGCGGTGAACACTGTCCCGAATACCGCACCGGCGGCACCTCCGGTATTGGCCATGATGGCCATGCCAGTCGCCCGGAATGCGGCGTCTATGCTTGACGGTTCGGTCTCAAGCGCCGCGAGGGCTGCCTCAAATCCGCGGCGCATGCCGATGCCGTGATCGCCGTCGCCGGTGGCGAGATCAGCGTCGGTAAGGACGTCCATCTTGTCGATCACTGCCCGCGCGACGCCGCGCAGCATCGCGGCTGCACCGGCTTTGTCCAGGTTTTCCGGCATTATTTGCCCTCCCAATTCGAGAAACCGACCGACCTGCAAGGCATGTCGAGCAGACGCTTCAACTCGTCATCCAGTTTCATCAGTGTGATCGAGAACCCGGCCATTTCCTGCACCGTCAGCCAGGTGCCGACATCCGTCCGATGCACATGGATGTCGCGCTCGCCCAGAACCTCGCGGATACGGCGGTTGACGACCAGCATCTCCATCATGGTTGTCGCGCCAAGGTTGTTGATCAGCAGTGCCACCTCGTCACCGGCCGAGAAAGGCAGGTCGTCAAGGATGCGCCCGATCATCTGGTCGGCCAGTTCATCTGCCGGAACGAGTTTCTGGCGCACGGTTCCGGCTTCGCCATGAGCGCCCATGCCCACTTCGATCTCGTCATCGGCAAGTTCGAAGGTCGGTTTTCCGGTCTCGGGGATGGAGCCAGCCGAGATTGCGACGCCGATTGACCGGACCCAGCCGCCCGCCTTGCGGGTTACGCGCTCGACTTCGTCGAGGCTGTCCATGGTGGCAGCGGCTGCCCCGGCAATACGGATCATCAGCAGGTCGCCAGCGATGCCGCGCCGGTCATGGCTGCGCTCGGGCGGGGCGGCGGACACATCATCGGCCACGCGCACGGTGCGCACGTCGATGCCCTCATCCACCAGCATCTCGGCGGCAATATCGAAGTTCATGTTGTCCCCGGCGTAGTTGCCGTAAAGGAACAGGATGCCCTTGCCGCGATGGACCGCCTTGGCCGTTTCGTAGATGATATGCGGAGCGGGGGCAGCGAAGAACTGGCCGCAGGCCGCGCCATCGCCCATATTGTCGCCGACAAAGCCGTGGAACAGCGGTTCGTGCCCGGATCCGCCACCGATCAGCAATGCGGGTCTGCCATCCGCAAGGTCGGTTTTCACGATTGCGTCCAGACCGGACAGGCGGCGGGTGCGTCCGTCGCTGGCCAGCACCAGACCGTCGATCATCTCGGTCACGGCACGACGCGGGGCGTTCAGGATTTTCTTTGCAGGTTTAGCCATGGCTGTCCTCCTTGGTGGGCGCACGTTCGGGGATATGATCCAGGATCATGAACAGGATCACGCCACAAAGCAGCAGCGGAAATCCCCAGACGAACAGACCATGTGTGAAGGGCTGGCACAGCATGACAAAGCCTAGAACGATCAGCACGCTGGCAACACGATAGGCGGTGGTCATGCCCTGCCCTCCTGATGTGACAGCAGGGCGCCGGTCGCCGCGTCGAACAGAAACCCAGCGCCGGATTTCAGTGTGAACCGCACCGCATCGCCCTGTTGCAGCGCGCGGTGGTCGTCAAGCACCTTGCGGAACGACCCGGCGGGCGTCTCGATCTGCACCGCAGCCTCATACCCCCGGTTGTCCAGTGCATAGACCGTGCCGCGGGTCCCCTCATCCCCCAACAGGATGTCGTCGGGCCAGATGCCCAGACTGACCAGGCGGGGCCGACCGGCAATTTCACCAAACCCGGCAAGGCCAATCGGCGCCTCCCATCCCGGAAGATGCACGGCATTGTCGAGCAGTTCACCGGCAAAGAACGCCATCGACGGGCTGCCGATCAAGCGGCCGACAAAGGCATCCACCGGGCGGGCATAGATTTCGTCGATCCGCCCGCTTTGCAGCACCCGCCCGTCATTCACGATGGAAATACGGTCGGCAATCGCAATCGCGCCGTGATAATCATGCGTCGCATAAAGCATGGTTGTGCCATGCTCGCGATGAATCTGCCGCAACTCGGCCCGCAGCCCCTCGCGCAGCTTCAGGTCCAGCGCCGACAGGGGTTCATCCAGCAGATACAGGGCCGGACGACGCACCAGCGCGCGGGCAATCGACACGCGCTGCTTTTCGCCACCCGAAAGGGTGCCGGTGTCGCGACCCAGCAGATGGCCGATCCGCAGTAGATCTGCCGTGCGCGTCACGCGGCGGGCGATCTCATCTTCGTCCTCGCGATATCTTGGCGACCGCAGGGCAAAGGCGATGTTGTCGCGCACGTTCAGCACCGGCAGAAGGTTGAACCCTTCGAACACGATAGACACGTCGCGGCTGGAGGCTTCTGCCCCGGTCACATCTTGCCCGTTCAGGAACACCGTCCCCTGATCGGGCACGATCAGCCCGGCCGTCGCCAGCATGGTCGAGGATTTGCCTGCGCCGGTCGGGCCAAGCAAGGCAAGGATTTCATGGTTCTCGACCGTGAGGTCCAGTCCCTTCAGCGCGGGCTTGCCGCGATAGGCCTTTTTCAGGCCACGGATTTCCAGCATCGCGCTCATGCCGCCACCCGCAGACCGTTGACGCGCAATCCAGTCTCGGCATCAAAGAACATCAGCCCCTCGCGCGCGAAAACCACGCTGCCATCAGCGCTGTCCTTGCGGTGATCCGTGCCTTGCAGGATCGTCCCACCGATGCGGAACGTGAAGAACCGCTCTCGCCCGACCGAGAAAACATCCTCGACCGGCAATTGGTGCCCCGGCCCCTCGACCAGCCGCAGATCGCGTGGCCGCACGCCCAGCCGCAGCGGCCGGTCCGACCGGGCCAGACCGGCCGGCAACTCGCCCTCGGTCAGAACCACGGGGCTGTCGCCCAGCCGCAATCCACTTGCCACGGGAACAAGGTCGATCAGGTTCATCGAGGGAGAGCCGATGAACTGCCCGGCAAAGACGCTGGCGGGCTGAAAGAACAACTGCCCCGGCTCGGCTACCTGCACGATGCGTGACTGGTTCATCAGAACGATCCGGTCGGCCAGAGACATCGCCTCGCGCTGGTCATGGGTGACATAGATCGTCGTCACCCCCAGCTTGCGTTGCAGGTGCCCAAGCTCCCAGCGCATTTCCTCGCGAAACTGCTCGTCAATCGCGGATAAAGGTTCATCCAGCAGCAACACCGCCGGTTCGCGGATCACCGCGCGGGCCAGTGCCACCTTTTGCCGCGCGCCTGGCGGCAGGGCATCAGGCCGTCGTTTCAACTCGTCCCCAAGGGCGAAGATCTCGGTCACCCAGTCCAGCTTGCGGGCGATCTCGGCCTTGGCCACGCCGCGCGCCTTCAGCGGGAAGACGATGTTTTCCGCAATCGACAGATGCGGGTAAAGCGAGACAAACTGGAACACCATGGCGATGTTGCGCTCGCTGGGTTTCAGGTCATTCACCCGTTTGCCATCGAACAAAATGTCGCCCGAGGTGGTTCCCTGAAGCCCGGCAATCGCCCGCAGCGTCGTCGTCTTACCGCAGCCCGAGGGGCCTAGATAGACGACGAACTCTCCGTCGTTGATGGTCAGATTCACATCGTCCACAGCCGTGAAGCCGCCAAAACTGATGGACAGGTCTTTCAACTCGATCCGGGCCATCAGTCGCGCACTCCCATGCTGGAAAGGTGACGCACAAGGATCATCGCAAGCCCCATGATGATGCACAGAAGGATCACCGCCAGCGCCGAAGCCTCGCCGGTGTAAAAGTAGGAGAACGCGGTTTTGGCGACGGCGAAGGACACGGTCTCGGTCGAAGATCCAGGCCCCCCGCCGGTCAGCGCCACGAACAGGTCGTATTGCTTGAAGCTGTCGATCAGCCGCAGGATTAGCGCGATGAACAGCACTGGCGCCGACATCGGCAGGGTGATGCGGAAGAACACATAGGCCGGGCTGGCGCCATCAACCTCGGCGGCCTCGTAGATCGTGTCGGGAATGCCGCGGAAGGCGGCCGTTGCCAGCAGGACGATGAACGGCGTCCACATCCAGGTATCGACCACGGCGGCGGCCCAAAGCGCAGGCCCCGCCTGGCCCAGCCAATCGACCTTGGACCCGCCGAAGGCTGTGATCAGATAGTTCACCACTCCCCATTCCGAGTTCAGCATGTAGCGCCACAGGAACCCCGCCACGACCGGCGAGAGCATCATCGGCAGCATCAGCGCAGTGAACAGAAGGTCACGTCCCCGGAAGGTCTTTTGAAGCTGATATCCGACGAAAATCCCCAGCAGCATCTGCATCGTCACGCAGAGGAACACGAACTTTCCCGTAAAGACAAAGCGTTGCCAGATACCGGTGTCCGACAGAAGGTATTCATAGTTCGCCAGCCCGGCCCAGTTCATCCCCTTGTCCGGGTTCAGGGCAGAGAAGTCGTGGAAGCTGTAGTAGATCAGCGAACAGATCGGATAGGCGACCATGAACAGCAGGAGAAGAACCGTGGGGGTCAGAAAGCCGATGACCATACCGGTTCCGGTCGACCGAGGTTGCAATGCAGGTTTCATCAGCGCCTCCCCAGCACACCAAAGGTCATGCCCATCAGCAGATGTTTGCGGATCAGGTAGAAGAAGATCAGGACCGGGATGACCAACACCACGCCCGCCGCGCAGATCTGAGTCCATTCGATGCCCGTGGCACCCGAGGCGGTGGAAATCTTGACCGGCAGAGTTTTCGCCTGTGTGGTTGTCAGGATCGAGGCGAAGGCAAATTCGTTCCAGGCAAAGATGAAGCAGAAGCCTGACGTTGCGGCGATCCCGCCCTTCACCATCGGCAGGACCAGCCTGCGGAAGGCATAAAGGCGTGTATAGCCGTTCACTATGGCGATCTGTTCCACCTCCTTCGGTACCCCGTCGAAAAAGCCTTTCATGATCCATGTGGCGAGGCCGACGTTGACGAAGACTGCGATCAGGATCAGGCCCAGCCGTGTGTCTGCCAGTCCAAGCCGCGCGAACATCATGTGATAGAAGACCAGCACGGCGACAGGCGGCAGCATCCGGGTGGACAGCACAAAGAACATGAAATCGCCCTTGCCCCGAAATTCAAAACGCGAGCAGACATAACCGGCAAGCGTTCCCAGAATGACGGCCAGCGCCGTGCCGACGGTCGAGACCAGAACGCTTGTCACTAGCGAATCGAACACGCCGACCGAAGAGGCAGTGTCTTTCGCCGCACCCAGACCGAAGACGCTTTGATAGCCGGAAAGATCAGGGGTGAAGAACAGCTTGGGCGGCATGGAGAAGAGATCGGCACGCCCCTTCAGCGAAGACAGCATCAACCAGAGGATCGGCCCGAGGTTGTAGATCGTGTACAGCGCCAGCAGGGCCAGCAATAGCCAGCGTCCCAGATGGGCCGAGCGCGCGCGCGGTTCAGACATGAAATCTCTCGGCTGGATCGGTTGAAGGACTGGGAAAGGGCGGGGCCGCCGTCGGGGCGGCCCCGGCCATGATCAGTTGTTGACCAGCACCACCGAGTCCTGACCGACAGGCGAGATCACCGTGTCGGGCACCTCGGGGGCGCTGTCCTTGCGGTCGATCTTGTAGCCCGCCCGTTCGAGGATGCGCTCTTGGCGGCTGGCTGCGTCGGTCAGGGCCTGTTCCACCGTCTTCGAGCCGGAGATCGCGTTCGACACTTCCTCCTGCAGGATGTCCAGCAGGACGGGGTATTCCGGCAGGTGCCAGTAGTCGTTCAGGTATTGAAGGGCGGTGGAGAACTGCTTGTTGTAGCTGTTCAACCCCTGCCATTCCGGGCTTTCCAGAACCGCCTTCAGGCCGGTCTGGCAGACGGCGGCGTAGCGGGCCTGCTGTTCGGGCTGGAAGTACCACTCCATGAACTTCTGCAACTCAGGCAGCTTCTTGGAGTATTTGTTGATACCCATGCCTTGCCCGCCGACCGAGAACTGGCGGCGGAACTTGCCGTCACGCCCGACAGCGCCCGGAAGGATGCCAAATGCCGTTCCATCGGCAAATTTGTTCACCGCCGGGTCGGCGTTCGAACCGTTGAAGTAGAACCATTGCATCGCCATCGCCAACTGGCCTTGCTGGAACGAAGCATTCACCTCGTCAAAGCCCCAGTTGCCAGAGCCGGGCGGGCCATATTTGAACATGTCGACATAGGCTTGAACGCCGTCGATCGACGCGGGCGAGTTCAGATAGCCTTGAACCTCCATGGTCTCGGGGTTGTAGAGTTCGCCACCGAACGACCACAGAAAGCTGTTCGAGGCCGTGGTGGCAAAGTCATAGTCCCGGCCGCCCATCTGTCCCCAGCCATACAGCCCCTGATCAGGACGCGTGAAGAACTCCGCCACTTCCATGGCTTCCTGATAGGTCTCGGGCACCGTCAGATCGCGGCCGTACTTGGCCTTGAAGGCCTCTTGCTCCTTGGGATCTTCGAACAGGTCCTTTCGGTACATCAGGCCGTAAGCGTCCTGGTTGGCGGGCAGGCCATAGAAGTTGCCCGAACCGTCGGGATATTCGCCATAGCGCGACAGCGAGGCGGCCGGGAACAGATCGGCCTTGAGATAGGACGACTGGTCGAAGATTTCGTTCATCTTCACGACATGCCCGCCACCTGCGAATTCGGCGGTGGACTGGCTGTCCCACATGGCAAAGTCGAAGGCATCGCCCTTGATCGCGAATTCCGACGCGATCTTGTTGTGCCATTCCGGGCCATAGGGCACCAGAGCCGGCACGATGGCCACGGACTTGTCCGGATAGTCCTTGGCGATGTTGACCAGCGCGTCGGCGCAAGTGCCGGCGTGCCAGACGAACGTAAGGGTGGTTTCGGCGCGGGCAGTCTCGGCTGCACCAAGGATGCAAGCCACTGCCGCAGACGCCAGAAGCGCGCTGCGATATTTCATTTCGTTTCTCCTCCCTGACGGGGTCTCGGCTGTTTCTGCCTAGCCAATCACCCCATGGCCGCACTTAACAACAGCTCCGCGCTTCGATCAACATTTTTGTTATATTAATCATAAAATTTGTTTTTAATAGCTGGAACGAAAGCTTTTTCTGCTGCATTGCGGCGCTTGGCGGCGCTTGCAGACAAGATTACTTGATAAAATATGTCGATATTTTCGATAGTTGAGTGATCTTCTTGCGAAGGCAGTCGCCCAGAGGCGGTTGCGGAGTATTGTCTGGACATATCATTATAAATGTTAGATGACAGGATAAATGTTAGATTCGGACCTGGAGATGTCAGTGGAAGACAACATTTCGGACGGCGCAGAGCCACTTTCGAAGTCGGAACGTCGCCGCTCGCGAATCCTTCAGATCCTCATGAGCGGCGCCACGGTGCAGATTCGCGATCTGGCAGAACAACTGGGCGTCAGCCTGATGACTGTCCATCGCGATCTGGCCGAGCTGGAAAAGGAAGGCCTCGTGCGCCGCTTGCGCGGTGCCGTTTCGGCCGAGAAATCGCTTCTGTTCGAAAGCAGCTACAACTTCCGTGGCCGCAAGCAGATCGAGGAGAAACGCCGGCTGGCAAAGGCGGCGGTGGCCCGGCTTGAGCCCGGAAATGCCGTCGTCTGCGACGACAGTACGACGACCTATCACATCTGCGACTACATAGAAGAGATGGCGCCGCTGACGGTCATCACCAATGCCGTCCCGATTCTCGAACGGCTGCGCTCAGTCCCCGACATCGACCTGATTGCCACCGGCGGCCGCTATCATGCGGGCTACAACGGATACTTCGGCAATGCCTGCGAACGGACGATCCGCTCGTTTCACGTCGATGTGGCGATCCTGTCCACGACGACGATCCAGGGCTTGTCGCTGTACACCCCCGACGAAACCGTGGTGCGCGCCAAGCAGGCGATGATGGAGATCGCGCGGCGGCGCATCCTTCTGGCTGATGCGACCAAGCTGCAGTTCACAGCTCTGAACTATGTCGCCCAGATCACCGACTTCGATCTGGTTCTGCTGACGGGGGATGTGCCGCAAGCCAACCTCGATCAGTTCCGCAAGGCCGGAGTGAATTTCGAACTGGTCTGACGCCGCCAGGACCGATCAAAAGGAGAAGAATATGACTGCAATTGGCAAGGCCCGCCGGATGGCGCGGCTCTTTCGCAAATCATCGGGGCGGATGCTGTGCCTGCCCATGGATCACGGCATGATGATCGGCCCGGCACATGGCATTGCCGACCCCGGCCCCGTGCTTGATGCAATGGACAGCGCGGGTGTGGAGGCGGTCATTGTTGGCCCGGGTCTGCTTGCCCGCCATCACAAACGGTTCGAGGGCGGCCCCGCCATCATCCTGCGGCTGGATCAAACCACGATGTGGCGGACGGGCACGCCCACCGGCTATGCCGATGTGCAGACCCGGCAAGTCGTTTCGGTGGAAGAGGCGGTTCAGATGGGCGCCGAGGCGGTGATCACCTATCTGTTCACCTGCAACAACGATCCGGTGCAAGAAACCGCCTGCTTCACGATCTGCGCCGACGTCGCCCGCGATTGCCGCCGCTTTGGCCTTGTGCATGTGATCGAGGCGATGGCCGCCAAGGGCGGATTTGCCGCCGCCGATGACCCCGAGATTGTCAGCTTGAACTGCCGCATGGCAGGAGAACTGGGGGCCGATATCCTGAAGACCGACTGGTGCGGCCCCGCTGGCTTTGCCAAAGTCGCAGCACAAAGCCTTGCCCCGGTCGCCGTGGCCGGAGGCGCGAGCGGCAGCGACGATGCGGCACTTGCAGCCTTTGCACATCAGGCCATCGCCAGTGGCGCGTCGGGTCTGATGTTCGGGCGCAATGTTTTCCAACGCGATGATATGGCGGGAACGCTGCGAACGCTGTCCTCTATCGTTCATGGCTAAGTAAGGATACGGCGGCAGACGAACTGGGTCGAGGCGGGGCAAGGGCGTGCTCCGCCGCTCGACATGACCGGTCGCTCTGCCCGTCGAGCTTAAGGATGAGCCCCGAGGGCATTGTCAGAGGAAACCAGTATGCTAGTTGTTTGATCCCACGGTTTGATGGTGCGATTCTTTCTTGGGAATGGAAGGAAGCACTTTGGGACAAGTTCGTCATGGCAGCGCCACGACCACGCACCCCGTCAGAGCAGCAATACAGCGATCGCAAGCTTCGCTCGCGCAACTGAGCCGGGAGCTGGGTATCAACCCCAAAACGGTGGCGAAGTGGCGCAAGCGTGCGACGGTAGAGGTGAAGACCGGACCGAGGGAACCGCGCTCGACGGTTCTGTCCGAGACCGAGGAGGCGATGATCGTTGCCTTCCGAAGGCACACGCTGCTGCCGCTGGATGACTGCCTCTTTGCTTTCCAGTCCTCGATCCCGCACCCGACACGGTCGGCGCTGCATTGCTGCCTGCAGCGTCACGACATCTCGCGCCTGCCGGATGTCGAAGGTGACAAGCCCAAGGGTCAGAAGTTCAAGCGCTACCCCATCGGCCCTCGCCAGCGGTTCTCGAACCGGTGGCGAACACGCAGGCTCGATCCACATTGACATTGCCGAGGTGCAGACCGCCGAGGGCAAGCTCTTTCTCTTCGTGGGAATAGACCGGACGTCCAAGTTCGCCGTCGCGCAATTCGTCGCAACAGCTGACAGAAAGATCGCCTGGGAGTTCCTGCAGCACTTGCTCGAGGCCGTTCCCTACCAGGTCCACACCATCTTGACCGATCGGGCCATTGGAACGGCATTGGTCCGAGAGACAATGGTGAGGGGCATTCAGTTCGCAGAGCAGCCATGCAACAGGAACACCATCTACTCCCGGCCAATGCGCTCCGACATGATCTGCGAAGCGAACGGGATCGAACATCGGCTGACCAAGCCGAACCACCCCTGGACTAACGGCCAGGTCGAGCGGATGAACCGGACAATCAAGGACGCCACGGTCAAGCGCTTCCACTACGACAGCCACGATCAGCTGCGGACCCACCTCGCGGACTTACTCGCAGCCTACAACTTCGCACGCCGGCTGAAGACGCTCGGCGGCCTGGCACCCTACGAATATATCTGCAAAATCTGGACATCAGAGCCGGATCGATTCATCCTCGACCCAATCCACCAGATGCCGGGACTGAACACCTTATGTGTTTCGGGTCTGCTACATTAGCCCCATCGCGGCTCCCGGCCA
>NZ_DAIQAT010000056.1:0-19072 GCF_036781545.1 Tabrizicola sp.
AGGCGCAGCTTTCCCGCATGGTCCCGGTCCATGCCGTTCAGGACCTGACCGCCGAGGGTCCGTCGGTCCAGCGCGAACTGGCGCTGATCAAGGTCCAGGGCAAGGGCGAGCACCGGATCGAGGCGCTGCGCCTGGCCGAAATCTTCCGCGCGAACGTGGTCGATTCGACGCTGGAAAGCTTCGTCTTCGAGATGACCGGGACGCCCGAGAAGATCGACGCCTTTGCCGAGCTGATGCGCCCGCTGGGCCTGGTCGAGATCGCGCGCACCGGCGTCGCGGGTCTGAAGCGCGGCGCCTAGCTGTTCCGCGCCGGATACAGGTAGTCGCGCGTCATCGGCACGGTGCCGCGCGCCTTGGCCAGTTGCAGCTGGTGGATCACCAGATAGGCCTCGGAAAAGCTCAGTTCGGCCGATTGCAGGTAGTAGCGCCACATCCGCACGAAGCGGTCATCCTGCAACTGGCGCACCCGGTCGATGTTGCGGTCGAAACGCTTCAGCCATTCCTGCAGCGTGCGCTCGTAATGCCCGCGCCAGACCTCGAGGTCGGACAGGATCAGCCCGGTCTTCTCGACCACCCGCATCGCTTGGCTGATCGTGGGGCAATAGGCACCGGGGAAGATGTATTTGTTGAACCAGGGCGAGATGGTGTTCGGCGGCGACCAGCGCCCGATGTAATGGATCAGCGCCACGCCATCCTCGGGCATCAGGTCGGCGACCTTCTGGAAATAGGTGCGCAGATGCGGCAGGCCGACATGCTCCATCATGCCGACCGAGACCACGCGGTCGAAACGCTCGGTCACGCGGCGATAATCCTGCAGGCGGAACTCCACCTGGCCCTCCAGCCCCGCCTCGCGCGCCCTTTGCCGTGCCTCGGCCAGCTGCACCTGGGACAGCGTGATGCCGGTCACGTGCACCCCGTGATCGCGCGCCAGCGTCAGCGCCAGAGTGCCGAAGCCGCAGCCGATGTCGAGAACGCGCATCCCCGGCTTCAGCAGAAGCTTCGCGCCAATATGTGCCATCTTCGCGGTCTGCGCCTCGTCCAGCGTCATCTCGGGACGGCGGAAATAGGCGCAGGTGTATTGCTTGGTCTCGCCGAGGAAGAGGCCGTAGAGCTCGGGCGAGATGTCGTAGTGATGCGCCACATTGCGTTGCGCGACGCCCAGACGGTTCCAGATCGCCCAGGATTTCGCCCAGGCCCAGAGCGCGGCCAGCTGCGGAAGCGGCACGGGCAGCTTGCGACCCCGGACATTGCGCAATGCGAAGGTGATCAGGCTGCGGATGTCGTCGTCGCGCAGCGTCAGCCGCCCGTCCATATAGGCCTCGCCCATGGCCAGATCCGGCCGCATCAGGAACTTCCGCGGCAGGTCGGGATCGTGCAGGGTAACTGCGACTTCCGGTGCGCCGCCCGGACCGAAATGTCGGGTCGAGCCGTCGGCCAGCGTCAGGTCAAGCGCGCCGTCGCGCACGCCCCGGCGCAGCACGGTTGCCAGAATATCGTCCCAGATCATTGCAGACCCTCCCCACCTCCGGACACGGCCCCAGAGCCCTAACGCCGGACGACAGGATCGGTTCCTCAGGCGCCCCGAAATTGCGGCGGGCGCTTTTCCAGAAAGGCGGCGACCCCTTCGCGGAAGTCGGCGCTTTCCCCGCAGCTGCCCTGCAGCCGGGCCTCCAGCGCCAGTTGCGTTTCGAGCGATTGGTCGAAAGCCCCGCGCAGCGCCTGCTTCAGCGCGGCATAGGCCCCGGTCGGCCCGGCCGCCAGCTTCGCCGCCCGCGCCGCCACCACCTCGGCGAAGCGGTCGTCGGGCACCGCTTCCCAGATCATGCCCCAGCTTTCGGCCTGCCGGGCGCTGACGGGCTCCGCCAGAAGCGCCGCACCCATCGCCCGTTGCAGGCCCACCCGGCGCGGCAGGAAGCTGGTGCCGCCCGCATCCGGGATCAGGCCGATCCGGGTGAAGGCCTGGATGAAGACCGCGCTTTCGCAGGCGATCACCAGATCGCAGGCCAGCGCGAGGTTGGCCCCTGCCCCGACCGCCGCCCCGTTCACCGCCGCGATGACCGGCACCGGCGCTTCGGTGATCGCGCGGATCATCGGGACATATTCCTCGTTCAGGATCGTCTCGAAGCCCGTGGCATCCAGCCCTTGCGCGTCCGACAGGTCCTGCCCCGAGCAGAAGCCGCGCCCCGTCGCCGTCAGCACGATGACCCGGGCGGAATGGCCCGCCCGCAAGGCGGCCAGCAGGTCGGCGCGCATGGCGCGGTTCAGCGCGTTCATCACCTCGGGCCGGTTCATCGTGATCCGATGGATACCGCCCTCGACCTCGACCGTGACCAGATCGCCCATGCGCCGCCCTCCCGCGTTTCCGGCCACCCTAACCAGAGGGCAGCCGACGCCAAGACGAACGCCACGTCACGGGGCGGTCGAATGTAGGGTGGGTGCAACCCACCACTCGGTCATTCCTTCAATATCTCGCGCAGCCGCGCCTCTTCCTCTGCCGACAGCGTAACCTCGGTCCCCTTGCGGCGGCGTCCCGCCGTCACCGCCACCGCGATGCCCGCCAGAAGAAGCGCGGGGCCGGCCAGCCACAGCACCAGGTTCACCCCCTTGGCGGGCGGGTTGAACAGCACCCCCTCGCCATAGCGGGCGACGATGTAGTCCACCACCTGCGCGTCGCTGTCCCCCGCCACCAGCCGCTCGCGGATGATGATCCGCAGATCGCGGGCGATGGGGGCATTCGAATCGTCGATCGTCTCGCCCTGGCAGACCGGGCAGCGGATGTCGTGGCTGATCGTGCGGGCGCGGGCTTCCAGTGCCGGATCGGCGAGCATCTCGTCCGGCTGCACCGCCCAAGCGGGCGCAACCGCGAGGAACAGGGCGAAAACGTAGGGTGCGTGCTTGCACGCACCGCCTTTTCCAAACCATCTCATTCCGCCGGCACCCCGACCGGCACCCGCCGCGCGCCCGCGGCCACCCGGTAGCGCCGGTCGCTCAGCGACAGCCCGCCCCCCAGCGCCATCAGCAGCGCCCCGCCCCACAGCCAGTTGGCGAAGGGCTCGATGTAGCTCCTGACCGCCCAGCCGCCGTCCTTCTGCCGGTCGCCCAGCACCAGATACAGGTCGCGCGTGAAGCCGAAATCGATGGCGGCTTCGGTCGTCGGCATCCCCGCCACCGGATAGATCCGCTTCTCGGGTTTCAGCACCGCCACCAGCGCCCCGCCCTTCGTCACCGTCATCCGGCCCATCGTCGAGGTGTAGTTCGGCCCCTGCACCTCGTCGACCCGGTCCAACCGCACCTCGTAGGCGCCCAAGGGGAAGCTTTCCCCCAGCCGCACCACCCGGATGTCCTCGACCTTCCAGGAATGCATCGCCGCGACGGCGAAGATCGTCACCCCCAGCCCCAGATGCGCCGTAGCCTTGCCCCAGTCCGCCCGGGGCAGCCGGGTGAGCCGGGCCAGCCGCCCCGAAATCTCGCCGCGCCCGGTCCGCGCCCAAAGGTCGGCCAGCGCCCCGAAGACCACCCAGGCCCCCAGCGCCAGCCCCACCGGCCCCAGCGCCGACTGCCCGGTCTGCATGGCGAAGGCCAGACACCCCAGCGCGACCGACAGCACCAGAACCGGCAGCAGCCCCCGCAAGGACCGCCCGATGGAGCCCCGCTTCCACGCCAGCATCGCCCCCGGCGGCAGGATCAGCGCCAGCGCCACCATGAAGGGCGTGAAGGCCGCGTTGAAGAAAGGCTCGCCCACGCTTAGATCGCGCCCGAGCAACATCTGCCCGACCAGCGGCCAGATCGTCCCGATGAACACCACCAGCGCCGCGACCGACAGAAGGATGTTGTTCGCCACCAGCGCGCTTTCCCGGCTGACCAGGGCGAAGACCCCGCGCGCCTCCATCGCCCCGGCGCGGGCCGCGAACAGCATCAGCGCGCCGCCGGTGAAGAAGCCCAGGATCATCAGGATGAAGATCCCCCGCTCCGGGTCGTTGGCGAAGGCATGGACCGAAGTGATCACCCCCGACCGCACGATGAAGGTGCCGATCAGGCTGAACCCGAAGGCCATGATCGCAAGCAGGATCGTCCAGGCCTTCAGGCTTTCCCGCTTCTCCACCACGATCGAGGAATGCAACAGCGCCGCCGCCAGCAGCCAGGGCATGAAGCTTGCATTCTCCACCGGGTCCCAGAACCAGAACCCGCCCCAGCCCAGCTCGTAATAGGCCCACCACGACCCCAGCGCGATGCCGATGGTCAGGAAGATCCAGGCCGCCAGCGTCCAGGGCCGCACCCAGCGCCCCCAGGCGGCATCGACCCGGCCCTCGATCAGCGCGGCCACCGCGAAGGAAAACGCCATCGAAAGCCCGACATAGCCGAGATACAGGAACGGCGGATGGAAGGCCAAGCCGGGGTCCTGCAACAGCGGGTTCAGGTCCTCGCCGTCCAGGGGGGGCATCGCCAGCCGCCAGAACGGGTTCGAGGTGATCAGGAGGAAGGCCATGAACGCCACCCCGATCAGCCCCTGCACCGCCAACACCCGCGCCTTCAGCCGCACCGGCAGCCCGCCCCCGAACGCCGCCACCGCCGCCCCGTAGATCGCCAGGATCAGCACCCAGAGAAGGAGCGAGCCCTCATGGTTCCCCCAGACCCCGCTCACCTTGTACAGCATCGGCTTCAGCGTGTGCGAGTTCGACACCACTACCGCCAGCGAGAAATCCGAGACGACAAAGGCCCAGGTCAGCGCCGCGAAGGACCCGCCGATGAGCAGCAGCTGTAGCCCCGCCGCCGGCCCCGCCAGCGCCATGAGCCGCCGGTCGCCGACATGCGCCCCCCACATCGGCAGCGTGGCCTGCACCACCGCCACCATCAGCGCCAGGATCAGCGCGAAATGCCCAAGTTCGACGATCATCCGGATGCTCCTGTCGTTGCGCCCATGATAGGCCTCCCGGCAGGCGGGCGAAAGCCCTGCGCCCTTCCGCCGCGCCCCCTTTCCTGGACCCCTCGCCAGCCACCCGCCGAAGGCTGGTATGGGCCTGGGCATGATGCTAGTCTCGCCCGACCGTGCGGAGAGGCGGCTGGACCAAGGAACCTGCCTCGCAGGAAAAGAGAGTTTGACGCCATGACTGGCAATTTCAGGTCTGCCCCCGCCGACACTCGCTCCAGAGGTGCGACATGACCAAACAGGCGCTGAACGCGCTTCACGCCCGGATGGTCTTCGGCCGCCGCATCCGCGTCCTGGCCGGACATATCGCCGACCAGCTGCCCGGGGGCAGCGTCCTCGATGTTGGCTGTGGCGACGGCACACTCGCCCAGGCCGTCATGCAGCTGAACCCGAAGACCAGCTTCCAGGGCATCGACGTCTTCCTGCGCCCCAGCGTCGCCATTCCGGCCCAGGTCTACGACGGCCAGACGATCCCTTTCCCGGACGGCGCCTTCGACTGGGTCACCATCTGCGACGTGCTGCACCATACCGACGATCCCGCCGCCGTGCTGGCCGAATGCGTCCGTGTCGCCCGACGCGGCGTGGTGATCAAGGACCACCTGCGCGAGGGTCTCCTGGCCGGGCCCACGCTGCGCCTGATGGACTGGGTCGGCAACCGTGGCCATGATGTCCGCCTGCCCTACAACTACCTGACGCGCGCCGAATGGACCGCGATCTTCGCCCGCCTCGGCGTGGCGCCCCTGCGCTGGGAGCAGAGCCTGGGCATCTATCCGGCGCCCTTCGGGCTGGTCTTCGACCGCTCGCTGCATTTCGTGGCCACCGTCGCTAAGGTCCCGCAGGCAGAGGTTGCCGGGAAAGCGACACAGACAGCCCCCCGCGCCGTTCCCGCCGCCTGAGACAGAAAGGATTGCGATGACCCGCATCATGTTGATCGGCGCCCCCATCGACAGCGGGCAGAAACGCGCGGGCTGCCTGATGGGGCCTGCCGCCTACCGCGTCGCGGGCCTTGCGCATGAGATTTCCGCCGAGGGTCATGCCGTCGAGGATTGGGGCGACCTTGCACTTTCCGATCTGCCCGACGTCACCTGCCCGAATCCTGTCGTGCACGATCTTTCCGAAACCGTCGCCTGGGCCGCGCTGTTGATGGACCGGGTCGACGCCGCCCTCAGCCAGGGCGGCTTTCCGATTATCCTCGGCGGCGACCATTCGCTTGCCCTTGGCTCCGCTGCCGGAGCCGCCGCCTTCGCCGCGCGCCAGAACCGCCCGCTGTTCCTTCTCTGGCTCGACGCGCATTCCGATTTCCATACGCCGCTCACCACCAGCTCCGGCAACCTGCACGGCACGCCCCTGGCCTATATCGCGGGCCGCGAGGGGTTCGACGCCTTTCCGCCCTTCCCCCTTGCCGTCCCCGCCCACCGCATCTGCATGTTCGGTATCCGCTCGGTCGATCCGGCCGAACAGGCCGCGATGCAGGAACGCGACATCTTCATCAACGACATGCGGGTGATCGACGAACGTGGCCTCGTCGCCCCTCTGCGCGAATTCCTCGATCTGGTCCGCAGCGAGGGCGGGATGCTGCATGTCAGCCTCGACGTGGATTTCCTGGACCCTTCCATCGCCCCCGCCGTCGGCACCACCGTTCCCGGCGGCGCGACCTTCCGTGAGGCGCATCTGGTGATGGAGCTCCTGCACGAATCCGGCCTCGTCACCTCGCTGGATTTGGTGGAGTTGAACCCCTTCCTCGACGACCGGGGCATGACCGCGCGGCTGATGGTCGATCTTGTCGGCAGCCTGATGGGGAAAAAGGTGTTCGACCGTCCGACGCGGTCGAAATAGCATCGACCCCTTATCTTGTCGGCTGCCGGGGTCAGCTTCAAACATCTTGCGTTTGTATATACACGCCGTAGATTCGTTGTAAATACGCTCGCCACAACCCTGACCTGAATGTGCGGATTGTTTCCAACCGAAGGGGGGTCGTCGACGTCGGAGACCCGCCCCCGGTCTGTGCCATGCCTCGCGGCCGTTGCGAGTTAGTGAAGCCGGAACTCCCCCACCACATTGCGCCACTCTCCCGGCGCGATCAGCTTGCGATGGGTGAAGCGTACCGAATGCAGCGGCCCCTCGATCTTTTCCTGCCAGAACTCGATGAAGCGGAAAAGCGCGGGGTAATCCGGGGCCAGATCATACTCCTGCCAGATGAAGCTGTTGAGAACATTGCGATAATCCGGCATCCGGTAGTAAAGCTCTGCCGTGGTCAACCCGTAGCCCTTCAGCATCAGTTCCGTCTCTTGCCCGATCATTCCGATCCTCCTTTTCCGGGACCTTGCCAAAGAATCATGCCACGCCCATTATAAAAATCAATGAAAACAATATTTTGTCATTCGACACTGATGGCTGCCAGCTCTGGCCGCAGCCGCCATTGCACCCCATAGCTGGGATGGTGTATCTTCCCGCCTGCTAAATCTTGATCCCGCAAGGAAGGCGCGCGCCCTCATGGCCGATACCCCGGAAGAGACTGACAAGAAAGAAGAAAGCCCGGAGCGCCCCAGCTGGCATGGCCCCCAGGTCGACATCTCGGCCGAGATGAAGACCGCTTATCTCGACTATGCGATGAGCGTGATCGTAAGCCGTGCGATCCCCGACCTGCGCGACGGGCTGAAACCCGTCCACCGCCGCATCCTCTTTGCGATGCACGAAAGCGGCAACACGCATGACAAGTCCTATCGCAAATCGGCCCGGCCGGTCGGCGACACGATGGGGAAATACCACCCCCACGGTGACTCTGCGATCTATGACGCGCTGGTCCGCATGGCGCAGCCGTTCAGCATGTCGCTGAAACTGCTGGATGGGCAGGGCAACTTCGGCTCGATGGATGGCGATAACGCCGCCGCGATGCGCTATACCGAAGTCCGGATGGACAAGCCTGCCGCCTTTCTTCTGTCGGACATCGACAAGGAAACGGTGGACTTTCAGGACAACTACGACGGCAAGGACAAGGAGCCCACCGTCCTGCCTGCCCGCTTCCCGAACATGCTGGTCAACGGCGCGGGCGGCATCGCGGTCGGCATGGCCACCAACATCCCGCCGCACAACCTGGGCGAGGTGATCGACGGCACCCTCGCCATGATCGAGAACCCCGACATCAGCATGGAAGCGCTGATGGAGATCATCCCCGCCCCCGACTTTCCGACCGGCGGCCAGATCCTCGGCCGCTCCGGCGCGCGCAAGGCCTATCTTGAGGGGCGCGGCTCGGTCATCATCCGTTCCAAGACCCATATCGAGGAAATCCGCAAGGACCGCTGGGCCATCGTCATCGACGAGGTGCCCTATCAGGTCAACAAGGCGACGATGATCGAGAAGATCGCCGAACTGGTGCGCGAGAAGCGGGTCGAGGGTATCGCCGGGATCGCGGATGAATCCGACCGGATCGGCGTCCGCGTGGTGATCGAGCTGAAACGCGACGCGACGCCCGACGTGGTGCTGAACCAGCTCTTCCGGTTCTCGACCATGCAGATCAGTTTCGGCTGCAACATGCTGGCCTTGAACGGCGGGCGGCCCGAGCAGCTGACCCTCCGTGATTTTCTCAGCCATTTCATTACCTTCCGAGAGGAAGTTGTTGCCCGCCGCACTGCCTTTGAGCTTCGCAAGGCGCGCGAGCGCAGCCACATCCTGTGCGGCCTCGCCGTCGCGGTCTCCAACGTCGACGAGGTTGTCGCCACGATCCGCGCCTCCGCCGACCCGGCAGAGGCCCGCGAGAAGCTGATGACCCGCCGCTGGCCCGCCCATGACATCGCCGCGTATATCCGCCTGATCGACGATCCCTCGCACACGATCAATGACGACGGGACCTACAACCTCTCCGAAGCGCAGGCCCGCGCGATCCTTGACCTGCGGCTGCAACGCCTCACCGCGATGGGGGTCAAGGAAATCACCGACGAGCTGGAGGAACTGGCCGCCAGGATCAAGGATTTCCTCGACATCCTTGGCAGCCGCGACCGGATCATGGCGATCATCTCGGACGAACTCCGCGAGGTGAAGGCCCTCTTCGCCGTCCCCCGCCGCACCGAGATCACCGACTGGTCCGGCGACATGGAGGACGAGGACCTGATCGAGCGCGAGGACATGGTCGTCACCATCACCTCGGGCGGCTACATCAAGCGCACCTCCCTGGCCGAATTCCGCGCCCAGAACCGTGGTGGCAAGGGCCTGGCCTCGATGCAGACCAAGGACGACGATGTCGTCACCACGCTTTTCGTCGCGAATACGCATACTTGGCTTTTGTTCTTCACAACCGACGGCATGGTCTACAAGCTGAAGACCTGGCGCCTGCCGCTCGCGGGCCGCACCGCCAAGGGCAAGGCTCTGGTCAACATCCTGCCCATTCAAAGTGGCATCTCCATCGCCGCGCTGATGCCCGTGGACGTGCCCGAGGAAGACTGGGGCAACCTGCAGATCGTCTTCGCCACCTCGGACGGCGACGTGCGGCAGAACGATCTGAGCGACTTCACCAACGTCATGCGCAACGGCAAGATCGCGATGCGCCTGCCCGAGGGCATCACGCTGGTGAACGCCGCCATCGCCGACGAGAACGACGACATCATGCTGGTGACCGAGGCGGGCCGCGCCATCCGCTTCTCCACCACCGAGATCCGCGTCTTCAAGTCGCGCGGCTCGACCGGCGTCCGCGGCATCCGGCTGGCCGAGGGCGACCATGTCGTCAGCATGTCGATCATCCGCCATTTCGAGGCCACGCCCGAGGAACGCGCCGCCTACCTGAAACAGCGCCGCCTGATGGCCGGGATCACCGAGGACGAGGCCGACGATGAAGAGGAAACTGTCGCCGCAGGCCAGCTTTCCCCCGAGCGCTACGCTCAGATGTCAGCGGCCGAGGATCTGATCCTGACCGTCACCAAGGGCGGCTCGGGCAAGCTCTCCTCCAGCCACGACTACCCGGTGCGGGGCCGCGGGGGCATGGGCGTCAAGGCGATCTCGCCGGGGCCGAGGGGCGGCCGCATCATCGCCTCCTTCCCGGTCGACCTTTCCGACCAGATCATGCTCGCCACCTCGACCGGCCAGTCGATCCGCACCCCGGTGGAGCAGGTCAGCTTCCGCTCGCGCTCGGCGGGCGGCGTCCGCGTCTTCGCCGTGGCAGCGGATGAGGAAGTGGTGTCGGTCGCCCGCGTGGCGGATCAGGGAGAGGAATGATGCACTGGACGAGCTGGGTCTATGTCGTCGCAATCGCTGCGATGCCCGTTGTGATGGCCGTCATGAGCCGAAAGGTGACCGCTCAGCGACAGCGCCAGAACGACCTTCTCGAACGCATCGCTACCGCCCTTGAACAGCGCAAGCCTTGAAACCCGCCTCGCGGCCCTCGCGTTCGCCGGGGAAACCATCACCTACGGCGACCTCGCGCGCGCGCTGGGTTTGCGCATGGCCGACCTTACGCGCGACCTCGAAGCCCTGATGGAGGAGGACGCGGCCCAGGGAAAACCCTTCCGCGCCGCCCTCCTCCGCCAGCGCCTTTCGCCGGATGGCCATCCCGCCCCCGGATTCTTCCTCAAGGCCGCCGCCCTTGGTCGCCCGCTGACGCCCGCCGAAATCGAATCCGAACGCCAGGCGAATTTTCTGTCCGCAAATATCCCGGGGTGAGCGCGCCAGCGCGAGGGGCAGCGCCCCTCCTTGCAACGCCAGCCCCGCAAAGCTACATCGCCCGCATGGAACAGCTTCACATCATCGGCGGCGGCATGGCGGGCTCCGAAGCCGCCTGGGCCGCCGCGAACCTTGGCGTTCCCGTTGTCCTGCACGAGATGCGGCCCAAGGTGGGCACCTTCGCCCACCGCACCGGCGACTTCGCCGAGATGGTCTGCTCCAACTCCTTCCGCTCCGACGATCACGAACGCAACGCCGTCGGCCTGATCCATTGGGAGATGCGGCAGGCGGGCAGTCTGGTGATGGAGATGGCACAGAAACACCGGCTTCCGGCAGGCGGCGCGCTGGCTGTCGACCGTGACCCCTTCGCCGCTGCCGTGACCGAACGCCTGAAATCGCATCCGCTGATTTCAACGTCCTATGAAGAAGTTACCGAACTTCCCTCATCCGGAAACTGGATCATCGCCACCGGCCCGCTGACCAGCCCTGCGCTGGCAGCAAGCATCCGTGCCGCAACCGGGGCCGAGGCGCTCGCCTTCTTCGATGCCATCGCGCCGATTGTATATACAGATAGTATAGACATGTCGGTCGCCTGGCTGCAAAGCCGCTATGACAAGGGCGAGACCGAGGACGAGAGACGCGCCTATATCAACTGCCCGATGACCCGCGACCAGTACGAAGCCTTCATCGACGCGCTCCTCGCCGCCGAGAAGACCGAGTTCCACGAGGGCGAAACGGCGGGCTATTTCGACGGCTGCCTCCCCATCGAAGTGATGGCGGACCGTGGGCGCGAGACGCTGCGCCACGGGCCGATGAAGCCGGTGGGCCTGACCAACGCCCATCAGCCGGACGTGAAGCCCTATGCCGTGGTGCAACTTCGCCGCGACAACAAGCTCGGGACGCTGCACAATATCGTCGGTTTCCAGACAAAGATGAAATACGGCGCGCAAACCGCTGTTTTCAAGCTGATTCCAGGGCTGGGGAATGCCAGTT
This sequence comes from Tabrizicola sp., assembly GCF_036781545.1. Classification (GTDB taxonomy): domain Bacteria; phylum Pseudomonadota; class Alphaproteobacteria; order Rhodobacterales; family Rhodobacteraceae; genus Tabrizicola. The sequence continues at coordinate 11,570 of NZ_DAIQAT010000056.1, forward strand.
TCGCCCGGCTTGGCGGTATCCACCGGAACACCTTCATCAACTCGCCCACGCTGCTGGACGCGCAGATGCGGCTGAAATCGCGCCCGTATATACGCTTCGCAGGCCAGATCACCGGAGTCGAGGGCTATGTCGAATCCGCCGCCATTGGCCTCCTGGCCGGACAAATGGCCGCGCACGATCTTCTCGGGCGCGCGCTTCCGCCGCCGCCCCCGGAAACCGCGATGGGAGCGCTTGTCACCCATATCACCGGCGGGGCCGAGGCGAAAACCTTCCAGCCGATGAACGTGAACTTCGGCCTCTTCCCCCCGATCGACGCCAAGGGTGGCCGCCGGGGTCGGCACGACCGCTACAAGGCCTATACCGACCGGGCGAAAGAGGCCTTCACCGCATGGCTGAACGCCTGACCGGCCCCCGGGGGAAACCCCGCCCCGGACTTGATCCGGGGCCTCGCCATCAACCCGCATGGACAGGAGAGGTCCCGGGTGAGGCCCGGGACCGGGTCGCATGTTCGTAACCCGCTTCGCCCCCAGCCCGACCGGCCCCCTGCATCTCGGCCACGCCTATTCCGCGATCCTTGCGCATGACATGGCGCGGGCTGCGGGCGGCAGGTTCCTGCTCAGGATGGAAGACACCGATCTAGAACGCTCGAAACCCGAATACGACGAACTGATCCAGAGCGATCTCGCCTGGCTTGGTCTTGCCTGGGACGGCCCGATCCACCGCCAGTCCCAACATATCGCCGCCTACAACGCCCGGCTGGAGCCCCTGGTCGCGACGGGCCTCCTCTATCCCTGCTCCTGCACCCGTTCCGACATCCGCGCCGCCCTTGTCGCCCCGCAGGAGGGGGTGGCCTTCAACGTCTATCCCGGCACCTGCCGAGGCCGACCGATGGCCAGCCGCCTGCCAGGCGATGCACTGCGACTGGACCTCGCCGCCGCCCTGCGAGCGCTCGCGGCTGACCTCGGCTTCACCGAAACCGGCCCCACCCATGCGGGCCGTCACCGCATCGACCCGGACCAGGCGCAGCGCCAGATCGGCGATGTGGTTCTCTCCCGCAAGGGCGAGGACATCGTCGCCTATTTCCTCGCCTCGGCCTTCGACGATGCCGATCAGGGCGTGACCCATGTGATCCGCGGCGAGGACCTGTTCGACTTCACCCCGGTGCAGGTGATCCTCCAGCATCTCCTCGGCCTGCCGACGCCCATCTACCACCACCACCACCTGATCCGCGACGATCAGGGCAAACGGCTCGCCAAGCGGGACGATGCCCGCGCGCTGTCGAAATACCGGGCCGAGGGGGCGACGCCTGCCGACATCCGCCGCATGGTCGGGTTACCAGATCGTTAACGTCCGCGGACAAGCCCTTGATTTTCCAGCACCGCTCAAGGTGCCCGCGCGTGGACAGGCGCCATGATCTCCACCTCCTCGCCGCCCCGGACCGCCGTATAGAAGCAGGACCTCCGCCCGGTATGGCAGGCCGGCCCCTCCTGCTCAACCAGCGCCAAGAGGCAGTCCCGGTCACAGTCCAGCCGCAGTTCCACCAGCCGCTGGTGATGCCCCGAGGTCTCCCCTTTCACCCAGAAGGCCCCCCGCGACCGGGACCAGTAGGTGACGCGCCCGGTCTCCAGGGTCGCCACAACCGAGGCTGCGTTCATCCAGGCGAGCATCAACACCTCGCCCGACGCCGCATCCTGCGCCACGCAGGGAATGAGCCCCGCCGCATCATAGGTCAGTGTGGCCGGATCGAAGGGCATGGGCTTCTCCTTGGCAGGCGGGCGGCGCGGGTCTACATATGCGGGAACGCAAGGAAACGCCATGAGCGACAGCGACCTGATCAAGCTCTACTCGACCCGCATCCTGGGCCTCGCCGCCGGGATCCCGCATCTCGGGCGGCTTCCCGCCCCGCAGGGCACGGCGCGGCGGCGCTCTCCCCTCTGCGGGTCGACGGTGACGGCGGATGTGGTGGTGGAGGACGGCCGCATCGCCGGTTTCGCCCAGGACGTGAAGGCCTGCGCTCTGGGCCAGGCCTCGGCGGCCGTTCTGGGAGAGGTGGTGATCGGCCGGACGCTCCCCGAGCTGCAAGCCGCCCGCGACGCCCTGCGAGCCATGCTGAAAGAGGGCGGCCCGGTCCCCGCCGCGCCGTTCCAGGGCTACGAAGTCCTGCTGCCCGCCCGCGACTACAAGAACCGGCACGCCTCGATCCTGCTGGCGCTGGAAGCGGTCTGCGAGGCGATGGAGGCCGCGCAGGCTGCAGCCTAGAAAAAACCGCCGCACATCCAAAGGGATGGCGGCGGCAGTGGCGCGTCTGGTATGGCGGACGGTGGGCCAGGCAAGGCGGACCGTCACCCTTGGGGGACAGAGCGCGGGGCAGAAACCTTAAGTCAGGCCGGGCAGCGACAGCACGGCGAAGAGGATCACGAACAGCGCGGCGAGCCCGACCAGATCCTCCATTACGCCTTTCGGGCTGTGGCTCAGCAGGGTCTTCATGGCGTCTTTCATCGCGTTCTCCATGATCTGTTGCCGGATTGTTCTCACATCCTCAACGCCCTGTAAAGAACTTTTTAAGAACATTCGTGAACGAAGCGCGATTCTACCCCTCAACCCACGCCCATCAGGCGCAGCGCCCGGTCCTGGTCCATCAGCCACAACAGCATCTGCGCGGCCTTGCCACGTGCCCTGGAAAGGTCCGGATCATCGACCAGAAGCTTGCGCGCATCGCTTTGCGCCAGAGCCATCAGGCTCGCCTGCCGTTCCAGGTCGGCCACCCGGAAGCGCGGCAGGCCGGATTGGGCGGTGCCGATCAGGTCGCCTGCGCCCCGCATCGCCAGATCTTCCTCGGCGATGCGGAAGCCGTCTTCCGTGTCGCGGATCGTGGTCAGCCGACGGGCGCCGGTCTCGTTCAGCGGCGGCTGGTACATCAGGAGACAGGTCGAGGCCGCCTCGCCTCGCCCCACCCGACCCCGCAGCTGGTGCAGCTGCGCCAGACCGAAGCTCTCCGCCTGCTCGATGACCATGATCGTGGCGTTGGGCACGTTCACCCCCACCTCGATCACCGTGGTCGCCACCAGCACCGATGTCTCCCCGGCCACGAAGCGCGCCATCGCGGCATCCTTCTCGGCCGGGGGCATCTGGCCGTGGACGAGCCCCACCCGGTCGCCCAAAGCGGCGCGCAGCGAGCGGAAGCGTTCTTCGGCGCTGGCATAGTCGACCACCTCGGATTCCTCGACCAGCGGGCAGACCCAATAGGCCTGCCGCCCCTCGGCCACTGCCTTGCGCAGATGCTCGACCACCTCGTCCAGCCGCTCGACCGAGACCATGGCGGTGCGGATCGGCTTGCGGCCTGCAGGCTTTTCATCCAGCACCGAGACATCCATGTCGCCATGCGTCGCCAGCGCCAGCGACCGGGGAATCGGCGTCGCGGTCATCACCAGCACGTCCACCGCGGCGCCCTTGGCGCCCAGTTCCATCCGCTGCGCCACGCCGAAGCGGTGCTGCTCATCCACCACCGCGACGCGCAAGTCCTTGAATTCCACATCCTTCTGGAAGACCGCATGGGTACCGACCAGGATCGGGATCCGTCCCATCGCCAGGTCTTCCAGTTTCATCGCGCGGTCCGCCCCCCGGTCGCGTCCCGTGAGAAGCTCCAGACGCACCCCGGCGGCACGGGCGAGCGGCGCAAGACCTTCGAAATGCTGGCGGGCGAGGATTTCGGTCGGCGCCATCATCACGCCCTGGCCCCCGGCCTCCACCGCGATGAGCAGCGCCTGGAAGGCCACCAAGGTCTTCCCCGCCCCCACGTCGCCCTGCAGAAGCCGGTTCATCCGCAGGGGCTGGGCCATGTCGGCGGCGATCTCCGCCACCGCGCGGGACTGGGCGGCGGTCGGGTCATAAGGCAGGCTTTGCAATACCTTGGCACGCAAAGCTCCAGTGCCTTCCGTCACCACGCCCTTGCCCCGGCGCAGGCGGGACCGGGCGATCGACAGGGTCAACTGGTGCGCGAAAAGCTCGTCATAGGCCAGCCGCTGGCGCACCGGATGGGTGAAGGCCAGCGCCCCCGGTCCGTCCGGCCCATGCGCGGCCTTCAGCGCCGATGACCAGTCCGGCCAGCCCTCACGCGCCATCAGGGCAGGGTCGATCCACTCCGCCTCTTCCGGCAGCCGCGTCAGCGCGGCCTGCGCCGCCTTGCCGACCAGCCTTTGCGTCAGGCCCGCCGCCAGCGGATAGACCGGCTCATACGCCGGGATCTCCCGCGCTTCCTCGACCCGCAGGACATGGTCGGGGTGGACCATCTGGGCGATGCCGTCGAAAAGCTCGACCTTGCCGGAGACGAGCCTGCGCTGGCCGGTGGGCAAAAGCTTCGCCAGCGCCTCGGCGCGGGCGTGGAAATAGACCAGCAGGAACTCGACCTTGCGGTCGCGGACATGCACCCGGTAGGGGCCGCCCTTCCGGCGCGGCGGCACATGCTGGTCGATCTCCACCTCGACCGTCAGGGTCGCGGGCGGCACCACGTCGCGCACCGAGGGGCGCAGCGCGCGGTCGACCCCGGAATGCGGCAGCAGATAGAGCAGGTCCTTCGGCCGCGTGACGCCCAGGCTCTCGAAGGCTTTCGCCGCCTTGGGGCCGACGCCGGGCAGCGTCTCCAGCCCGGCGAAGAGCGGAAACAGGGCCTCGGGCCGGGTCATCCGCCGATCAGCCGCAGCCAGGCATCCTCGTCGATGGTCTCGACCCCCAGCCGTTCCGCCTCCTTGGCCTTCGACCCCGCCCCCGGTCCGGCGATCAGCAGATCGGTCTTCGCGCTGACGCTGCCCGCGACCTTGGCCCCCAAGGCCTCGGCGCGGGCCTTGGCCTCGGCGCGGGTCATCTTCTCCAGCGTGCCGGTGAAGACCACGGTCTTGCCCGCGACGGGGCTGTCCACCTGCCCCCGCGCCGCAACCGGCTGGATGGTCAGCTGCGCGGCCAGCGCGTCGATGGCGGCCCGTTCCGCCGGGTTCTGGAAGGCGTCGACCAGGCTTTGCGCCATGACTGCGCCCACCCCGTTGATCGAGGTCAGCTCGTCCCATTCCGCGCTGCCGGGAGTTGCGTTGGTCACGGCGGCCTCGAAGGCCTCCCAGCTGGAATAGTGCCGGGCCAAGAGCCCCGCCGCCACTTCGCCGACATGGCGGATGCCGAAGGAAAAGATCAGCCGGTCCAGCGGAATCGTCCGCCGCTGTTCGATGGCAGCGAAAAGCTTGGTGGCGGACACTTCGCCGAAACCGTCGCGATTCTTCAGCTTCTGCAGGGGGTTGGCGGCGTCCCTTGCGGCGAGGGTGAAGATATCGGCGGGGGTCTTCACCGGCAGGGAGGCGTCTCTGAAGAACATCTCCACCTGCTTCGCGCCCAGCCCCTCGATGTCGAAGGCGGCGCGGGAGACGAAATGCTTCAGCCGCTCGACGGCCTGCGCCGGGCAGATCAGGCCGCCGGTGCAGCGGCGGACGGAATCGCCCTCCTCACGGTGGGCGGGGCTGTGGCATTCCGGGCATTCCGTTGGAAAGACATAGGGTTGCGCGCCATCCTTGCGGCAGGACAGGTCGACATCGGCCACCTTGGGGATCACATCCCCGGCGCGATAGACCTGTACCCAGTCACCAATGCGGATGTCCTTGCCGCCCCGGATCTGCTCGCCCCGGCTGTCGCGCCCGGCGATGTAGTCCTCGTTGTGGAGCGTGGCATTGCTCACCACCACGCCGCCCACCGTGACCGGCTTCAGCCGCGCGACGGGCGAGAGCGCGCCGGTGCGGCCGACCTGGATGTCGATGCCCAGAAGCTCGGTCCAGGCGAGTTGGGCGGGGAACTTGTGGGCAAGGGCCCAGCGGGGGGTCGAGGAGCGGAAGCCGAGCCGGGATTGAAGCGCAAGGTCGTTCACCTTGTAGACCACCCCGTCGATGTCATAGCCGAGCGTCGCGCGCTGCGCCTCGATCAGGGCATAATGGGCCAGCATCTCCTCGGGACCGGCGCAGAGGGTGGTCAGCGGATTTGTATGGAATCCCAAAGACTTGAGGCGCTGGATCGCTTCGAACTGCGTGGCGGCAAGCGGGGCGGAATGTTCCCCCCAGGAATAGGCGAAGAAGCGCAGGGGCCGCGCGGCGGTGATGCGCGCGTCCAGCTGGCGCAGCGATCCGGCAGCGGCGTTGCGGGGGTTGGCGAAGGTCTTGTCACCCGCCGCCGCCTGCCGTTCGTTCAGGCGCGCGAAATCGGCATGGCTCATGTAGACCTCGCCCCGCACTTCCAGCACCTGGGGCGCGTCGCCGGTCAGGCGCCGGGGGATGTCGGCAATGGTCCGCGCGTTCTCGGTGACGTTCTCGCCCACCTCGCCATCGCCCCGGGTCGCGGCCTGCACCAGCACCCCGCCTTCATAGCGCAGTGACAGCGACAGCCCGTCGATCTTCGGCTCGGCGGTATAGGCCACCTCTCCCGTGAAGCCCAGGAACCGGCGCACCCGGTCGTCGAACTCGGCCACCTCCTCTACCGCGAAGGCATTTTCCAAGGACAGCATCCGCACCCGGTGCGTGACCTTGCCGAATCCCTCGGCCACGGCCGCACCGACCTGGTCGCTGGGCGAATCCGCCCGCTTCAGACCGGGGAACCGCGCCTCGATGGCGGCATTCCGCCGCTTCAGCGCATCATAGTCGGCATCCGAAATCTCGGGCGCGTCGAGCGTGTGGTAGGCGGTGTTGGCATCCGCGATGGCCTGGGCCAGGCGGGACAGCTCCTCCCCCGCTTCGGCTTCCGTCAACGCCTCGACCGCCTTCTCCACCATGCCCGCCCCCATCCTGCCGGACGACGTTAGGCGGCGGGCCCGCGACAGTAAAGGTCAGGCGCTGGCCGCAAGCCGCGCCTGCCCGCCGGCAGGGTCGCGCAGCACATAGCCCCGGCCCCAGACGGTTTCGATGTAATTGTCGCCGCCGGTGGCTTCGGCCAATTTCTTGCGCAGCTTGCAGATGAAAACGTCGATGATCTTCAATTCCGGCTCGTCCATGCCGCCATAAAGATGGTTCAGGAACATTTCCTTGGTCAGCGTCGTTCCCTTGCGCAGGGACAGGAGTTCCAGCATCTGGTATTCCTTGCCGGTCAGATGCACCGCCTTGCCCTCGACATCTACCGTCTTGGCATCAAGGTTGACCGAGACCCGCCCGGTCTTGATCACCGACTGGCTGTGCCCCTTGGACCGGCGGATGATCGCATGGATGCGCGCCACCAGTTCCTCGCGGTGGAAGGGCTTGGTCAGGTAGTCGTCAGCGCCAAAACCGAAGCCTTTCAGTTTGTTTTCCGTATCATCCGCGCCGGAGAGGATCAGGATCGGGGTTTCCACCCGCGACTGTCGGATCTGGCGCAGGACCTCGTGCCCGCTCATGTCCGGCAGGTTCAGGTCGAGGAGGATCAGGTCGTAATCGTATAGCTTCGCCAGGTCGATCCCGTCTTCGCCCATGTCCGTGCAGTAGACGTTCAGGTTGGCATGGGTCAGCA